>JBIIFU010000080.1:0-3885 GCA_044237035.1 Crocinitomicaceae bacterium
CGGAAACGGAACAATCACTTGGAATAACGCAGAAGTAAATCAAATTACAATTGTTAACGCAGCAGGACAAGTAGTTGACAACCAAGAAATCGCAAATCAAACAAGCGCAACTTTCAACGAATTAACACCAGGAATGTACGTAGCAAAAGTTCAAACAGCACAAACAACACAAAACATCCAGTTCGTAGTTCAATAATTCATAGGTTCAGTTAATTTTAGTTTAATCGAAAGCATCTCCAAAAGAGGTGCTTTTGGTTTTTAAATAATTCTATTTAACATAATATTAATTATATAACAGATAGAACTTTGTGTTATTGTTTTATAGAATCCTTAAACAATCCTAAAAACTATCTTTTCAAATGGAAAAAAGTATGACCAATTTCTTCGGTATTATTTAGTCCGGTCAGTCTATACTTCATAAAATAAACACCTTCTAATGCATCAGTTCCATTTCGTGTTTTTCCATCCCACATTTGATTTGGCGAATTTAATTCGAACATTAAATCACCCCAACGATTAACAATCACAGCTTCTTGAGTTAACGCATTTTGAGAAATTATCCCATAAGAATCGTTTTCAGAATCTCCATTTGGTGTAAAAACATTTGGAACGAAAATCACTAAAGCACCACAGGGATTAATTTCTATTAATAAATTGTCTAAACTAACACATCCATTTGCGTCTGTTACCTCTAATGAATATGATGTAGAAACTACGGTTGAAACTTGAATGTTTTGGTTATTTTGAATACCAATCCAATTATAATCTAACGGTGCAGTCCCTCCTATTGCAGTTCCTGTTAAATCAAAAATATCTGTTGAACAACCATTCTGATCCGATCCAGCATTTGCAATCAATTCTTGGGGTTCATTTAGCGTAACAACTTGTGAACTAGGACAATTCGTTGCGTCATAAACCGTAATGGTATAACTACCGGAACTTAAATTATTAAACAAATTAGAAACTTGAGTATTTCCATTATTTATTGAATATGTATATGGCGGAGTTCCGCTACCAGCTGTAATTGAAATGCTACCTGTTTGATCTCCAAAACAAAGATTATCTGATGTTAATACATTTGTAATTGAAGGACCTCCATTCGCTGGAACAATAATTTGTAAATTTTGAATACAGCCAGTTGAGTTATCTGTTACTGTTACTTCATAATTTCCAGGAGATAAATTAGAGTTAATTGAATTTGTAGATCCTCCAATATTCCAAGAATATTGGAAATTACCAGAACCTCCAGTTACAATGACTTCTGCAGATCCATTTGAACTACCACAATCAGCAGAAATTATATTTCCTGTTGCTAAAGAAAAGCTTTGTGGACTAGTCAAAGTTGTCGTGGTTGTAGAAATACATCCATTGATATCTGTAACAGTGATACTATAATCTCCGGAAGTTAAACTCGTGAATGTTCCTGAATTCTGATTAGGCCCACCATTCAATGAGTATTGTAAAACACCTGTTCCCGTTGCATTAACAAGGATTTGACCACTATTTACATCATTACAATTAGGATTCGTTGGACTCACACTTGAAATCGTTGGGCCTCCTGTGGTAGGAATTGTAATTGACAAAGATTGCTGACAACCATTCGCGTCAGTTACTTGGACTGAATAATCTCCTCCAGCAACCGAAGTAATATTTGGCAAGGTGCTAGCGTTTTGATTCCAGACGTATGAATAAGGAGAGGTTCCACCGGAAACAGTAATGGCAGCAGAACCATTTGTACTTCCACATGTGGCAGGAGTTATCGCACCTGCTGATACCAATAAGGCAGTTGGTTGCGTTACTGTAACTGTTATTGTTCCAGTGCAGTTTGCATTATCTGTCGCCGTTATAGTGTATGTTCCAACAGATAGATTTGATTGTGTGGCACCAACTAAGTTACCTGGTGACCAAGTATATGAATAAGGAGAAGTTCCACCCGATGCTGAAACGCTTGCAGATCCATTTGTTCCACCATTACAAGAAACATTTGCCTGAGAGGCATTTGAAACTAATATTGTTGGACAAGGTACATTATTACAAGCAGTCAGAGATGAAATGGTAAAAACAGTTACTGTTCCTGAGTTATCAGTTACCTGAACCTGGGTAACGCCTCCAGGAGCAGTCGCATTTGTTCCTGACGCAAAATTCACCCATTGAGCCGGTGAACTACAAGAGGTTACGGGTGTAACTCCGTTTAAACATTGACCAAAAAACCATGAGTAACCACATGATTGACATTGAGTTTGATTTGTGATAGGTGTGTTCGTGGCAGCTTGATAGTATGCCCAGGTGTAAGGCGCCACTCCTCCTGAAACTGTTATACTTCCATTACTTTCAACACATGCAGTTAATGCTTGACAAGGACTTACAACGATTGTTGTAGATTCAGATCCACAAGCAAGAGTATAGGTAATTGTATGAGTTCCAACACCCGCGGTCGCAGGATTAAAAGTTCCTGTTGCATTCATGCCTGGACCAGACCATGTACCACCTGTAGTTGCGGCAGTTAATGTAACTGACGGGTCATTTTGACATAAACTCTCAACTGGACAAATGGTTGCATCACAACAGTTAACAGCTAAAGGAGCACAAGCCGATGCAGCAAAAGATTGAATATACCCAGTTCTTGCAGAATTAGATGAATTTCCAGTACTTCCACCGGCAATGATATCACCAGAAGTAGAAACATGCACATCATATACTTTAAATAAAGTTGGATAAGTTGCTAATTGCGTGAGATTTGCATCGAATTTAACTACTCCATTAGATGAGCCAACATACACATTTCCGCAATCATCAATATCAATTCCGCTATTACTCACTGAAAAATCACCTAAAGAAGTTGTTGTTGCGCCACCTGGAATAGCAGCAGTTGTAATGATAGCACCGGTTTGAAGATTTCGCTTGTGAACATAGGAACCATTTTGTGTATAGTAAAAGTTAGTGTTTGCTTTAATAGCGCAGATTCCTGAATTGTCATAACGATAATTTTCACACTTATATCCTAAATCATAGGAGTTATCAATCTTATATAATAATGGACTTCCAGAACAAAGATTGAAGTTCTGACTAAAAGCCCCAACTGTATCTTGCGTCATAAAAAAATATTTTCCACTTGGAGAAGTACAAATGGCTCGAACTTCTTGAATCGTCGGTGGGAATCCAAAAGCATTTCCTTGAGCAAACTGCGCGTCTGAAAGTATACTTCCATTCGAAACATTAATATCAAAAACAGTAGCTTCAAGTGAGCCATTAGTTCCCCCTACTACAAGTTTTGTTTGATCACAATTAAATGATATTGTCCAAAATTCAAGACTCGCAAAACCTCCTCCAGGACTAGCATTATTCCATACTAAAGTTCCAGCGGAATTTACTTTTTGAATTTGTGCAGTAGAACCTGCAGTTACGTAAGAATTTCCAAGGTTGTCCACTGCAAAAGTCCCTAGCCAAACATTGGATGTATCATACGGCGTATTGTATGTCCATTGAAGTGTGCCTGCAGCATTGTATTTTAAAATTTGCATTGGCATAATTCCGCCTAAAACATAAACGTTACCCGCTGCATCTTTGTCACATTCCCATACACAATCCCAGTTAGTAGCAAAAGTTGGTGATTGAGTCCATGGGTCAATTACTACTGTTTTGGTAATGTCATAATTGTCTAATTGAAATTTAACTGATTTTGAATCAATTAATACAAATGAGGATTTTATTTCTTCACCACTTGAATAAAAAGTGTAGGGCTCATGATCTATAACATCTCCAAAAATAGTAGGTATTTTAATTTTACCATTTTCAAGTCTTAACTCTTTATCATAAATCATTTTGACATCTTCAGGATTAGCACCGGGTTTAAGAATTATAGCATATTTCACTCCAGATTCGGGA
>JBIIFU010000051.1:0-13845 GCA_044237035.1 Crocinitomicaceae bacterium
AAACGTGAAAACGGTAAAAATGGGTCCAAGGAAAAACCACAGTGGTCCAAGAACCGTTTGTTTGTATACTGAAACAATATCTCTACGAACAAAAATCCAAATTAAATCTCGGTAATTCCAAATTTCTGATAGGTTCAGTTGGAATACTGATTTTTTTGGTTGTATTACTTCTGTCCAGGTTTCTTTCATTTTTTTAATTCGTAGTTATTCTTTATGTAATTATCATTCCTGCCGCAACGGTATTGTTACTTCCTTCTTCGATAAGAATAAATGATCCAGTAACCCGATTTTGACGGTAGGAGTCAATCATGAAGGGGATGGTTATTTTTAGTTTAATTCTAGCTAAATCGTTTGATTGGAGCTCACAAATTCCTTCCAATCGGTTTAATTTTTCTAGATCAATTTTGTATATGATTTCCTTGAGAACGGCTTTGCCTTCGCGTGTTGTTTGTCGAATAATGTATTTATTTCCGGCAGTCAAAGATCGTTGTCCTAACCAGCAAATCATGGCATCAAATTCTTGAAGTATTTCCGGTTGATTGTTATGACGAACCAACATATCTCCTCTGCTTGAATCAATATCATCAGTAAGTTCAATGGTCACCGATTGAGGTGCGAAAGCTTCGTTTATTTCGCCTTTTGGTCCGTGAATAGCTTTTATTTTTGATCGTAAACCCGATGGCAAACTAATCACTTCATCGTTAACTCGAACAACTCCTCCTGAAATTCGACCGGCATATCCGCGATAATCGTGGTATTCATCGGAATGAGGACGAATCACGGTTTGAATCGGGAAACGAAAATCAATCAAGTTGTGATCATTCGCAACAGGAATCGTTTCAAGGGTGTAAAGTAGAGTAGCACCTTGGTACCAAGCCATATTTTCTGAACGATTTACCACATTATCTCCATGTAATGCAGAAATTGGAATAAAATCAACATCTTGGATATCTAATTTCGCTGCAAAGTCATTATAATCACTAACTATTTTTTCAAATTGATTTTGACTGAATTCCACTAAATCCATTTTGTTAATGCAAACGATCACATGTGGAATTTGCAACAACGAAGCAATGTAACTATGTCTTCTTGTTTGTTCTACAACACCTTTACGTGCATCAATCAAAATTAGAGCTGTATTGGCCGTCGATGCGCCGGTAACCATGTTTCGGGTATATTGAACATGCCCGGGTGTGTCTGCTATGATGAATTTTCGTTTTGGCGTTGAGAAATAACGGTAGGCTACATCAATTGTGATTCCTTGTTCGCGTTCATCTTTCAGTCCATCTGTTAATAAAGACAAATCAATATGATTGAGTCCTTTGCGTTTACTCGTTCTTTCAATAGCAGCTAATTGATCAGCAAAAATACTTTTTGAATCATAGAGTAAACGACCAATCAAGGTGCTTTTTCCATCATCGACGCTACCGGCTGTTGTGAAACGTAATAATTCCTCTTTCATTAAAAATAGCCCTCTTTTTTGCGTTCTTCCATGGATGTTTCAGAACGTTGATCATCGGCACGATTTCCTCTTTCTGTTTCCAATGCGACTGAAACTTCATGAATGATTTCATCCATAGTTGTAGCTTCAGATTGAATGGCACCAGTTATGGTTAAATCACCAATTGTACGAAAACGAACGCGTTCGGCAGTAACCTTTTCATTATCTCGCAATTGAATAAAAGGAGAATAAGCCAAAATGGTATCACCACGATGCACGACTTCTCTTTCGTGACTATAATACAAGCTTGGTAATTCAATATTTTCTTGTTGGATATACATCCAAACGTCTAATTCAGTCCAGTTGCTTATCGGAAAAACTCGAAAATGTTCACCTACTTGTTTTCTCCCGTTGAACAAATTCCACAATTCTGGACGTTGATTTTTAGGAGCCCATTGTCCAAACTCATCTCGGTGTGAAAAAAATCGTTCTTTGGCTCTTGCCTTTTCCTCGTCCCTCCTACCACCTCCAAGAGCTGCATCTATTTTGTATTTCTCCAAAGTGTCAAGAAGTGTTACTGTTTGAGCGCGATTTCGACTTGCATTGAACCCGGTTTCTTCTCTAACTTTCCCTTCATTAATAGATTCTTGGACAGAACCAATCAATAATTTTGCTCCAAGCTTTTGTGCCCATTCATCTCGAAAATCGAGCGTCTCTTGAAAATTGTGTCCGGTGTCAATATGAAGCAGTGAAAACGGAATGTTTGCTGGTTGAAAAGCTTTTTTTGCCAGGTAACTGACTACAATCGAATCTTTTCCACCTGAAAATAAAATACAAGGATTTTCAAATTGAGCATAGGCCTCGCGAATGACGAAGATTGCTTCGGATTCAATTTCTTCTAGGTATGATAAACGGTAAGTCAAACTTAATATGGAGATTTTTATTCTTAACTTTTTACTTGATCAAAAAGTAATAAAAAATCAATGCTTAAAATTTTCTTTTATTCGGCGATTTTTTTTCTATGTTCAATTTATATTCTGCCCGAATAATTTTCTTCACTTTCTGATTTTCTGTTTTGTCAGTGATCCTTCGGCTTCATCCAAAACGACGAAACTCAGTTCAGCTTGAAAAACAAAAAATTTAATGCCAGTCATTTTCTAAAACATCTTTTATTTAGAACTATTGAGTATTCTAGTTTAAGGTAATTAATGCTTCAACTGAAGGGATTAGCTGATTTAAACAATAATCTAACGTGTTATTTTCTGTATTGACTAAAAGATTAGGGTTTGTAGGAATCTCGTATGGACTTGAAATTCCAGTAAACGATTCTAACTCTCCTTTTCTTGCTAATTTGTACATCCCTTTAACGTCTCGCTTTTCACATTCTTCAAGCGAACAATCTACAAAAACTTCGAAATAATCTTCTTGTCCTAATATTTCTTTTGATAAGAGTCGATCCTTTTCAAATGGTGAAATAAAAGAACACAAAACGATTGAACCCGTTTCAACAAATAATTTTGCGATCTCAGCAATCCTTCGGTTGTTTTCCGTGCGGTCTGCGTCTGAAAAAGTAAGATCATGATTAATTCCTAGCCTTGTATTATCCCCATCCAGAATATACGAATACTTGCCTTGTTGAAATAAATAAGTATTTAATTCATTTGCCAACGTCGATTTTCCTGAACCTGAAAGCCCAGTAAACCAAATTACCTTTCCCTTGTGGCCGTTTCGATTTTCATAATCAGACCGAGAAGTAGTAAAGTTTTGATGTACTAAATGACTCATTGAATTTATTACTCTTTACTAAGGTATTGTTACAGCTTCGCCGTTCTCAGTCACAGTCATTTTCGAAAAATACCGTGGTGAGTAGTTCAGTTTGTAAGTCAAAAAACCAATTATTTTTTACTCCAAAGTAATAATATTGGTTCTTCGTTTTGTAGTTTGTATTGATCTAGTTCAATTTGATTCATTACGAGGTAACGAATTTTTCGTTGCACTAAATCTTCTGCTTTTTCAATTAATTCTGTAAGGTACGATTTATCTACTTTTCCAACAAGAATTACATCAATAATTCCCGAATCTTTTCCTTTAGCATAATCCCCAATGAGGTAAGCGTTTTCAACATCTCCTAAGCGCTGTATCACCCATTCAATAACTGAATCAAGGCCTGTAATTTTAGATACAATGCTACGAATTTCAGGAAATAAGGGATGAGATTCTTTTGCCTTGTAGTTTATAACATTTCCATCAGCTTCACTTTCCAAGATCCCGGCTTCCGTTAGTCGATTCAATTCTACCCTTACGGAATTAGTGCTTTCGCCAAATTCATCGGCTAACTGACGCAAATAGGCTTTCATTGTTGGGTTGAGAAAAAATTTTACCAACAAGCGAACTCTAGTTTTTGATGTAATTAACGCCTCTAACATTGAGTAACAAATTTACTCAAAGATTTTGTAAGTTCCAAAAGAAATTTCAATAAACTTTTCATGAAACTAATTGAATTACAAGAGGTAACACAATTATGATTAAATAAAATAACACTAACTCAACTTCTAAAAAACTTATTTTTTACATTAAAATAAATTAATTGAGTCAATAATTTACTTTTATGATTACAGTTGACTTACAGTGGTAATTTAACACAAGTAACCAACATTTTTTTTAAAGAAGATAAACAACAGAATAAAAACCTAGAATTCTAAAAATCTTTTGAGCAATACAATTCCTTGATCATGACTTTTTTCAGGGTGATACTGAACACCAAAAATATTTTCTTTTTCAAAGCCTGAAATAAATTCTTTTTCATAAGTCGTTTTGTGTAAAACAACTTTTTCTTGAGGTTCTTGAGCGTGATAGCTGTGAACAAAATAAAATTCATTTTCCTGTTCATCAAGCAATTTGCTATTTTCTGATCGAACAGTATTCCAACCAATATGAGGGATTTTACAACGTATAGGGTCTTCAACGTGAAATCGCACGATTTTTGTTTTTACCCATCCTAAACCTTTGGTATTTCCTTCTTCGCTAAATTCAGCCATCAATTGCATACCTAAACAAATCCCAAGAATTGGCCTTTTCTCAACAAAAGCAAAATGAGATAATGCTTCAGTAAAATTTAATTCATGTAATTTTTGCATCGCTGCACCAAAATGCCCAACCCCAGGTAGGATAATCTTTTCACACCCATTAAGGCCCAAAGAATTCTTAACAATTTTAAAGTCCGCACCTAAGATATGTAACTTGCGTTGTACCGAATGCAGATTCCCCATTCCATAGTCTATAATTCCAACAGCCATTTGACAAATATACATGAAATAACAAAAAAACTGTAAATTCGCAATAATGTATAGACCCAGACTGATTCCAGTATTGTTGTTAAAGGATAATGGCTTGGTTAAATCAACCAGATTCAAAAAGCACAAGTACATTGGAGACCCAATTAATGCCGTAAGGATATTCAATGAGTTAGAAGCAGATGAAATTGTATTCTTGGATATTGACGCATCAAAAAAAGGAAAACTCATTGACTTACAACTCGTAAGAGAAATTGGAGAGGAAGCCAATATGCCATTTGGAGTTGGCGGTGGTGTTAAAACATTAGATGACATTCAAAAATTAATTCAAGCCGGCGCGGAAAAAGTAATTATTTGTTCAGAAGCACTTCAACGACCAGAGTTTATAAGAGAAGCAAGTGATGCTTTTGGATCTTCAACAATAAGCGTGTGTTTGGATCTTGGCAAAGCATTTTTTGGAGGCACGAAGTTATTTAGTCATTGTGGAACCAAAAAACACGTAATATCACCTTTAGACTTTGCAAAACAAATGGAAGGATTCGGAGCGGGAGAAATCATTATTCAATCAATTGAGTTTGATGGGATGATGAATGGATATAATTATTCAGAATCAATTTCCATTGCAAAATCAATTACAATTCCTGTTACCATTCTTGGAGGGGCAGGAAAATTATCGGATGTAAGATCTACTCATGAACAATTCATTTTTAATGGATATGCTGCCGGTAGCTTGTTTGTATACCAAGGTGTCCATCGTGGGGTTTTAATCAATTATCCAGAAAAGGAATTATTAAAATCGTTATTTATTAGCCAATGAAAAATCTCTAGTTGTATATAGATATGAATCTATCTTTTAGTTGAATCGACCTATTTCTGGGTGACCTTACCTTATTTTTATCCCCAACTCACATTAAATAAAAACGATGAAAAGAATATTTTTAAGGAAACACTTTCTATTTCAAATAATTCTTGTAAATTTGCACTCCAATTAAGATTTTAAAAAGTTAACTATGAGAAAAGATATCCATCCTGATGATTACAGATTAGTAGTATTCAAAGATATGTCTAATGAATATTCATTCTTATGTCCTTCATGTGCTCAAACAAAAGAAACTGTAGTTTGGGAAGATGGAAATGAGTATCCCTTGTTTAAACTAGATATCTCTTACAAATCTCATCCATTCTTTACAGGAGTTCAACAGTTTGTTGATACAGCTGGTAGAATTGATAAATTTAAAAACCGTTACGGTCGTCATTTGAAATAAGAATTTTTTCAAACTATAAATTAAAGGACTGCATTGTGGTCCTTTTTTTGTTGCTGATTTTTCCTACTGCCACTTGATTAATTCAAAATTATCTTTTGACATATCTGAAGGAAAAGCATGTTGAATTTCTCGAATAAGCTGTTCCAAAATAGACTTCTTGTACGTTCGATTTGAGAAAAGCGCAACAACTTCACGTGCTGGCGATTGACCATTTCTATTTGAATAAATTGTAAAAAAATGTTCTTGATTATTCTTTTCAATTAGATAGTATGATGGAATCAAGGTATATCCTCCATTCAAATTGACCATTTTAAGCAAAATTTCAATGCTTCCTCCTTCGTAATTCCATTGATCTGTATTATTATTTTCTTCAATTTGACAAAACTGCATCATTTGAGTTCGCAAACAATTACCTCGATTTAATAACCAAGGATGTAAATTATCCAATTGATCTGTTGTTAAACGGGAACCTTGAAATGACGGAACATACGCCTTAATTTCTTCAAGATATAGTGGCACAGTTCTTATTTTTGGATCATTAATCGGTCCAGCCAGAATTGCTAAATCTATCACTTTAGAATCTATAGCTTCAAGAAGTTCTTGCGATTTCAATTCAACTATCTGTAATTGAAGATTATTAAATTTTGATTGCCAGATCGGGAACATTTTCGGAATTAAATAAGAAGAAATGGTTGGAATTACACCAATTCGAATTCGTTCAACATATTCACCCTGCATTTGCTTTCTAAGCACCTCCATTTGACCCATCTGATCAAGCACTTCTCTACAAATTGCAACTAACTCTTCTCCAAATGGGGTCAATTCCAGTGGGTTGATAGATCGATCAAAAATGGGATACCCTAAAATCTCTTCAGCTTTCTTTACCTGCATAGACAAAGTTGGTTGAGTTACAAAACATCGTTCACTTGCTTTCTGAAATTGCCTTTCTTCACTAAGAACCACTAGATAATGCATTTGTTGAATTGAAATCATATAGATAATATTTATGCTAAATTAAAAATTATCGATAATATCTAAAAATAGTTCCTTCTAATTTTGATGCAACAATTTAAAATTTTTAAACTATGATACAAGAAATTACATCCTCCGATTTTGAGAACATTCTCAATGAACCATCAAAAATAATTCTTATTGATTTTTATATGCCTTATGGGTGTAGGGCATGCGATATTTTGTATAAAGTACTCTCAGATTACAGCGAAAAAAACAATCACGATCATTTACTTTTTAAAATTGATGCTACCAATGAAGAAAACACCTCTCTTTGTTTGGAATTCGGGATTCGGCAGGTACCAACTCTATTATTGTTCAAAAATGGAAAAGTCATTGACAAGAGTGTTGGTAAAATTACTATTGATGAATTAATTGCATTTATAGAAAAGCATAGAAATAAATAATTGATAGTTCTAGAGCCTTAAATGTAACCTTGTTTAATGACTAATCATGAATTTTGTTTAACGTATAATTTTAAAATCAAAAAAATGAAAAATCTAACACAATCTTACAAAGACAAACTCAATCAGCTACTTTCTTCTTATCAGATTCATTATCAAAACTTACGATTGCTACATTGGAACATTAAAGGTGAGAAATTCTTTGAATTACATGCGAAGTACGAAGAACTTTACAATCGCTCTCAGGTAATTATTGATGATATAGCAGAGCGCCTTCTGGCATTAGGAGAAACTCCCCTATCACGCTTCAGTGAATATTTACAACATAGTGTAATTGCAGAAAGTCAAATTATTTCTGAAGGGAATCGCGGAATTGAATACGTCCTCAACGCACAAAATGATTTATTAATTGTTGAAAGAGAAATATTAAAGCTTTCTGAATCGCATGAAGATGAGGGAACAAACGCACTAATTTCTTCCTTAATTCAGGAAAAAGAAAAAAGTAATTGGATGTTTAGCGCCTCTTTGCATAAACAAACAGTGGAAGAAACCTTGTTTTAAGGAGAAATAAAGTAATTTTGCATTCAAATTAAAAATTAATTAATAACCAAAAAATAAAGAGTAAAATGGCAACATTAGTTGGAAAAAAAGCCCCATCATTCAAGGCGGCAGCAGTAGTTAACGGAGGAGAAATCATAAATGATTTTTCATTAGATCAGTACTTAGGAAAAAATCACGTGATTTTCTTTTTCTACCCAAAAGATTTTACGTTTGTTTGTCCGTCAGAATTACACGCTTTTCAAGCTGCATTAAGTGAATTTGAATCTCGTGGTGTTAAAGTAGTAGCTTGTTCTACAGATACTGAAGAATCACACTGGGGTTGGTTGCAAGTTCCTAAAAACAAAGGTGGAATTCAAGGAGTAACATACCCAATTGTAGCTGATACAGCAAAAACTATCTCAGAAGCTTTTGGAGTTCTAGCTGGTGAATACGAATACGATATGGAAGGTAATCTAACAGCATCAGGCCCTATGATCGCCTACAGAGGATTGTATTTAATCAACAAAGAAGGAATGGTAATGCACCAATTAGTTAACTTTTTTCCACTTGGAAGAAATGTTGACGAGGCATTAAGAATGGTTGATGCACTTCAATATTTTGAGGAAAATGGCGAAGTTTGTCCAGCTAATTGGCACAAAGGTGATGCGGCAATGAAGCCTTCTTTTGACGGCGTTGCTGATTATTTAGCTTCACATTAAAATTAATTCGAATAAAAATTGAACCGCTTGCAACTTTGTAGGCGGTTTTTTTGTTGTTTTGTAAAATAAAAAAATTAAAATGAAAAAACTATTTATTCTATTGTCTCTTTCTTTTGGATCTTATTCATTTGCTCAAATAACTACTCCTCAGGCAAGTCCTCAAGCAAAAGTAGAACAAAAAGTAGGTTTAGCGGATATTTCAATTAGTTATTACCGACCAGCTAAAAAAGGACGAGTAATTTTTGGAGATGTTGTTCCTTTTGGTGAATTGTGGAGAACGGGCGCGAATGAAAATGCAAAAATCACCACCTCTGATGCACTTATTTTTGGTAAGGATACGCTCAAAGCTGGTACATATGCCATTTTCACTAAACCTGGTCAAACTAGTTGGGAAATTTTCTTTTACACCGATTATTCAAATTGGGGAACACCTGAAAATTGGGATGAAAAGAAAGTTGCGCTAAAAACAAATGCTGCCTTATCAAAACTAACCGAGACAGTTGAGAATTTCACTATTGGATTTGATAAAATGGAAAATAGTTCTGCAGAAATCTGTTTATCATGGGAAAATACGAAAGTGACTATTCCTTTTTCATTGAATACTAAAGATAAAGTATTAGCAAGTATTAAAAAAACGATGGATGGACCAACCGCCAATGATTACCACCGAGCAGCATCCTTTTATTTCACGGAGAAAATTGATATGAAAAAGGCGTTGGAATGGTCAACAAAGGCAGTAGAGTTAAGAGGGGAATCAGCTTACTGGATGACTCGTTTACTTGCTCAACTTCAAGCAGAAAATGGAGACTATAAAAAAGCAATTGAAACAGCTAAAAGATCAATAGCAGCTGCTGAGAAAGATGGGGATATGAATTATGTGAAGCAAAACAAAGATTCAATCGAAGAGTGGAGTAAGAAGAAAAATTAATTTCTTGACACTTATTATTTTTGAGATAGGTTATTTTGACACTATTGGCGATCCTATCTTTTTAGAAAATGTATAGGTGAACTTTGCCCCTACAAAAATAATTTGCGAGGAATAGTGTACCCATGCCATAAAAATGAATAAACTTCCAGCTATTCCTGCTGTTCCTAAAACAAACATATTTAAGAGGTAATACTTAATTAGTAATTGGCCTAGAAAGAGTAAAACAGCGGTAACTATTGCCCCCATTGAAGCGACACGCCATGTTACTTTTCCATTGTTTAAGAATTTAAAAATCAGGAGAAATATAATGTAATTTAATAAAATTGAAAATGAAAAGTCAAGTATGCTGAAAAACATTCTTTGAATATCTGATGATGAACCCAACAAGGAATGAAGCAGGGTAAATCCAACAGAGTGAAACATATAAAGAATTAAAAAAACAGATGCGAATACCGCCAGAAAAAGCAGAGAAATGAGACGTTCAAATATATTAACCTGAATTGCTTTTCTTCCCTTCAAAACTGTTCTTTCAATATTGTAAAACTCATTAATACTGTTTCGAAGTGACGTTAAAAAAGCAGAACTTGCAATTAACACAAATACAACTCCTATTATTTCTAAGAAGATATTTCCCTTATCTAAGTTATAGGTTCCTACAACTTCCATTATTTCATCAACATTCCGCAAGCCAACATTTTCAAGTAAAAATTCCTTGATGAGCTTTAAAATAAAATCTTCGCCTAAAATTCGTCCCAAAAATGATATTATTAGAAATAACAATGGAAACATGGAAAAAAGAGCATAATAGGACAAAGCAGCGCCATGAAAAAAAGCACGTTCCTGAAAAAAACTCAACAATGTATCTTTAGATAGATAAAAAATAACGTGTAGCCGATTATATAATTTACTTTTGAAGGACAATTTGAATTCCGGTTATTAAGGGGTTAAACGAATGAAGAACAAAATTACCCACTTTTGACTTACAATGATTTTCAAAATAAGAACCTTTAAAAAAAGAGGTTATAGATTCTAGTTTAATTCCATTTTCTTCAACAATATTATACTGAGAGGGACGAAAATAAACGAGCTGTTCATTCATTTCTATTCGATTCCAAAATCCAAAAAGCTCAGCTTCCTCTTTATTTTTAGGAGTAAAATAAATTTCCTCAGGGGTTCTTTTTCGCGAAAGATGACCTTTTTTCAAGTGTACAATTGTATCAGATATAGATAATAAATCAGTGCCATCATGAGAAACAACTACTATCGTGCAATTTACTTCTAATTTAAGCTTTGCTAAGTTTGCGACAAGTTTGGATTTTAAAACCTCATCAAGATGGGCAAAAGGTTCATCTAATAAAAGAATTGTTGGTTTTGATGCCAACGCCCTCCCAATTGCTAAACGTTGTTGCTCACCCCCTGAAAGCGAGATTGCTTTTTGATTTTCAAGAGATGACAAACCTAAAATTCTCATAATTTTTCGCACCCAAGCATCTCTTTTTTCAAATGCGAGATGAGCTGCTTTCACGTGAATATTTTCATATACCGTATGATATAAATCAAGTGCAAAATTTTGCTCAACTATTTGAACGAATGGAAATCCTGGAATGAGTAATTGATTCGCAGTTGGTAGTATTTTTCCTTGATAAAACAGATCCCCAGATTGTGGGGTTAATTTGCCCGCAATTATTGCTAAAAGACTTGATTTTCCTGCGCCACTTCTTCCTACAATTCCAAGAGTTTCTCCTTGCTTAATTTGCAATGAAATATTGGTTAGAATTGGTTTATCAAAATCGAGAGAAATATTTCGTAATTCAATCACGAAACAAATTTATTAGTCTTCCAATCACAAATTCAGCTAATCAAAAATACTCTTCAACGGGAATTTGTAGATAAGTCTAATATTTCTTAAAAAGAATAGTTGCAATATGACCTCCGAAACCAAAAGTATTGCTCATCGCATAGTTCAATGATTTATCTTCAAACTGATTCAATGGAAAATGAAAAGAATCCGCAAATTCAGGTATAATTTCAGTTGTGTTAATGGTTGGAGGTACTTTTTGATCTTTCAATGCTAATACAGTCGCAATGGCTTCAATCGCTCCTGCTGCCCCTAGAAGATGTCCTGTCATGGATTTTGTTGCAGAAATAGCCAACGATTTCCGTTCACCAAAGACGCGTTTTGCAGCTTTTAATTCAGACATGTCCCCCAATGGAGTTGAAGTTGCGTGCATGTTAATATGATCAACTTCATTCGGTGAAATACCCGCTTCACGAAGAGCTTCATTCATACCCAATACCGCTCCATCTCCCTCAGGATGTGTCCCCGTCAAATGATAGGCATCGGCTGCCATGCCGCCGCCAACCACTTCAGCATATATTTTCGCACCACGTTTGATTGCATGCTCGTACTCTTCCAAAATTAATGCTCCGGCGCCTTCTCCCATTACAAAACCATCCCTTGTTACATCAAAAGGACGAGAGGCGGTTTCAGGACTGTCATTTCTAGTTGATAGAGCTTTTGCTGAAGAAAACCCACCTATTGCAGATTCATTAATTGCCGCTTCCGATCCACCAGTGACAACGATATCTGCTTTATTCCATTTAATGTAATTAAACGCTTCTATAACAGCTGTGGTGGATGTTGCACAAGCCGATACTGGACAGAAATTAATCCCTCTAAACCCATATTTTATTGAAATCCAACCAGATGCAATGTCAACTAAAATACGAGGAATGAAAAACGGCGTGAATCGAGGAGTTCCATCTCCCTGACAAAATTCCATCATCTGATCCTGAAAAGTTTGAATACCACCATTGCCAGATCCCCAAATCACTCCTACCCTATCTTTATTAATTGTATCCAAATCCAACCCTGAGTCTTTAAGCGCCTCATCAGCTGTAATGAGCGCATATTGAGAAAAAGGATCAATTTTTTTAAATTCCTTGGGATCAAAAAACTGAGAAGCATCAAATTCTTTTAATTCACAAGCAAATTGCACTTTGTGTTTTGAAGTATCAAACTTAGTTATTGGAGCAGCACCACTTTTTCCTACCAACAAATTTTGCCAATACTCATTCAAATTATTTCCAATTGGAGTCAAAGCCCCCATTCCGGTAACAACAACTCTTCTCATACTATAAAAATCCTAATTCTAATTTAGCTTCTTCACTCATCATGTCTTTATCCCAAGGTGGATCAAAAACAATATTTACTTTACACGTTGTCACTTCTTCTATTGCTGCAACTTTGTCTTCAACTTCTTTTGGTAATGACTCTGCCACTGGACAATTGGGCGATGTCAAAGTCATTTCAATTTGAACATTATTTTCTTTGTCAATTTTAACCTCATAGATTAACCCAAGCTCAAAAATATCAACCGGGATTTCAGGGTCGTAAATCGACTTTAGCATGGTGACAATTTTATCTTCTAACTCCTTCATTTTCCTGAATTAACCAATTTAATAGCGTCCATTTTCATTCGCTTAACCATACTTAACAATCCATTTGCACGAGTGGGTGACAAATGCTCCTTAAGGCCTATTTCATCAATAAAAAACAAATCTGATGAAGCAATGTTCTGTGGAGTTTCATTATTCAAAACCTGAATCAACAAAGCAATAATACCTTTAGTGATAATAGCATCAGAGTCAGCAAAAAAACTCATTTTTTCATCTAAATATTCTGATTTTAACCAAACACGTGATTGGCACCCTTCAATTATTTGAGTATCATCTTTTTGATTTTCCGATAAGTGGGGTAAGTCTTTACCCAAATCAATGATGTATTCATATTTTTCCATCCAATCATCAAACATGGAAAATTCTTCAATAATAGCATGTTGTTTTTCTTCAATAGACATGGCACAAAATTACGGAAAAGTATTGAGAGCTTATCTCAATTTATAATTGATACTTACTAAGGTTGCACCTTGACCATATTTAGAAGAATCAGCATCTGAGGTTTGAACACCTGCATATTTTGTTAACAAACTTCTAATTTCACTTCTCAAGACACCTTCTCCAACCCCGTGTATGATGACAAAACTCGACATTCCACTAGCTAGCATTTTCTGAACAAATTCATCGGCTTTTCGAAGCTGAAAAAGTAAAATCTCTGCATTTGTAAGGTTTTTATTTACTAGATAATATTGCTCAAGATGCAAATCAATTTCAGGCAAGACACTTAATTTGGCTTTAGACTTTCGTTTTAAGTCTGCTTTATCGATATCTTTAAAGATCACCCT
>JBIIFU010000081.1:0-3822 GCA_044237035.1 Crocinitomicaceae bacterium
AACCTTGGAAAAATGGAAATTACATGATGAAAATTTAGTTACTCATTTCAGCGACGGATATGTAGAAATCTCACCCAAACAAACGATTTTATTTCCAAATACAATTGAGACTTTAGAAGAACTTAAAAGAAATGGGTACGTCATGCACATCATTACAAATGGATTCAAGGAAGTGCAATATACAAAACTAGAAAATTGCAAGTTGCGTTCATTTTTTGATGTAATTGTTTGTTCCGAAGAAATTGGAATTAACAAACCAGCTCCTGAGATTTTTCATTTTTCGATGAATAAAGCACAAACAAACACTTTGAATTCAACGATGATTGGAGATGATTATGAAGTGGATATATTGGGAGCAGAACGTGTCGGAATGAGAGCCTTTCATTTTAATCCTCAAATTAAAGAATCGCAAATAAAACACATCAATCAAATCACAAATCTAAATCAATTGCCCAGAAAATTGGTAGGTTTATAAAAGGAATAACTATGTTTAGTAGAGGTCAGCTTGTAGAGTTAGAAATCACAGATTACGCATTTGGAGGCAGAGGAATAGCGAAAATCCCAACTGATGATGGAAATTTCATCGTTTTTGTTGATAACGCCTTTCCTGGCCAAACAGTTTCTGCAAAAATTACCACTAAAAGGAAAAAACACGCTGAAGCCAATTTAGTTGAAGTAATTGAGCGATCAGAATTTGAGACTGAAACACAATTTCAAGAAATTTCAGGTGGCCCATATATTCGGATTCCTTTATCAAAACAAGGAGAATTTAAACAAAAATCTACCTTGGATACATTTTCTCGATTATCCGGAATAAGGAATATAGATTCTCTATTTGATACATTTATTGAATCTCCAGAAGCCTATTTTTATCGTAACAAAATGGAATACAGTTTTTCTTCTATTGAACATATTCCTGAAACCGGTGAAGAATTAGATGATGCTTTTGCATTAGGATTTAAACGAAGAGGAACTTGGTGGAAAGTTGAAAATCTTCTGAAACCAAGTGGTTTGTTTGATGAACAATGGGAAACGTTTTTATGTAAAATTCAAAACTTTCTTAGAGAAACAAATTTACCTGCCTGGCATCCACCTAAAAAAACAGGATTTTTTAGACATATCGTAGTTCGTAAATCATTTTCCCAAGATAAATTACTAATCAATCTTGTTACATCATCTGAAGGGATTGAAAACTTTGATCGTCAGTCATTTGTTAATTTTGTATTATCAGAAATGGGAGACAGAATAGCGGGTATTCAACACACTGTTAATGACAATGTTGCTGATAGAGCCAAGATTGAAAATGGAGAAAATAAATTAGTTTACGGTAACCCTGTTGTAACTGAAAGCCTTTTGGGATTATCTTTTGAAATTAGCATGGAGAGTTTTTTTCAAACTAATCCTAAATGCGCTGAACTGCTTTATACCAAAGCGTTAGACTACGTTTTTGAAGAAGAAATAGCTAAAGACAAAGTAGTATTAGATCTATTTTGTGGAACGGGAACCATTGGTCAATTAGCAGCAAAACGAGCGAATGGAATTCAATTGATTGGTGTGGACATTGTACCAGAGGCCATAGAAGATGCAAAACGAAATGCCTCTGTAAATAAATTAAGTGGATTGGAATTTTTCGCTGCTGACGTTGGAAAGTTTCTGAAAGAAAGACCCGAATTAAACGGTAAAATTTCCTCCATTATTTTGGATCCTCCTCGAGCTGGAATAGCTCCAAAAACCTTACAAAAAGTGATCGATTTGGGCGCTGAAAATATTGTTTACATTTCTTGTAATCCATCAACTCAAGCCAGGGATGCCGATACGCTTGTCCAAGCTGGATATGAATTACTGAAATTTTCATTAGCCGATCAATTTCCGCATACGGGACATATTGAATCAATTGCTAAATTCAAAAAAAGAAAATCATGAACGTAATTGTTATTTCTATCGGAGATGAATTATTAATTGGCCAAACAGTAAATACAAATGCATCTTGGATTGGTCAAGAAATTTCAAAAATCGGAGGAAATATCCTGGAAGGTCTTACGATTTCTGACAAAGCTCAAGAAATATTAACTACAGTTGAATATTCCATCAATAAGGCTGATGTAATAATCATTACAGGAGGTTTAGGTCCGACGAAGGATGACATTACAAAACATACTCTGGCTTCTTACTTTGATACAGAATTAGAAATACATCAACCTACTCTTGATAAAATAACTGCTTATTTTTCAATGAGAAAGAGACCAATGCTTGAATCAAACATTCAACAAGCTGCATTGCCAAAGAATTGTACAATTCTAACCAATAATTACGGCACGGCTGCAGGAATGTGGTTTGAGAAAAATGGTAAAATTGTAATTTCTTTGCCGGGTGTTCCCTACGAGATGAAAGGAATTATGAGTGAAGAAGTTTTTCCACGCATGAAGGAACGATTCCAATTGAATTCCATGTATCACAAAACAATTTTGACGCAAGGAATAGGTGAATCATTTTTAGCCGAACAACTAACAGAATGGGAGAACCGAGTTCGTGCTGAAGGATTTGGATTGGCGTATTTACCATCACCGGGAATTGTTAAATTACGAATTTCTTCGCCAAATGGAGAGCAGGATAAAACAATAATTGAGGATTATTTATCTGAAGTGAAAAATACCTTACCCGAAGCTGTTTTTGGTTATGAAAATGAAAACTTACCTGAAATAATTGGAAAGCTTCTACGAGAGAATAATCTCAAAATTGGTACGGTTGAAAGTTGTACATCGGGATTATTAGCTAATCAAATTGTTTCTGTTTCTGGTGCTTCTGATTATTTCGAAGGATCACTCCTTACCTATTCCTATAAATTGAAAGAAGAAGTATTAGGTATTTCAAATTCGACCTTAGTAGAAAATGGAGCGGTCAGTGAAATTGTCGCACTCCAAATGGCAGAAAAAGGATTAGAAAAACTGGACGTTGATATTTGTCTGTCAACCACTGGAATTGCAGGTCCTTTGGGAGGAACCGATGACAAACCCGTAGGATTAGTTTGGATTGGATTAGCAACAAAAAATGGAGTGAAGGCTAGAAAATTTCAATTCGGAGATAATCGAGAAAGAAACCTCCAAATGACCGTATTGAGTGCGTTGAATTGGTTGAGATATGAGTTATTGACAATATTGGTGTAAAATAATGTCAAGAAAATTATAAATTATAATTGCTTTCTGGATGTTTTCTTCTTGTTCCACCAAAAGACCGTATGGAGGAAGTTACAAGAAAGCATATTCAGATAGACAGTGTAATCACAGCCACATATGCTGCCAAGTAGATTGTCCTTGTTGTTCCAAAAGGCCAAAAAAAAAGCATAAAAAGCATTTATCGGGAAATAATAAGAATCAGATCAATTTGAAAAGTAGGAGAATCGATATGAATTAAATTACCCAATCGTGTAATTCTACTAATTTAGACTGAACGTAATCGAATACTTCTTCGTTATCAATTTTATTCAACACATCACTAATAAAGGCTTGTGTCATCAATGCTTTTGCTGACTTTTCAGAAATACCTCTCGCTCGTAAATAGAAAATCGCATCCTCGTCCATTTGACCGGTTGTTGAACCATGCGAGCATTTTACGTCATCTGCATATATTTCTAACTCGGGCTTTGAATTCATGGAAGCATCATCGGAAATTAACACATTGGCATTTGATTGGAATGCATTGATTTTTTGGGCATTCGGACGAACAAACACTTTTCCATTGAAAACCCCAATTGATTTACCATTCAATACTCCTTTGTAAAGTTCATTGGAATTGCAGTTTGGCTGTAAATGATCTACCACTGTA
>JBIIFU010000006.1:0-122443 GCA_044237035.1 Crocinitomicaceae bacterium
ATTTCTTTGCCGATGAACTTGTTTTTAATCGCGTATGATTGGGAGTAATCGAAACACTATTTTGCGGATTGTTCAATTGAAAGTACTCGTCAAATACCCATTCAATTTTTTTTCCAGAAAAGTTTACTGTTCTATTTTCTACAGATGATTTTACAACTCTTGGTGGATTCTCGTCCTTTTTTCCGCCCTCAATTGTCCCTATCTGAGCGCAGGAAGTCAAAATACTGACTGTTAGCCCGATTATAAAATGGAACCTAACCAAGCGCATAATTCTTCTAAGTATTTTTGATCTATCTCGTCAAAGTCATTTAGCTCACTGCTATCTACATCCAAAACGCCGATTATAGCACTGCCTTTTCGAATTGGAACTACAATTTCGCTTTTTGAGAGTGAACTGCAGGCAATGTGACCCGGGAATTCATCCACATTCGGAACTAGAATTGTCTGATTATTTTTCCAAGCAGCGCCACAAACGCCTTTTCCCAGAGCAATTCGCGTGCATGCAACAGGGCCTTGAAAAGGACCAAGTACTAATTCATTTTGATCAACAAGGTAAAATCCCACCCAGAAAAAATCGAAAAATTCTTTTAACCCAGCAGCTATATTTGCCAAATTAGCAATGCTATTTACTTCATTACCAATTAAATACTTCAGTTGAGTTAGAAGCTCTTCGTACTGTTCAGACTTTGTTGTTCCGTTTTTGATTAATGATTCTGCCATGTTAAATCCATTTTAAAAAATCAGATTCTCTTTCATTTGGCACAAAGAAATAATCGCCTTCCTCTTTCTGATTGCCTACTTCCTTAATAAATTGATAATTGGCTATGCCATATTGTTGGTAACCGTTCCGCGAAAAAAGTTGTAATATTTCTCCTTTGTTTTCTGAACTAATTTCAAGTTGAACAAAAGGTTTGAATTTTTGAATGATTTGTTCAATCTCTTTAAAAACAATCCCTTCAAAACCTTCAATATCGCATTTGATGTAATCAATTTTTGGTAAATCTTTCAATAATTCAGATCCTCTAACAATAGCTACTTCCTGATTGTCATGCTTTTGCAATTCAGCATCGTTTTTAGCGATATGAGGAAGTCCTGTCCGAATCATTCCGTTATCTGTAGGTAAAACCATGATTGTTTTTCCTTCTTCCATTCCAAGGGCGACATTATGTGTTTGAACATGTTTATATTTATTCAAGAAACTGCTTAATACATCGTAAAATAACGGAATAGGTTCAATTGAAATTACTTGGCCTTTGGGTGTTAATCGCGCAAAATTTTTGGAGAAATACCCCAAGTTGGCTCCTATGTCAACCACAACAAAATCAGGTTGAATTACTTTTTTCACCAAATAGTGGTATTTGAATGTTGGTTTCCCTTTCAGAAGATTAAGGTCATACATCCAATAAAATACAATGTGCAGCAACTTGAGGTAGTTTTTTGGACTTAAAATGCGGTAGAGAAGTCGCTTTACAAAATTCATGTGATGTATTGAGAAACGAAGTTACGATTTTTGGTAGAATTTGAGATTCATTTTTATGCTTCAACTTTTATTTTATTTGTAGCTCAATGTTTGGGTCCCAAAAGATATTTTGAAAGTCTTTAATTTTATCTTCTCTGATTATAATTCCTTCGCTTAGTAATCTTTCTTCCATTTCTGTAGGAGTTGAGAAATGCATTTTCCCGGTAAGTAATCCGTTTCTGTTTACAACACGATGAGCAGGAATTTCTGGTCTATTGTGACATGCATTCATTGCCCAGCCAACCATTCTAGATGATTTTTTAGTTCCCAAAGCTTGAGCAATTGCTCCGTAGGATGTTACTCGTCCAAAAGGAATTTCTTTAACAATGTCATAGACTTGTTCAAAAAAGTCATGTTGAGAAGCTTTTGTATTCATTTCTGCAAAAGTATTTCTGCATAAATATAGATTGAATTTTAAAGAGGATAATATTGTTTTCAATTTTCAAGTTAAATTCCCAAAAAATGCAATCCCAATTCTTTTTCAATTAAATTTGTCAATCAATGGAAAATTCATGAATAAAAACGACATATTACTTCAGAAAAGAGAGGAAGCGAAGCAAGGCGGAGGACAAGCTCGAATTGACAAACAGCATCAACAAGGTAAACTAGTTGCCCGTGAGAGAATTGAAATTTTACTAGACGAAAATTCATTTCAAGAAATTGGCGCATTCGTTTCCCACAGATCAAAAGATTTTGGATTAGATAAACAGCATTTTCCGGGTGATGGAGTAGTAACGGGCTATGGTAATATTCACGGACGATTGGTCTATGTTTTTTCTCAAGATTTTACGGTACTTGGAGGTTCACTTTCAGAAAGTCACGCCATGAAAATTTGTAAAATCATGGATATGGCAATGATCAATGGAGCTCCGGTAATTGGATTGAATGATTCGGGTGGCGCAAGAATTCAAGAAGGTGTTGTTTCCTTGGCAGGATATGCAGATATTTTTTATAGAAATACGAGAGCCTCGGGAGTTATTCCACAGATTTCTGTGGTGATGGGACCCTGTGCGGGCGGGGCTGTATATTCGCCTGCTTTGACAGATTTTATTTTCATGGTTGAGGATACTTCGTATATGTTTGTTACAGGACCGAATGTGGTAAAAACAGTAACGCACGAGGAAGTGACTTCAGAAGATTTGGGTGGAGCCAGAGCACACGCTGAAAAATCGGGAGTAAATCATTTTACTGCACCTAATGACGTTGCTTGTTTAAAGCAAGTTCGAGAATTGTTGACTTACATGCCGCAGAATTACACCGAAAAGGCACCAACAGTTTCTAATGCTAGTTTTAGTGATAAGAAGAATGATTTTATCAAAACAATTTTGCCTGATAATTCCAATTTACCATATGACATTCGAAAAGTAGTTGATTGTGTAATTGACGACGACACTTTTCGAGAAGTTCAGGCTGATTTCGCGAAGAATATCGTAGTTGGTTTTGCCCGTTTGGATGGAAGAACCATTGGAATTGTGGCCAATCAACCGGCGAGTATGGCAGGCGTTCTAGATATTGATGCTTCGCGCAAGGGAGCCCGTTTTGTTCGTTTTTGCGATTCATTTAACATTCCACTATTGGTTTTTGAAGACGTACCTGGGTTTTTACCGGGAACGGACCAAGAATGGCGAGGAATCATTACCCACGGAGCGAAGTTGCTTTACGCTTTTTCAGAGGCTACAGTTCCTCGAATTACGGTAATTACTCGTAAGGCATATGGTGGTGCATTTGACGTAATGAACTCAAAAAACATTGGAGCTGATTTAAATTTTGCTTGGCCAACGGCAGAAATTGCGGTAATGGGAGCCAAAGGAGCGGCAGAAATTATCTTTAAACGAGAAATTGCAGAAGCCGAAAACTCTGAAGCAAAATGGTTGGAGAAAGAAGCCGAATATGCCGATTTGTTTTCCAATCCCTATCGTGCGGCTGAAAGAGGTTTTGTGGATGAGGTAATTTTACCGGAAGAAACAAGACGGCGAGTGATCAATGGCTTCAAAATGCTTGAAAATAAATCAGAAGAATTGCCTCGCAAGAAGCACGGGAATATTCCGCTGTAGGATAGTATTATATCTAAAACCTTATTTTACTATCGATATTCTGATTTGTAATTTATTATTGGTTAATCGTTTTATAGAATTTTATAAAATATTTTTTTATAAAAACATTTTACTGAATTACTGTTTTGAATAGTATAGTTGAAATTATATTGTTTTGATAAATTTTGACATAAGTATATTTAAAACATTAAAGCAAAAAAATCCCCTACTTTTTTCAAGGTAGGGGATAAGAATAAAATGTGTTAAGTCTTTAATTTATCTAATTATCATTAAATAATTATAAGTTGGCTGAGTTCTATTGTAATATGCTACAGCAATATCTCGAACGGCATTAATTCTTTCTTTTTCTAGTTCAACTGAATTTTTGTAGCGTTCCATTTTCTCTTCATAATCCCTCTTCTCTTTTTCACTAACTTGTGATTCAATTTTAGAAATTGCAGCTTTAACATCTGAGTTACAAGTAGAGGAAGGATCGATACTCGCTAAAATAGTAAGCGCTTGATTATATCTTTGTGCGGCAATGTGAGCATTGGCCTCATTTAGTTGTTGTTTACATTGCTTGTTTACGTATGCTTTGTAAACCTCAACCATTTTTGCCTTTACTTTTTCATAGCACGGTACTTCTTGTGGAACATTTGACAAAACACCCAAAGCTTTTTCCAAGTCACCAGCAGAATTGAGAGATGTTGCTTCAGATAAAATTCGATCACAGTTTTTTGTATAATAATCAATTATTTTCTGTTTACTTCCGGTTATGAATTTTTCTAATTCCTTATCCTTTACGGGTATTAATTGAACGGCATTAGTTAAAGCAGTGGTCTTGTTCGTACCACTTCCTTTAATTGTTTTGTTAAAAGATCCAAACATTAAATTATTATCAACTTGTTTAATAAACAAACTAAATTCTACAGTAACTACCGTAATATTTTGCATTCCACCTTCTACAACAGATTGATCAACAATTCCAAATTTAGGATAAATAACGAAATTATTAGAATATCCAGATGCTCCAACACCGTAATTGGAAATAATCGATCTAACCTTTGTATCAATTTTTGATAATTGAGAATAGTCTAATCCTTCTAATGTTTCTGGCATTACAACTGACAACGCTATTGAATTATCAGATTCTTCTGTTTGAGCATAAGAAATAAAACCCAAGATTAAACTACAAAAAAGACATAATAACTTCATGATTTCTATTTTATGGTTATGTAAATAGTATTCCCCTTAATATCTTTTCCAGTTTGGAGACTCAATGATTTTAAATATTGTTGAATCTCCATTGAAAATTTCGAAGAAGTATAGTTGGCACCAGTTGCTTGATTTTTCAATGGTATACGAACATCATCAAATATCATTTTAAGATCAGTAACCCCTTGAATATGATAGTTGTTTTTGTATGCATTTTCTTCCATCCACAATTCTAAAACATCAGATAATGGATATCCGTCGCTGCCTACCTCAGAGGACATTGTATATTTACTGTCCGGAGCAACGCTAATGTCAATAATTACTGACTTACCGTTTTTGACAATGTCATTAAATTTAGTTTGAAGAACATTTAAAAAATCCTCACTAATAGTTTCAACGGCTTTAGATGCAAGTTTCGCAATATCGTCAGTGTAAAATCGCCCACTGTTCCCAACTTTATTTGCCAAGGAATTTCCCGTAGAAATTTCATAACCCGTTAAAATTAAACGAACTTCGGTACCATTTTGACCTTTATCAACATTTACCTCAGCTTCAACATAAATATCAGCACCAGCCATTTCAAGAATTTTACTTTTAATGTCTGTTTGATTGTCAGATGTGAAAACTTGATTGTCTTTAGCAGCCTTTAATTTTCCAATAAAATCGACAGTTGTAAATTGTCTATTATCGAAAGATTCTTTTATTTTAGTAATAGCAATTCGCTTGTTAACATCATTTTCCAAAATAGTTCTCAAGTCCTCCCCTTGCTTAACATAAGGAATAACCATGATTTTAGGTTGTACTGTATTAACTTCACCGCCACTATTGGTCGCTTTACTTTGAGAGTAAAAGGTAGTTGTTGTGGTGCAAATCAACAGAAACATTAATAGATTTAATTTCATAGTATTTAATTTAAAATCCAAACTTTCTAATTACTTGATTTTGTTCTAGTTCCCTTCTTAATGAGGCAATATTTATTTTAATAGTTACCTCACTTCTATACCCGTTTTTCACTTTTTTAGGAGTATAACTGTCATTTCGATTCATAATAAACGAACGATACCCTCCGCCATCAAAAAACTTATCATAAAAAGACTTATGTTGACTCATTGAAGATGATTCATTCTCAACAAGTGGAACCGATAGATCTGAACCAGGCAAACCTTTAAATAATACTACTTTGAAAGCATTTTTTTCTGCTTCTAAAACGGCATCGTTAGATTTTTTAGCATAACCAAATGATCTTACAATATATATTCCCGCGTTCTCTTTTGCTTGAAAAATTACTTCCGAAGAATAAGAGATTGGTTTACAAGAAAGAAATAAAAATGCAGCAGAAATAACGAATATAATTGAGTACTTCATAAACAATTATTTTACTGTTTTTAACATGATTTTGGCTCCAGCGTCTAATTTTTGTTGAATTACATCTGCACCATCGGAAATAGTACAAATTGAAAAACTACCATCTTCAACTTTAGAAACTTTAGCGGAACCTATTTCTTTTCTTCTTTCTTTTTTAGCCCCATTAACTTCTACAACTGAAACTTCAACTACAACAAGCTTGTCGCCTTTTTCAACACCGGAATCAGACCCTGCACCGACAAGAATTTCAACCGGAAGACCTTTTTTGTCCTTTTTTTGAACCTCCACGATTGGGAATACTAGAGGAAAATTTAAACTTACCCATTTATCAATTGATTTCGTAAGATTTTTCATACTAGAATTAAAAGCATCATCAGCGCTATTAGAATTTAAATCAATACCTAAAAATCCACCATTTGAATTTGAAAATGTCTCTGTATTGACAACTTGTCCTGTTGCTACATCAATTACCTTGCAAGTAAAATTAATTTTAGCTTCATGAACCATATAATATTCAGTAGTACCATCTTTCTTCGTTCTACTTTTTTGCTCAGAACTTTTAGATGCACTTGAAACATGACCGCTTACTAAAAACTCAGCACCCATACTTTTACCTTGTTCAGCAACAGTCCCGTCTATAAAATCTTCAGATTTCTGAAGTTTTTTCTCAGCATTGATTGCGTCAATTTTCGATCTGTCAACAATGTTAAATCTTCTAGTCTTAGTAAATGCAGTCACAACATTTTCACTAATTGTATTTACATCACCAAAGGAAGCAGAACCTGAGACGTATGTAAAGGGCAAAATACCGATAGTCATTTTGTCTTGTGAATATACGAAGAAAGACAAATTGATAAATAATAAACAAATAAACTTTTTCATTAATTTTTTTTTAAGTTACTTCCTACTCTTAACGATTTTCGGATTCTCGGCTCGATTAATTTACAAAAGTAAAAGTGAGTTTTGCAAATTTCATATATTTTTCTCACTTGAAATAATTTTAATTATTGTAATATATTCAAAATAATATTAATTTATGATTAATAAGAATAAATACAGATTATATTCAATTTAAAGTGAGAAATATTGGTGGTTAACTTATTTGCAAATTTTATCTCTTAATTGAATAGTATTTTGGTTAGAAAATCTACAGTAATTACATACAGGATTTATTAAGTATATTCTTAATTTATTTATATTTGCTAAGTAAAAATTTTATTATCATGGATCTTCGTACAATGCACATTGGTCAAAAAATTAAAAAGTTGCGAGAACTGAAGAACCTAACTCAAACCCATGTTGCAGAAAAATTAGGATTATCCCAAAGCGCTTATTCAAAAATGGAATTAGGAGAAACAGAGGTTACATATAATAGACTTGAGAAAATTTCAGAAATTTTAGTCATGAAACCGGAGGAAGTAATTTTATTTAATGAAACCATGGTTTTTAAAGCAATGAATAGTCCTTATGGCTCAAATGTATTGAGTCATATTGATCAAAATGCTATTTCCGATTCAGAACGTCAATTGTATCAAGATCAAATTAATCTTTTAAAAGAGGAGGTTTCTTACTTAAAGAAATTGCTAGAGAAGGTATTGAAGTAAATCGGAAGTTAAGTTGGTTTACATAATCTCGTAATCTTTTCTTTTTTCTGTTACGAAAAAATAGTTTTTCGTTCTCTTGCAATTAAAAATCTAAGAGTATGAAAAATCTAATTTTATCTACAGCAATTTTTGTTTATATCGGAAAGTTTCATGGCCAATTGAGAGAGTATTATTCCGGAGTTTCCTATTCTAACTATTTTTGGAATGTTCCAAGGTCTGAAAATAACCAAATGAATTATGCTCCCGGGTTTCAAGTTGGAGTTATGGCTAGTCCTAAGTTGAAAATTTTTCGTTTTTTGAGTAATAATATTATTTCGCCTTATACAGCCGCAGAATATTCGTTCAGCACGATCAAACTTGCAAATTCGAATGAAATAAAGCTACACTCCCTAAGAGCTTCATTGCCTGTTCGAATCAAATTGATACACTACAACAACAAAAAAAATTCAATTGCAGCTTTGGTTGAACCCGGAGCAAATTTGAACTTTTTTCAGCAAAATAGTTCTCGTTCAGATTTAGATTTAAGAGTAAATCCCTTTGATTTTTATATCAATTTTGGACTTGGTACGACCTATAATTTGAAAGTCAAAGAAGTTGAAAAAGCAGGATTCAAATTTTCAGGTATTTCGCTGTATGCTAATAAGTTTGTTCCCATTAAAGTTACTCGAGTTTTTTCAGTGAACTCAACTGGAATGTTGGATCAAGTTCGTTTGAATGTAGGAATGAGATTTACATATCAAGAACCGCCTAAAAAAAGTATTTTCAAGAAAAATTCATCTAAGAATAAAAAAAATAAAAAGAATTAGGCAACTTTTTTTAATGAGTTGACGTCTAAAATTTGGTTTAGATTAACAACGGTTAATCTTTTGGTTTAAATTAACTTGCAGAATTCCTGAAAAGAACGATAGCTTTAAAATCTTTCGTTTTTTTCAGGTTTTTTTTTGACTATAATTTGTTATTGGCTTTTTCAAACAATTGAATCAACGCAAAGCCAATCAAAACCCCACTTGTATTTGCCACTAGATCCCAGGCGCTGACTTCCCTTCCTGGCACAAATCCTTGTAAGAATTCCATTAGTCCTCCATACAGAATAAAAGCAAACAGCATCCACAATTTCTTTGATTGGTATTTTTGAATTATTAAACCGTTTAGTGTTAACACTGTATATGCTACAAAGTGACCTATTTTGTCCTTTTCACTTAAATTAATCTTAGAAATTGGAGGCATTAGTGAAAGAACTGTTATCCCAACTATAACAGTAATAAAACTAAAAAAAACAACTTTTTGATTATTCTCGATCCAATTCATAATTCAACTTTTTACCCTTATCAATTGCCGGTAATCCCTCTGACATCCAAACTGGAATAGGTTTCTCCAATAAATAATGATCAAAAAACTGACGCATCCGAATACTCAAATCAATTTTATTGGCAAGCTTGGTCAAATTGTGATCGTCCCCATTGTAGTTCAACATCCAACAAGGTTTTCCTAATCTGCGAAGTCCAGTGTAAATCTCTATTCCTTGGTACCACGGAACAGCACCATCTTGGTCGTTGTGCATGATTAACAATGGTGTAGAAACTTTAGGTAAATGAAAAACAGGTGAGTTTTCAACGTATAATTCAGGTGCTTCCCAAATTGTTTTTCCAATTCTACTCTGCGTACTTTCGTATTGAAATTGACGATTCATCCCACTTCCCCAGCGAATTCCACCATAAGCAGAGAACATATTCCCAACGGGAGCGCCAGCCATTGCTACTTTATAGCGCCTAGTCATTGTAATCAATTGCGCAGATTGATATCCACCCCAACTTTGGCCTTGCAATCCCATCTTGGTCGAGTCAATGTTTGAATATTTTTTCAAAATGTAGTCTGTACCACTCATAATGCAATCGTAGGCACCGCGAGCTGGATATCCTGATTTATATCGAATATCTGGAATCAAAACAACATAACCAGCGGATGCATATTCAGTGGGGTGAATTACACTTGCTGTTGGACGAGGAGGGTGATGAGCGTGTAATTCGTCAGAATTTAACTCGTAATAGTAAATAATTAACGGATATTTTTTTGTTGCATCAAAATCTGTTGGTTTATATACTAACCCCTCTAATTCAATTCCTGAATAACTTTTCCATTTTACCAATTCAACGGTTGACCAAACGTATTCATTTTGTTGAGGGTTTGTATTAGATATTTCTTTTTCACTTTCCCAACCATTCATGATTACAGTTAATTCAGGGTATTGAGAAACTGTGGACTTCCGCAATAATACTGTGTTTTTATCTTTGGATCGAGAAGTTGATAATATAGAAAAATCACCTGAATACACTTGTTGAAAATCACGATGGTTTTGGTGTTCAACAAACTGATAAATTGATTCCGCTTTAGTAATCGTATTGAACCCTTTCACAAACAAATTATCAAAATCAACATAGACTGAATCAGGAGACCAGAAATTTGGTTCAAATCTCGTCATTGTTTTTTCACCCTCTAGTTCCGTTAAACAGGTCAATTCATGTTTTGTGATGTCGTAACTCCATAAGTCAAATTCAGACCGTAAAAGGAAAGCTTTTTCATTCGCTGTAAATCCAATTTCACCAAAAGGTCCAGCTTTCATTGGCATTCCATTTACATCCTCCACCCAATTGATATTTTTTTCACTATATGATGAGACGCATTTATCTGTTTTTAAATCTAAATCTAGTAAGTGGTGTTCTTTTAAATCCGGATTAAAGTAGGAAAAATAACGTCCATTAGGTGAGAGAGAACCCGCATAGTATAACGCGTTTTTGATAGGTTCGATTGTGCCATCTAACTTAATTCTGTAATAATCTGAACGTGAGGGTGCAGTCCACTGAGCTTCAATTTTGTAGTTTTCATTCGATCGAGCCAATAGATATTCTCCTTTTAATCTACTAGTGGGTGAAACTTCCAACGTGTCATTTGATAACTGAATCAGGCTATCTGTTTTTAAATCAAGAACGCACAAATAATTTCGTTTTTCATCACGTTTTATATTTGCCAATTGCTGAGGTTGTATTGTTTTATCTTGATAATGCCAAATGTCAAGTTTGGGTTTCTCAGATTCCAATAAGGTATCTTTTTTTTCAGGTTCAATTCGTTTGTATTTACCAAAAAACAAGTAGTTTTCATCATCTGTAAAAATTGGCTTGCGATGTTCTGAAACACCTTGTTCTTTGCCGAAAAATACGTGATTTGTATCACCATAAACGGATGTTTTCATGGAATTTAAATCTACAAGGGCCAATTCGAATTGTTTTATTTTACTGGTATCTGACGAAAAAAGAAAGGATATTTTTGTTTCAGCTTCATTCCAGACTGGCAATTGAATCGCGGTTTTTGCAGCGATAACCGTTTTTTTAACTTGATTTCTCGAATCAAACAAGATCAAATTAAATGAATCAATCTTATCCTTTTGATGTTCAATATATGCCACATAATTTCCTTTTTTAGAAAGTGAAAATTCAGTTATATTTTTTTCTTTTAATAATTCACCTTTTTCAGGATTAAAAACAAAAAATGGAAATCCATCAGAGGCAAGTTCTTTTTCTGATTTCTTCTTTTTATGAAACCATTTTTTCTTTTTTGTTTCAGCTTTTTTATCTGATTTCTCAGTAAGATACCCCAATAAATTTGACTCTTCTGAAATAGAAAACGATTTAACTCTCGGGATTTTAATTAGCGAATCTTTTCCTAATAAACGAATACACAACGTATCCTTCGGCCATTTCTTCTTATCGATTTTTTTCAATTCACAATTTCTTAGCGTATCATAACCTGGTAAGAGTTTAAAGGCAACAAAATCCTCTTTAAACGAAAGAGCAGCCTCTTTTCCTCTTACAATAGAATCGAGTTTCTCAAGTTTTTGATTGTAAAAATATAAGTACCCGTCTCCTTTCAGCGGATTAATTTCATAAGATATCCAGGCTCCTTTTGGAGATACTTGATGTTTTTCTAGTTTCTTCCATCCATCATACGCCTGATGATCAATTTGTTTCTTTTGTGAATATCCATTTGCACAAAAAAAAGTGAGCATCCCTAAAGATGCCCACATTGATATTCCATTTACTATGGATAATTTTTTCATTTTATATTTTAATCAATTTTAAATTAAATGTCTGAGATTTTGTCCTAAATTTTAGTAAATAATTTGATTGGGGCAAGTGTGCAATATCAAATTCATTATTCTGACTTTCAATAGTTTGAATCAATTTTCCTTCCATTGAATATAGTTCCACTTTTTCCACTCCATTGAAACCATTAAGCATGAAAGAATGAGAAACCGGATTTGGAAAAATCATAAACAATTGTGAAAGCTCTGTAATATCTGAACATTGATCAACGGTAATAGTTTGAGTTGATGAAGATGAACAACCATTAAGTGTGTAAGAATATGTAACTTGATGTGTTCCTATACCTGCAATACTGGGATCGAAAGATGTTTGATTTACAACCCCTGTCCCTGAAAATATTCCGCCTTGAGGATTTACGCCTCCCAGGGAAATGACAGCTGAAGTGTCGCAAATAGAAGGAAGTGGTTCGAATGAAACAGTTGGCGACTCATTTACAATTATTATACCTGCAATTGAGTCAGAACATCCGTTTGACGATGTAAAATAGTAAGTTAAAATATTACTACCTAACACACCTTGTGCTGGGGAAAAACTTGCTCCGCTAACTCCAGTCCCAGTGTAAAACCCACCTATTGGAAGGCCTTGATCTAGAGATATTGAGCTTCCATTTGAACATAATTCGGAATATTGTCCAAAAGTCAAAGTTGCTGGCGTTTCAACAGAAATAAATTGAGAGGATGAATCGACACAACCATTTTGATCAGTAACAATATATGTAATTAAACTGGATCCTAAAGATGGATTGAAATCATTATTTTGTATAGAAGTACCAGAGTATGTGCCGCCACTAGGGCTTGCGGTTAGTGGTGTTAAATTATCCGAAGGACAAAAAACACCTTGAACTGGGAAATTTATATCTGGACCTTGAATCTCAACAACAAATGAGTCTATAGCCTCAGGACAAGAGCCAGAGGACAAAATCGTGTTGTAAATTGTATATATTCCAAGATTACTCTGATTTAAAGTGATTTCTCCTGTGCTTGCAGATAGATTTAAGCCACCGGAATTTGAACTAAATATTCCAATCGATGCATTAGTTCCTAATTGAATTTGTTGATTGTCTGAATTTTGACAAAACGTAGCTGACGTATAACCAAATGAAGCATCAGGATTTGAGGTGATTGCAAAGGATTGAGTTGAGGATGTTGGGCAAGTTCCATTCGTTTGAAATGTAACAAGATAATTCCCTTCAACTGAGTTTGTCATATCAATTTCACCACTTGTTGAACTAATAAATACGAGTCCAGAAGCATTTGAAGAGTACATCCCCGTAGACTGTGAGTTAGGAAATATATTGGATGAACCAACACAAACCGTATTTGTCGGATAAGTAAAAGACGCATTATCTGAGGGAAGCGTTTGAACTAGTACACCATTACTTCCACTTAAACAACCATTTATATCCGTATACGTGGCTGTGTATGTTCCGGGAAGGGAAACTTGGGCTGTTTGTCCAGTTGAAAAACTAGTTCCGTTTAAGTACCATGTATAATTTGCCGAAGGTAAGCCGGACAATACAGCTGTTGTATTTGGACAAATACTAGATAAACTTGAGCTAATTTGAGCTGAAATGGAAGGTAGATTTATTGAAAGAATGTAATCGTTGAAAGTTCCACAAGCATATCCATCAAAAAGAGCTGGAGCAATAATTGCGGCATAAGTTCCAGCGTTAGTGAAATTATAACTAACCGTTCCATTTTGGCAGGCATTAAAGTTCGCTGAATTTACAATTACTGGATTTGCACAACTTGAATTATCAACCAAGTAAATGTAAAACGGAAATTCAGCTTGTGCATTCAAAGTGACAATACCCGGTGAGTTTACAGTAAAACTATACCAGTCTAGATCTCGATTTCCCCCTACTGCCCAGCTACTTCCAAAAACTGTATCTCCACAAGTTATTGATTGATATATAGGTGGGTTGGCATTACAACCTCCATTTGCATCGTTTCCACAAATTTCTGACTCTGATATTGAACCGAGAGGTTGTTGTAAAGAACATTGCGTAAACTGCTGAACGCAGATCCCAAAAGTTAGTGTGTTGGGTATATCGTCCAACCAATCGTGAACTCGGATATAATACGTTTGACCTACATTCAAATTGTTTAGAACTCCTGATTCATTTTCTCCCTCTACACCAGCATCAACGCAGCTTAATGAGGTCAGATTTGCACAATTTCCGGTGAACACTTCATAAACTGCATCAAAAGATGTACTTCCATTGACAGAGATTGATGCACCTGTTGAATTAGCTGTAAAAGAATACCATACATCATTATTTGCAGTGCCTGAGCATCCGACTTGAGATTCTGTTGCGTAAGCCACCGTTCCGCTCGTCGGAGTGCAGGATGAAGCTTGGTTTAGGTTGATTGCACCCGAACATTCATCATTAAGAGGTGGGGTTGCTACAGAGGAGTAAGTGTAAGAATCAATTCCTATTGCGTCAGAATTTGTTCCAGCTGGACCTCCATTTGTAACAAAATACCTAAAAGCTACACGACCATTTGTGGGTGTAGGAAGTCCTGAGATTGTTATGGTATATTGCGTCCACACTTGGGGATATCCAGAAGTGCTCAAGGTAGGATTAATCGTTAAAAGTAAGGTGGTAAATGTACCAACACTTGTTGCTGTTGTGCCACAATCTAATCCATTTCCCGCAGAACTAAAGCGAACTTCCATTCTATCAGGATACAAAGGACCCGTTACTGTTCGACTGTAAAAAGTAATAACATCCCCGTTATTGTAGGTTCGAGTTGGTGTAAAAAGCCAATTACTTATTGTCGTAGCCACTGTACTCGATGTACTTTGATAATTCGCAGACAGATAAGAATTAGGTGTGCCCGCTTGAGCAGAAAACACTGTTGAACTTCCTCCTCCCCAATCATTATCCGGTGAAACAGAATTATTCTGAATATACCAATCTGTTAGATTTGCTAAATTCTCAAAACCTTCAGAGTAGGATTGACTGTAAAAAGTTGAATAGAGTGATAATGCAAATATTCCAAAATATACACTAGTCTTTTTGAGGAGCTGCTTCATAATTTTTTCTACGTAAAACTGGTTTAACTTTGCGTGATATTTTTGCACGAGAAACTGGTTTGGATTGAGATTCACTAATACTTTTCGCGGTAGGATTTATGATAACTTCTTTTGGTTTCTCAGTAGGGTTTATAGATTTAACTTGACCAAAAGAAAATAGACCAATTCCACAAAACGCAAATCCGGTAATTATTTTTTTCATGATTTCTAGTACTTGATTAGTTTCTGAGTTTGAGAATATGCTCCAGAATTTATTTTTATAAAATAATTCCCAGCAGTTAATGAACTAATATTCATTTCACAAATTGAATCATTATTAGTAGATGTCAACAAAATCCTTCCTGAATAATCCCCTATTTCAACTGAATAATTTCCACTTAAGTTCGGGATAATTTGTATGCTTCCATTCGAAGGATTTGGGTAGATAATTGCTGAAAAAAGATTTTCTTCAGTTAGACTAGAAGTTGGACAAACTTCATTAACTGGAGAACCATCACAATAATTCACAGCGTATAGATTAACAGCTTGTGCCGGAGAATTTTCCGCTTGAATAATTGCATCTGTACAACCTAATTGTTTGATTAGAAAATCTCTAAAAAAGTTTACAGTTGTATCCATGTATGCAGTGTTTCCTGCGTATGGAACATGTGGAGCACCTAGAAATGTGTAAAATTGATTTTCAACACCAACCGCACAAGCCCTTTCGTGAATCATTCTACTTCCATCCAAATACATTAATGGAACTCCAGGATTTACTACTCCTCGATTGTATTTTACTGTTCCATCGTTTGTTCCATGAACTGAGGCTACAGGAATATTCCCCGCCTCCAACCAGCTGTATCTCGCAAGCGCACCGCACCCATTTAAAATTCCATGAACAGTTGATGAATAGCCTGGGTTGCCACTTGATCCTTCAAGCCCTCCTAGTTGAGTTATCGTACTTGCGCTCAAATAATCAGCTATTTCACATTCATTATCCAAATACCCAACATGAAGCGCTGTAATTGCTCCGGCAGAACTTCCACCAATGAATATGTGGGTAGTATCAATTTTATAGGTGTTTGTTGTTTGTTTGTCTTTGTAAAAATAGCGAATGGCTGCACGTAAATCTTGCGTTGCACGAACAACGGCTTTTACTGCATTAGCTGAGTCAAAAGGAAAAAAACCCAATCGATAATCAATTGAGGCAGTAACATACCCTTTTTTAGCAAAACGCTGACACATTGCTACCATATCTCCATCAGTTTTACTTCCCCCAATAAAACTTCCTCCGTGAACAAAAAGTATTAGAGGTCGATTTGTTTCTGTATCTCCTGTTGGTTGATAAACATCTAATTTCAATGTGGTATTTGCCCCTGTGTAAGAATTATTTTGACCATAGGTAATATCACTTGTTGTCGTAAAGTTAGAAAACACATCCGATGCATAACGACCGGTTAAACATGGAGATTGCGCGAACAGACCTCCTGAAATTAAACAGCTTAGTAGTAACGTAATTTTTTTCATAGTTTAAAATTTAAGGGAATAAGGTTGCATCATATGCATTTGCGTTTAACAATGGGATGCGAGATTTATAGTTAAGATTTATTGATTTTAAAAATTCATTAGCCAACAAAGCATTTCCCTTGGCGTTGAAGTGTATTCCATCTAATGAATATGCACCACCAGAGACAAACTTAGCGCTCATTGTAACACCATTATAAGTAAATCCCGTTTTCAATGAAGAACAAAATTCATCGACACGAACAAGCGCCAAATTATATTGATTTGCAAGAGAAATTATTGCATTATTGTATTCAGTTATTTTACTTCGGAGGGTTTGTATTTCTGTTTGATCCAGCACGAACTCATCACGAATAGGGAAAAGAGTTCCCATTTGATAACACTTCACAGAATCCAATGGAATACTCAATAATATAAGCTCATTAGAAAGGATTTGTCGCACAGGTAATTGGCTCGCTGTTGAATCAACAATCATAAAAGGATTACTGCCAACTGTAAAATAATATCCTAGTTGATTGTAAAAAGAATTTAGTGTGTTATTATTTGCCTGATCTAATGTAAGTCCATTCCATGGAATTGTTGTGAAATAAGGCATATCAGTTACATCAGGAATCGTGGCAATAGCACCCTTAGCGCCATTAGCTGTTAATTGCTGAATAAGATTTGTATAAGCATTCTCAAAATCAGTTGCTGAAGGCAAGTTGGTGATTGTTCCGCCAGACTTTGCAAAATCCATAACATCTTCAACCCCTAAAAATGAGGTGAAAAATGTTGAATTCGTGGATATTATATCGTCTAAAACACTTGTATTAGTAGTTGATGCCATTCTTGAAAAGAACGAATTAGACTGCGCATAATTTGCTGAAGCGACCTGCATTAATTTCAATCCAGGAACGCCATAATTTCCAAAGGAATTGGTTGAGGAGTATAAATTATCGTTCAAGACTGAAAGATCTCCTGTTGAAGAAATTCGAACTGGAGAAAGACTTGTAATACCTTTACAGTCGGTTTTGTAACCTAATTTTAAGTACGCCAATCCTGTTAATCCAATTCCCACAGAGTTTGCATTTACAAAAGGATGATTGATCAAATTTCCACCAACAAGCGAGAGTTGATTTGAAATCAGAGCTGCTAATGAATTTTTTTGACCTTCATAATACAACGCATCATTCATATAACCAGAAGAATGAGCTCCTCCAATCATTACAAAGCGAGTTGGATCAATTTCCCCTTTTGATGATTCAGGTTTTTCGTATTTTGGCTTACACGAAGTAACAACCAATGTAATCACTGTAAAAAAACCAATTAATTTTAACAATTTATTCATCTTACCACTTATAGATTAGTGAAAAACCAGGTGCTATCGCTTTTGTGCGGTATGTTCCGTATAAATTTGTTTCAGCATTGAGTGCGGTTCGTTTCAGTTGTGTGTAATATATTGATGCATCCATAGAAAATTTCTCAGAAAATCTGTAGGTTATACCTCCGGTTACATAAGTCCTGTTTGCATCTGGTGTTTCAGGTGTAACACTTTCTTCCGGTACTGGAGTAAATCCAAATCCACCGCCGATTCTTAAATCTAACTTAGGATGAACTTGATATTGAGCACCACCGCGAAAAGCAAAAATACTTTTATAATTTCGCGGGGATTTTGTGTCTAGTAAAGAGGATGTATTTTGCTCATAATCAAATGCTAAAGTGTCATAAGCTTTCCATCCTACATGATTAATATCTAAAACGATTTTCCATTTTTCATTTGGTTTATATGCCCAACCAAGAGTTGTTACATTAGGCAAAGGCAAGGCACCCGTAAACTTTCCATCTGGGAAATTCGGATCTAATGAAGCTGGAACTGTAAAATTGGCTTCACCATTTTTTAATTTCATAGTAATTTGAGATCGGTAAGTTATTCCAACGGAAAGTTTTTTATTCAAATCATAATGGATTCCGGCATTAAATCCAAAGCCCAATGCTTTACCCGCTAATTCAGCGTGTCCATAATTCCCTAAAGAGTCTTGAACGGGAATATCTTTTTGTAAATTTACATTACCTGTTGAAACAATAAAACCGGCACCAACTCCTATGACATCCGCAATGCGATAGGATAAGGTTGATTGAATAAAAATTGCCTTAAGTTCCAACCGAGTAAGTGCAAAACGGCCAATCCAATTATCTTCCCATTGAACCGTTGATCCAAATGGTGTATAGGCCGCCAAGCCAAATTTCAACTTATCGTGTTTGTGTGCTTGAAATAAACCATAGGCTGAAAATGGTGTTCCTACTGGATTTTTTGTTCGATATCCTTCTCCAGTAGCAGAATCAACAAACAACACATTTCCGAAAATCGGTGTTGAAGCTATATTAATTGAATTTTCGTTCGAAAAAGCAACGGAACCAGGATTGAAAAAAATACTTGCACCATCTTGAAATAAAGCCGTGCCTGCACATCCCATCCCTTGTTGCTTCTGCCCTTGAAAATTTACCTGAAATCCCTGTGCTTGAATTGACAGCGGAGCAATTAATAGTGAAAGTATAAGAGAGAAATAGTAAATTTGTTTCATCATCAGATTTGGATACTCCTCAAATATAGCAAAAATCATTATGGTGCTGTTATTTTTGGGAAAATTAGATGGGAAAATATAAAATCAATGAGAATCATATACTTAACTTTTGTTTTGTTCATGCTTGTTACTAACCTTTGTGCACAAGGTAAACCTGCCTATATTCTTTACAATTCATCGGGCAAAAAAACAAGTTTTAAAAAATTAAAAGATGACTCAAAAAAGTCTGATTGCATTTTGTTTGGAGAGTACCATGATAATCCCATTGTTCATTGGCTGCAACTAGAATTAACTAATGAACTTGCTTCAACAAATCTTATTTTAGGTTTTGAAATGTTTGAATCTGATCAACAACAAGTTTTAGATGGATATTTGAGCGGAAAGTTAAACGAAAAACAATTTCAGGACAGTTGTAGATTATGGCCAAATTATGAAACTGATTACAAACCCTTAGTTGATTTGGCAAAAAGCAAGAATCTTACATGCATTGCTACTAACGTGAAAAGAAAATATGCTTCACTTTTGTTTAAGAAAGGGAGAGCTGCTTTGGATAGTTTACCAGAATTAGAAAAAAAGCTCTTTGCTCCACTTGATTTTAAAATAGATTCAACGCTTTCTCAATACCGAGAAGTTCGCATAATGGGTGGCCACGAAATGGGAGGAAACATGATGGAGGCACAAGCTTTTAAAGATGCAACTATGGCAATGCATATTGTGAAATATTTAAATTTAAATTTTCAATTTATTCATTTCAATGGAGCTTTTCATTCCGATTATTACCAAGGGATTCTTTGGTATATTCAACAAACAGAAGTGGGAAAGAAAAAGAAGTTTTTAACGATTTCAACGGTTACACAAACTGATATTTCGAAGTTAGACAAAGAACATATAGGGAAGGCAGATTATATAATTTGTATTCCTGAAACTATGACAAGAACTCATTAAAAAATGTAATGGCTAAAAAGATTCTTGTTTGGGGTGTTGGTTGGTTGGGATTACCTTTGGTAAAACACCTTCAAGAATCTGATTTTCAAGTATGTTGTCTTACAAGAAGTGCCGATAAAAAAGCATTGCTAACGTCAACCTCATTTGATGCATTGACAATTGACGAACTTCTTGAAGGTCCGAATTATTTTGCTGATTGTGAAGTGTTTATCTTAACCGTTCCTCCTGTTGCAGATTCATCCCTTTTTGATAAACTTTCTTCTCTACTGAATAATTTACCAAATGAATGTCAAGTTATTTACACTAGCTCGACAGGAATTTATAAAAATTTCGACGGATTAATAAATGAAAAAAGCGAGTTAGATTCAACAAGTAGTGTATATAAAATGGAGGGTTTTCTTCAAAAAAATAGACCTCAAAATTTAACAATTTTACGATTGGGTGGTTTAATCGGACCAAAACGACACCCCGTTCATTTTTTAGCAAAAAAATCAATTAATACCAATCCTAGTCAAGCGGTGAACCTTGTTCAACAGATTGATGTGATAAAGCTTGTATCATTTTTTACAGACATAAAAAAATCAGGAATATTCAATGTCTGTTCCCCCGAACACCCCAGTAGAAAAGAGTATTATTCTCGGGCAGCACAAGAATTTGGTTTAGCTTCCTTATCATTCGAAAATGACGAACATCAAAGTGGTAAAATTGTTGATACAAAAAAAATAGCGGAATTATTTCCAAACTTCACTTTCACTTCTATTTACGATTTTGAAAAATGTAGGTAAATAAATTCGCAAAAAGCATAACAAAAGCGCTATCTTTACGTCTAACTTTAGGTATGAAATTGCGAATACTATTTATTTTACTTTTGCTGAATTTTTCAGTTAGAGCCTCGCATATCATAGGTGGAGATATCTATTACGATTATTTGGGCAACAACCAATATCGCTTTTTCATTACACTTTATCGAGATTGTTTGTCAACAGGGGCTGAATTTGATAATCCGCTTAAACTTACTGTTTATAATGCATCTGGAATAATGGTTCAAGATTTAAGTGTCCCATTTCCTGGTAGTGTTACTCTCCCTCTTATTTTTAATAACCCGTGTGCGACTCCACCTAATAATATTTGTGTTGAGCGAGCTATTTATACCATTGTTGTCACTCTTCCTCCAACGCAGGGAGGTTATACTGTCTCGTATCAACGCTGTTGTCGAGGTCCAAATATTTCCAATTTAGTTAATCCTGATGACACAGGCTTAACGTTAACCACTCATGTTCCGGGTTCAGAAACTGGATTTACTCAAAACAGCAGTCCTAGATTCACTAATTATCCGCCAATTTTACTTTGTAACAATGATGAATTGATTTTTGACCACTCAGCAACTGATCCTGATGGTGATGTTCTTCAATATTCACTTGTTACTCCTTTTACGGGTGCATCTTCGTCTGATCCAGCACCAAATCAAGCACCGCCTCCACCATATTTTCCCGTTCAATGGATTGGTCCGTTCAACGCGCAATCTCCGCTCGGTCCTGGGTCAAGTACGGTGATCGATCCCAATACAGGTGTTTTAACGGTAAATCCAAGTATGATTGGTCTTTTTGTGGTCGGTGTTATGGTCCGTGAATATAGAAATGGGGTATTAGTTGGACAAACGGTTCGTGATTTTGTTTTTAAAGTTTTCGATTGTAACATTACTCTTCAGTCTATTCTTCCAAATCAAGAGGATCTAGCAACCTTTGTTTCTTATTGCCAAGGATTGACGGTAAATTTTGAGAACAATTCATACGGAGGATCAAATTATGCATGGGATTTTGGAGTTAGTGGAACAGCTACAGATGTCAGCGGTACTTTTGAACCAGTATTTACCTATCCAACTCCAGGAACTTATACTGCTAGACTAATCGTTAATCCTGGTCAACCATGCACAGATACAGCATACATGCAATTGACAGTTAACAATCCATTTTCCCTTTCCTGGACGAGTCAAGACTCACTTTGTATTGAAGGAAACTCCTTTGATTTTGTATGCCAAACAAGTAATCCTTCGGCAAATTTTTCGTGGGATTTCCCACAAGAGTCGTCAATTCAAACATCGTCCAATCTTTTTGTGAATGACGTTAATTTTTCATCTGCAGGGTTTCATGCAATAACCATCAATGGAAATGATGGAGATTGTATTACCAGTTTTACCGATTCAGTATTTATTTTTGATATGCCAATCAGTTCATTTGAAGCCCCTCCTCTGGTTCAATGTATTGGCTTGACAATTCCTTTCGAAAACAATACAACAAATGCAAGTTCTTATTTATGGGATTTTGGCATGTCAAATACAAGCTCCGATCAAAGTGCAGAATTTGAACCAACCGTATCCTATCAAAATGCAGGAACTTATTCTATTCAATTAATTGCTAGCTCCTCAGGAACATGCATCGATACTTCAGAAATAACAATAACCGTTAATGAACCGCTTAGTATGTCATTTACCCATACTGATTCACTTTGTATTACAGATGCTTTTTTTGACTTTAACGCAACTGTTTCTGGACCCTCAAGTACACAATATGAATGGAATTTCGGTTCTTTTTCATCACCATCAGAATCTCAATTACTGGATGTTTCAGGTGTTCAATTCTTCACCTCAGGCAATCATCCTGTTTATTTGGTTGGTTCATATGATGTATGTTCCGACACGGTATTCTCAAACATCTTTGTGTATGCTGAGCCACTTATAAACTTTGTTTATGCCAATTCACTGCAATGCGCTCCATCAACTGCTCAATTTATAAATCTCAGTATTTCAGATACACAACCACTCTATTTTTGGGATTTTGGCGATGGAGGAACTTCCACTCAATTTAGCCCAAGTCATGTATATTATGATGTTGGTAATTATAGTGTTGGATTAACCATGATAACCACAAGTGGATGTATCGACACTTTGTATATGATGCAACAAGATTTGGTTAATGTTTATCCTAGTCCAAATGCTGGGTTCTCAGTAAATCCAGATAAGGTCGATATATGTAATTCAGAAGTTCGTTTTATTGATCAATCTTCAGGGGGCAACCAATACTACTATATTTTTGATAACAACAGCTTTATTTCTCAAGAGCAAAATTTCGTTCATACTTATGTAAATACTGGGACTGATTATCCACTTCAAGTCGTGACTAATCAATATGGTTGTTCAGATTCAGCCAGGGCAACGGTTTTTGTCGAACCCTTTTCGCTTTATATTCCAAATGCTTTTATACCGGATGATGACGGTGTAAATGATGAATTTCAAGCAATAACAGATTTTGAAATTTTAGAATGGGATTTTCAAATATTTAATCGATGGGGAGAACAAGTATTTCAAACGAATGAATACGGCGTTGCATGGAACGGTATGTTTGACGAAAAAAAATGTCAGGATGGCTTGTACGCCTATGTGCTAACGTATCGCTCGTGCGCAAATCCTCACAATGCTGAAAAAATCACCGGACACGTTTCATTGCTGAAATAATATGTCTAATCCTGATTTACTTTTTAAAATTAAGTCTTTACCGGAGAACCCGGGGATTTATCAGTACCTCAATAGCCAAGGTCAAATCATATATGTTGGAAAAGCAAAAAATTTAAAGAAACGAGTCTCGTCCTACTTCACGAAAAATCACGACAATACAAAAACGAGTATTTTGGTTAAGCAAATTCATGATCTACGCTTTGTGGTTGTAAGTTCAGAATTTGATGCCCTTATTCTGGAAAATAATTTGATTAAAGAATACCAACCAAAGTACAATATTCAGTTAAAAGATGATAAAACTTTTCCTTGGATTTGTATTAAAAACGAACCTTTTCCGAGAATTTTTTCAACCCGCAGAATAATAAAGGATGGATCCCAATATTTTGGTCCTTATCCGGATGCCAAGGTGATGTACATGCTTTTAAAGTTGATAAAAGAGCTTTTCCCCCTACGAACATGTAAACTTGATTTAAAACCCAGTAAAATTCAGTCGAATAAATTCAGTGTTTGCCTGGAATACCATATCGGAAATTGTTTGGGGCCTTGTGCAAGCCATCAATCTGTTGAAAATTATTTGGATTCCATCGATCAAATTAAAAATCTCCTTAAAGGAAATTATACTGCGGTAAAAAGCATGTTGAAAAGTGAAATGAACCAAGCAGCAGCTAACTTTGAATTTGAAAAAGCGCAAGTATTGAAGGAAAAACTTCTTGCATTGGAAGGATATCAATCAAAATCAACAATTGTTTCGTCAGGGATAGAATCTGTGGATGTTTTTACCGCTGAAATTGAAAATGGAACAGCTTTTTTCAACTATCTGGTAATTTACAACGGTGCAATAATTCATGCTTACTCGTCAGAAGTGAATTGCTACCACGAGGAAACAGTAGAAGAGGTAAGTGAAAAAATAATTCCATCATTAAGATCCTTATATTCAAGCAAATCCAAAGAGATTTTAGTGGAAGCTGAACTTAGGTCAAATAATGAAGAGTACATCTATTTTGTTCCTCAACGTGGAGATAAAAAACAGCTTATTGAACTTTCAAAAAAGAATATTTTCTTTTACCGACAAGAAAAGAGAAAACGAGAATTTCTCAAAACCCCTGAAAGGCAGTACGAAGAAATTTTGGATCAAGTTCAAAAAGATTTGAAATTAAAAGATATTCCTCTCCATATTGAGTGTTTTGACAATTCAAACTTTCAAGGGACAAATGCCGTTTCAGCTTGCGTTGTTTTTAAAAATGGGAAAGCCAGTAAGGCAGACTACCGACATTTTAATGTAAAAACAGTTGAAGGACCTGATGATTTTGCTACTATGAAAGAAGTGGTGTTGCGCCGATATTCGAGGTTACTCAATGAAAATCAATCCTTGCCACAACTTATTGTGATAGATGGAGGAAAAGGTCAGCTAGGCGCCGCATTGGAAGTTTTAGAGGAATTAAATTTACGTGGAAAAATTGCAATAATTGGTTTAGCAAAACGGATTGAGGAAGTTTTTTATCCGGGTGATTCAAAAGCAATTATCCTTGACAGGCGTTCAGAAACATTGAAGTTGTTGCAACAAATGCGCGATGAGGCCCATCGCTTTGGAATCACACATCACAGAAACAAACGAAGCAAGTCGAGTATTAAATCAGAACTTGATTCAATTTCCGGCATTGGCCCTAAAACCAAAGAAAAACTTTTTAAAGATTTCAAGACGATTTCATCTATAAAAAAGGCTTCAAAAGAATCTTTAATAAAGAGTGTAGGGGAGAAGTATTGTCGAATTTTGGAAGATTGGATTGCCAAAAATACGTGAATCAAAATTGAGCTGATTTTCACTCGAAATTCGACTATTAAAAGCCCAAATTGTGAGAATAAAGAAATTTTATGTTTTTTTTAAACAAAAGAGTCAAAAAAGTTTTTAGTATTTGACTTTTATTTTTTAATTTGGCAGTCCAATAATTTATTTAGACTAATCTAATATATGAAAAAACAAACTATAATCTTTGGAACTCTTCTTTTAGGCGGAATTGCATCAGCGATTACCTACAGTTTAGATGTATTCAACTCAAATGTTGATTCTACTTATAAACAAGAGGAGTTATCAATTATGCAAGCAAGAAAAGCTGACGAAGCACAAGCATGGTTGAGAGCACGTTATGTTGATGTTAATACGGGTCTTCCGATAACATCTGAAAAACTTGCAGAAGTTCAAAAGAATTTCAGTAAACTACCGAAAGAAAAATCTCTAGTTTGGGAAGAGCAAGGTCCAGATAATATTGGTGGTAGAACAAGAGCTATTCAAGTAGATAGAACAAACGTGAATGAGATATGGACAGGTGGTGTTTCTGGGGGTCTGTTCTACTCTACAAGTGGAGGAAATTTTTGGACAAGAGTAGACTCATACATTGCTGCTAACGCAAGTCCTTTTATTTCGAGTATCACAATGACGAAAGATGGAACTTTATATGTTGCTACTGGTTCAAATCAAGAAGGTTGGGACGGTAATGGAGTTTGGTACACGACTGACAAAGGTCTAACATGGAATAAAATCCCAGGAACATCAAATTGTACAGAGGTAGAAAGTGGGAATGCATCAGATTACGTGTGGATGGCTACTTCAAGTGGTTTAAAGAAGTGGAAATTGGGCGATGCTTCTTTAACTTCTGTTACAGTTGCAAGTGGGAATCCATTAGCTTTAAAAGTTTCTGGTGATGAAGAAGTAATCGTTACATCTTATGGTTCAAACAAAACATATGTTTCTGAAAATGGAGGTGCTTCTTTCACTGATAAGTCTGGCACTGCAGCTAATAATCTAGTTCCATCAGGAGCACAAAGAATGGAATATGCTATTTCTCATGAACGTAATGCTCAAGGAAATTATACCATTTATGCTGTAAGAACTAATTCTAACCTGCTTGGTATGCATGTTTCTCATGATAATGGAAATACCTGGACAGAGTTCGTTGGAAATCCTGGTGTTCCTGCTCCATCTGATTTTGATATCTACAGAGACCAAGGCACCTACAACTCAATAGCGTCTGTTTCGCCTAATGATCCTGAAATGCTTTTAATTGGTGGTATTGATGTGTGGAGATGGAAGCAAACCGTGAATAATCCTCCATCTGGTGGTTTTAGAAAAGTTAGTCAATGGTTTGTTGATCCTAGCTCTTCTATTTATGTTCATGCTGATAATCATGAAATGAAGTGGGATAACAACGGAAGATTTTATGCTGGTTCTGATGGTGGTGTTAGCATTTCTAATAATGTGGATGCATCCAATCCAGATGCCATTGAATGGTTTGTTGCAAATCGCGGCTATAATATTACGCAATTTTATGGTATAGCTTTCGATAAATATGGAGCAGTAATGGGAGGCACTCAAGATAATGGAACTTTGTACAATGATCATACGATGAATACGTATAAAGAATTTAGAGAAGTTAATGGTGGTGATGGGTTTGAATGTGAGATTTCACATTATAACGAAAGAGTAATGTTCTCATCTGTATATTACAATTCAATTTCAAGGTCAGGTGACAAAGGTCAAACTTGGACAAACTTTGCTCCTCAGTTACCTACATCTTATGATGATCCAGGTACAGACGGAAGTCCATTCCACCCTTTCCATACTGAGTTTATTTTGGCTGAATATTATGATTTAAACTCTGAAGATTCAGTCACTTACATCCCGAAAAGAGATGTGGTAGCAGGAGAAATTTTAAGAGTGCCGAGTCTTTCTTCTGGAGACAGTATTAGCTATGTTGCACCTCAAAACTATTATTTTGATGAAGAATTGGTTTATGACCCCTCTTTAACTGTAAATGGTGTTAATTACGGAATCAATCCAGCTACTGGTGAAACAGTTGAAATGGGTTCTGATACTGCTATTTTCAATGTGTCTTGGGACACTGTTAGAGTTCAAGATCCTTATCAATCTTGGTTTTTAGTATATGTAAATGCAAATGGCGGTGAGCTTTGGGGAACAAGAAATGCATTGCGATTCAGTGTTACTGATCCAGTGTGGGTATGTGTTGCACGTGGATTTGGTGGCCCATTATCTGGAAGCAACTTCAATAGTAATTTCGATGCAGAATTCTCTAGTGACTTAGAGCACTTGTATATAGCAACAGGTTCTGGTGTTACAAGAATTTCTGGTTTGGGATCTGTTTATTCTTCTGATCCGTTGTTTAAAGACAAAGTGGCATTCCAAGGACAAGGTGGAACAGCTACCTCACCTACTTTTACTACATCTGTGAAAATTGCTACTGGTTCTTACGAGGGAATTGCTATTAATCCAAATAATGAAGATGATTTATTATTACTACCTGGATTCAATGGTACTATTCGTCGTTCTTCAAATGCGTCAACTGCCACGACAAATGGTATTTCAACAATCAATTTGGGAACTGTTGGAGGAGTTGCATGTTACGATGGAATAATCAATCGCTTCGATGAGGATGTTCTTGTAATTGGAACTTCAAGTGGGGTGGTTGTTTCAATTGATGGTGGATCAACGTTTACTAATTCATCAGCAGGGTTTGAGGGAACTCCAGTATTTGAAGTAAGACAAGCTTGGAGAAGTTACGATGAAGGAAGTTACCGACCGGGTGAAATCTACATCGGAACTTATGGTCGTGGTATCTGGAGTTCAACTTCCTATTTAGGAATTGATGAAACTCAAACAAATCTTGGTGATAAAGAAGAATTTAAATTCCATTTAATCCCAAATCCAACAAGTTCTACTACATCTATTTCTGTTAATCTTGATAATACTTCAGATGTTGAAGTTGAAGTTTACAACATTAATGGTTCACGAGTGAAAGCAATTTCAATGAAAAACCTTTCTTCAGGAAAGCAAACTATTGATATTGAAGCAAGTGATCTTAAAACAGGTACTTACATTGTGAAACTTGTTGCAAATGGAAAAGTGGCAACTTCTAAGTTTGTTAAATTATAAAGTTTAATTGGTTATTGATGAAAAAACCGATCCAATGGGTCGGTTTTTCTTTTTTTAAAGGCACTATTTGTTTCTTTTGATGTATCTTTAACGCTCAAAATTCAAAAAATGAAAAATTTCTTTTTATCCGGTTGTATTTTTTTCTCAGCTGCTTTAGCTTTTGGTCAGCGAAATATTGATTTTATAGAATACGACTTGCCGAATGGTATGCATGTAATTTTACACGAAGAACACGCAACTCCAATTGTTGCGGTATCTGTTTTATATCACGTTGGATCAAAAAATGAAACGCCAGATAGAACTGGCTTCGCCCATTTTTTTGAGCATCTTTTATTTGAAGGAACCGTGAATATTGAGAGAGGTGAGTATAGTAAAATTGTCGAAAGAAACGGTGGTACATTAAATGCAAATACCTCACAAGATAGAACTTTTTATTTTGAACTTTTACCATCAAATAAATTAGAATTAGGTCTTTGGTTGGAAAGTGAAAGATTATTACACGCCAAAGTAGATACAAAAGGTATCGAAACTCAACGTTCAGTTGTAAAGGAAGAAAAAAGACAACGCGTGGATAATCAACCTTACGGTTCGTTTCTTACAGAAATGAGTAAGCGAATGTTTCAAAATCACCCATACAACTGGGTTCCCATAGGAAGCATGGAGCATTTGGATGCGGCTCAAGAAGAAGATTATGTGAATTTCTATAAAAATTATTACGTCCCTTCTAATGCCACTTTGTCTATCGCTGGGGATATTGATATTACACAAACAAAAAAATTGATTGACGCTTATTTTGCCTCTATCCCAAAAGGTCAAGCATTGAATTTGTATCGTGATTTTGTTAATTACTCTGATGCTGAATTTGAAAAGAAATATCAGATTTCAAAAACAAAATTTGATACAAAGAATTTTATGGCTTCAACAAATTCAGAAGCAAAGAAAGTAATTACCAAGTATCAAAACACACCGATTGAAATAAAAAGAACCACAAAAGATAAGGAGGCAATTAAAGGTGTAATCAAAGAACAAATTGAGGATAATATTCAACTTTCAGCGCTTTTCATGGGGTATAAATTTCCTGAACAAACAAGTGCTGATAGTTATGCACTTGAAATGATGAATGAAGTATTGTCGGGTGGTAGTTCATCACGAATTAATAAAACTATAGTTGAGAAAAAACAAATGGCCAACTTTGCTTTTTCATTTAATTTTGGACTAGAGGATGCAGGAATGGGTATTTTTGCTGCAATTGCATCTGAGGGTGTAGGCTTGGATGATCTCCAGAAAGAATTTGACGAACAAATCGACTTAATTAAATCTGAATTAATTTCTCAAGAAGAATTTGAAAAAGTGAGAAATAAGTACGAGAATGATTTCGTTTCATCAAATGCATCAATTTCAGGTATCTCTGAGAATCTTGCGGATAATCATGTTTATTATAAGAATTCAAATCGAGTAAATACGCTTTTAAATGACTACATGAAAGTTACGCGAGAAGACATTCAGCGTGTGGCTCAAAAGTATTTAACTCAAGATGCACGCATCATTTTACACTATGTTCCAAAATCTAAATAAAAGAGAGATGAAAAAAATTCTTATAGTATTTATTGCTGTTTTTCCACTTTTTGTAACAGCTCAAATAGACCGATCAAAACAACCTATTCCTGGGAAAGCGCCCGGAATAAATATAAAAGATTCTGAAGTTTTTAGAACTGAAAATGGTATTACTGTTATTCTATCTGAGAACCATAAACTACCACGAGTTTCTTTTGATCTTTTTATGGGCTCTGACCCAAGAATGGGAAAAGCGGGACTTTCCGAAATGGCTGGTTCATTAATTATGTCTGGCACATCAAATAGAACTAAGGATCAGTTGGATAAAGAGGTTGATTACATTGGCGCTAGTTTATCTGCTGATGCTACTTCTATCACATTGTCTTGCTTAACAAAACACATGGCTAAAGGATTGGATTTGATGTCAGATGTTTTATTAAATGCAAATTTCCCGGATAGTGAAGTTGAGCGTATCAGAAAGCAAAACCAAAATAATCTGACTTCAACAAAATCTGATGCGTCAAGTATGGCGACAAACGCTACTGTAAAAGTGAACTTCCCTAATCATCCATACGGTGAGGTAATGACAGAAGAATCCCTCAATTCAATTGTGCGCGATGACATTGTTAATTACTACAAATCTAACTTTACACCAAATGGTAGCTATCTCGTTATCGTTGGCGACATCACAAAAGAGGAAGCAAAAAAAATGGTTGAATCCTACTTTGGATCATGGAAAGGAGTTGATCCTCATTTTGCAGATTTAGGAAACGGGAAACCAGCTAATGGAAATCAAGTGTTTTTTGTGAAAAAGCCCGGAGCCGTTCAATCGGTTGTATATATTACGTTTCCAATGAAAATTAAAACCGGAGATAAAGATCAATTGGCTCTTTCTGTATTAAATGGAATTCTTGGAGGTGGCGGATTTGGAACGAGATTGTTTCAAAATTTACGCGAAGACAAAGCATATACCTATGGTTGTTATTCAAACATTAACGTAACTGAAAATGGATCATGGATGTCAGCTGGTGGTAACTTTAGAAATGCCGTAACTGATTCAGCAATTACTGAAATTTTGAGAGAGTTTGAAGTAATTACAACTGAATTAGTGAAAGATGAAGAACTAAGTTTAACGAAATCATCAATGTCTGGCGGATTTGCTCGATCGTTAGAAAGACCTCAAACTATTGCTCGTTTTGCCCTTAATATTATTAAGAATAAACTAGATCAAGATTATTATAAAAGTTATTTACAACGTCTAGATGCCGTTACGAAGGAAGAAGTTCTAGCAATGGCAAAGAAATATTTTACTTCAAAAAATTGTAACATTATCGTTGTCGGTAATGAAGAAATCGTTGACAATTTAAAGAAGTTTGATTCGGATGGAAAGGTTCAATTCTTGGATCCATTTGGAAATCCTGTAAAAGATGGAAAACCAGCTGATATAACTAAAGAGCAATTATTTGCTAATCACATTTCTGTGGTAACTCAAACAAAAAACTCAAAGGATCTCGCTAAGAAAATGAAGAAATTCAAAAGCTATGAGTCAAAAACAGAACTTTCAAATCCGCAAATTCCTGCTCCTTTTGTTATGACAAGCTATTGGGTTTCGCCCAATATAGAAGCCCAAAAATTAGAAGGCATGGGAGCGGTGATGCAAAAATCATACACAGATGGAAAAATTGGTTATACCTATGCGCAAGGTAAACGCACAGAAATGAGTGCGGAGGAAATCTCTAAGAAAAGCAAAAGTTCAGGTGTTTTTACAGAATTAAATCACAAGGAACAAAATTATACGCTAACTGGTATCGAAAATGTTGATGGAAAAGAGATGTATGTTGTAAAACTAGTTGATGGTGAAGAAGAATCTTTTATTTATTACGATAAAACTAGTTTTCTGAAGGAAAAAGTAGTATCAATCAGGAAGCAAGGTGAGGAAACATCGGAAACAACGATTACCTATAGTGATTACAAAGATGTTGGTGGATTTTTATTCCCTCATGCTACCTCAATTGGTTTTGGACCATTTGTTATGACAGGCAAAGTGACGTCCATTGTATTAAACAAAAAGCCAGATTTAAGCTCTTTTAAATAATAGTTTTTGAACTCAAAAGTATTTATTATAAGTTCATTGGCATACTTTTAGAGAAGAGCGCGAAATAAATTATTTGTATGAGAAAAATACTCTTTTTACTTTTAGCTCTTCCCTTTTGTTTATCGTCTTGTATCGAAATTATTGATGATTTATCATTAAATGCTGATGGATCCGGAACTTTTAAATACACAATTAATTTAAGTTCAAGTAAGGTTAAAATAAATGGGATTCTTAAACTTGATAGCTTAAACGGAAAGAAAGTGATGAAAATGCCTGAAATTAAGGCTAAGATTAATCAGTTTAAAACAACTTTGGCTTCCCAACCTGGTATCTCCAATGTCAAAATAGACCTGAATGAAACCGAATTCCTAGCAAAGTTAAGTTGCGATTTCGCTGATCTAACAAAATTGCAAGATGCTATCAAAAATTCTATAGCCACTTTAGATGCTGGAATTAAATCATCCAATGATTTTGCCTTTAATTGGATTTCTTGGAATGGATCTAAATTTGAACGTTCTATTCCTGATTTTTCTCAGAAACAAATCAAAGATTTGAAACAAGAAGATATGGATTTATTGAAGACAGGGAATTACACCTTGATTTCAAGATTTGCTAAAACAGTTGAAAAGTGTGATAATGCAAATGCAAGTATTTCAAAAAGTCGAACAGCTGTAATGCTTAAAGCAAACGCCTATACTCTTACAAAAAATTCTAAAATTTTAGAAAATACCATCTACCTCAATCAGAAGTAATTGAGACATACAGTAAAATGATTAACTTCGTATTATATACTGTATAATTTGACCTCATGAAAATCATTTTCTTTTTAATTTTTGTTCTCTCTTTTGTGGTTTCTGGAACTTCTCAAAAGTCTGAAGACCTTGTTCCTAGTGAGGCAATAACAGTTTTTAGCCTAAATAATATTAAGTTACTTCAAAAGATTTCAATGGATCAGTTGGTTCAGTATGAATTTATGGAAGAATTACAACAAGAATTATTTGATGGCTCGACTAATGATAAAACAATTAAAGATTCAGGGCTTGATTTTGACCAAAAAATTAATATTTTTTTAGGAAAAAATGCAAATTATGCATTGTCAGGAATGACTTTTGGCGTAGCGAGTAAAACAGACTTGTTTACAGTTTTTGATGATTTTAACCAGGTTGAATCGCCATATAAAGATATTGAATGGTATGATTCGTATATCAACAACTTGCTAATAAGAAAAAATACAGCCATTTTATTAAGAATTGAACCAGATTCTCGAAAAGTTGATTTGATGACAGACTCTATTTGGTATGCTCGTGGAAATTCAAGCCCTTGGGAATATTGGGATGAAGATTACGAAGCGGCACCCGTTTATTCTGAAGATTCAGTAACAGTTGAAGTCCCTATTGATGAAGAGGAGCCATTGGAGAATCCTGATGATGTGGAGAATCCGGATGCTAATGACATGTTAATGAAAAACTATTATGAATTGCGTGATAGCATTCAATTTTCTCTTCAGCAGTTCTATGAAAAGCAAGTTCTAGATGAGTTGTTCATTCAAAATAAACGACTTATTTTAACAGATAAACGATTTGCTGATCAATTGGCGCATGAAACAGAAGGATCATTTTATTTTGATTATTCGCGAAAAATGGAAAAAAACGGCAATTTATTCTACTTTAAAGGAATCATGCCGGATATCTATAGTAACATAAATGAACTTTATACAGATAACATCATTTTAGGAGATTTGGTGCTAGTTGACGACCACCTTGAATTTCAAATGGAAACGAAATACAATGAAAAATTGGGTGCAATTTACACGAAACTTGCCGATACAAAGATGGATAAAAGTGTAAAAAAATACATTCATGAAAATTGCCCTGCATTCTTTGTGTACAAGGTGAACTTGCGTGAAGCATATGAAAAAGCTTTTGAAATTGTAATGCCAATTCTTGCTCAAGAAACAAAGGATAATGATTTGATTGCTAATGCACTTATGCTCGACTTACTCAATGAATTCATCAATAAGGACGCCGTATTTGATACCTATAAAGGAAGTTTTTTCGGTAGCTTTAACGGAGTGAAGAAAATTAAAACCACAAAAGTTGAGTTTATTTATGACGAGGAAACCTTTGATTATTATGAAAAAGAAACTGAGGCGGAGGAAGACATGCCAATTTTTACAGTGGGAATAAGTACAAAACGACATGATGTACCTGAGAAAGTATTAAATTATTTATCAAAGATATTAGCAACAAGAAAAAATGGTCAAATCACGTACATGAATAATCAAAAAGGGAATGAATATTATATTATGGATAAGGCTATTTTAAATTCCGCCCCTCTTTATATGATTAACAAAAACGGATTGTTTATTATGACTAATGATGAAGATCTTGCGAAAAATTATTCAAATGGTTATGAAGATAAGGCTATATCATCAAAAGAATTGAAAAAAGCAGAGAAGGGTGGGATTCTTTATGCGAAAATGGATTTGAATTCAACAGTTAATTTATTCCCACGTGATGTTTTTTCTGCCAAGGAGAATGAATTGATTGATGCACTGCGAGGCAAATCTGGAAAAATGGAAATGACTACATCTAAGACATCTACAAAAAATACAAATCTAAATCTTGTATATGATTTTAAGTCAGAAACAGAAGGACCAGGAAAACACGTTTTAGATTTAATTAATGCAATCTATGTATTAACAAGATAATCTATGGCGAAAAAAGTAGTAGTAATCATCTTATTAGCTATTGCACTCGGCGCATTCTTAATTTTAAGACCTCTTCTTTTTCAAACTCAAGTCCCGCCAACTATTGTAGATAGATTGCCAGATGATGAATTTATTGGCAGAATAAACGTATTATCTTTTGCCCGGGAATCTCAAAAAATTACTGAAAAGAATAAAGTTGCAGCAAAAGATTTCTTGTCGTATGAGTTTCTGTTGAGTCAAAGTAAAAACTATGGGATTGACTTTCAAAAGAATGCCTATATTTTTGGGAATAGTTCTGGTGAGTATGGATTATTAGTTGAATTAGCTGATAGTTCCAAAATCATTTCGGGTATTAACCGTCTAAAGATTATATATCCAATAAAAGATTCAACAGTTGAGTCTCATAAAGTTTTTGTTCTTAAAAAAGAAAAACTCTATTTCTACTATGATAAAAATTATGCGTTTATTTATAAAGGAAAAAAATTCAATCAAACATTTGAACGTATTGTTAAAGCTAAAGCGGGAAGTCAATCAAAAAAATGGAAAGAATTTTTAGCTGAAAACCTGTTTAAAGAGGATTTTTGTGTGGTTAGTACAAGCTCTAAAAAGCTAAATGAATTTGGTTTAAATAGAGCGTTACTTTCTATTCATAGTGATTCTACCCACTTTTTGATAAAAACAGGTGTGACACGCAAATTCCCACTCAATCTCTCCCTCAAAGAAAAAGGATTCTGCTTTGAGAAAAACCAAGAAACTTCTAGTTTTTTAAATTTACATATGGACATCACTCAATTTAGAGAAAATCCCGATGATGAATTTATTCAAGCATTTAATAAGTATGCAAAAAAAATTGCCTTTCCAACAAAAGAATTTTTAGATGCGTGGGAAGGGGATATTTCATTTATTCAAGGTGGTTTGACAAATGCGAGTGAAACTTATATTGAAACCCAACTTGACGAGGAATTTAATCCAATCGAAGTGAGAAAAACAAAGCTAATTACGGTGCCAAAATATTCTATAATGCTCTCAATGAATGATAAAAAAACCTCATTTTTTGACTTATTAAAACAGAAAGGAATTCTCACACTAGACGGTGCGAGCTATCGTTTTTTAACTTCACCGCTATTGGCCAAAAAAGAGTATGAAAATTATACGATTTTTAATTCGGGAGATCAACACCCAAAAATTGTTGAATCCACTGAAAATACAGGTTTCCAATTTTGGAATGGAAAGAAATATGATTTCCTTATTAAAAGTATTGAAAACACCTTCATCCTAGGAGAATTTAAAATCCAATATTCGGACGTTGAAAATTACTTGAAATCAATTTAATTATTTTCAATTGTTATAAAAATTATTTATAGATTTATTTTAGAATATATCTAATAAAGTGGTAATTTAGGCAAACTATTAAACTTAATATTTGTTTTTAAACTAAAACCATTTTATGAGAACTCATTATTTCAGCTTTATTGCATTTACTTTTTTGGCGTTCACTCAAGCTTTTGGTCAAAACAAAAGAACTTTTGATCCTACTAACGCTCGTGAGGGAGAAAAAGTAGAATTTTGTCATCAACACATAAAGATGGCTGAATTACTTGCAAATCCTGAATTTGCAGCCATGTATGAACAAGATAAAATTGCCTTTCAAAAAGCAAAAAACAAAGCAATTCCTAAAGGAGTTGTTTACAAAATCCCTATCGTTTTTCATGTGCTTCATAATAATGGAGTAGAAAATATTTCAGATGAACAAATTTATGATGCCTTAGCTATCTTAAATCGTGACTTTAGAAAACAAAATGCAGATACTGCTACTGTACACGCAGATTTTGATGGTATGCCTTCAGATGTTGAAGTTGAGTTCGTTTTAGCAACTAAAGCTCCAAACGGCACATGTTTCAAAGGAATTACAAGAACAATGTCTCCTTTATCCAATGATGGTGCAGATGGCAATGCACAAGTAACTGCAATTAGAAACGGCAATGATGTTTATCAAAATAGCTGGCCAGGAAATAAATATTTGAATGTTTTCATTTGTGGGGAAATTGGCGGAGCAGCAGGATATACAACAAATCCAGCTTCTTGGTCGGCAACACAAATGACCAATGGCATTTGGATTCTTCATGATTATGTGGGTTCTATTGGAACTGGTTCAATTAATGGTAGTAGAGCGCTTACACATGAGGTTGGACATTGGTTGAATCTTGATCACACATGGGGACCTAATAATAACCCAGGTAATGCGTCTTCATGCTCAACGGATGATGATGTTGATGATACACCAAATTGTATTGGAGTAACTGCATGTTTGTTGAATGCAAACACATGCAATTCAGTTAATAATTATTGGAATTTTGATGTGCGTGACAATGTAGAAAACTACATGGATTACTCGTATTGTTCTAAAATGTATACTCAAGGTCAAACTGATCGAATGCGTGCTGCTCTTCAAGTTTCCTCTACAGGAAGATTTAACTTGTGGCAAGCAGCAAATTTGACTGCCACGGGTGCAACAAATGATTTCTATTTGTGCAAGGCCCAATTTACCACTGAACGAACCACAATCTGTTTAGGAGATTCAATTCAACTTTTTGACGATTCATATAACGCTGTTACAGCTTGGAACTGGGAAATAACTCCTGCAACTGGATGGAATTTTGGTGCTGGATCGACTGTAACTAGTCAAAATCCAAAAATCAATTTCTCTGCACCAGGGTTATATACCGTTAAACTTACAGCCACTGACGGATCTACAACTGATGATGAAGTTAAGTCAAACTATATTCGAGTGCTTCCAGACGCAGCAGTACTTCCTTACTGGGAAGGTTTTGAATACTATACAACACTTGCAAACAATAATTATTGGGAAGTGTCAAATCAAAATAATAACAATACTTGGACAATCGAATCTACAACAGCTCATTCAGGGTTGAAATGTGCAAGAATCACAAATTTTGGTCAAGCAGCGGGAAGTATTGATGAATTGACATCAGCACCAATTGATTTATCCGTAATTCCATCAACGGGATCTGTTACTTTAAGCTTTAGATATGCATACAGAAAAAAGACTGCGGCCGACTACGAATATTTAAAAGTTTTCGCATCTTCTGATTGTGGTGAATCATGGGCGCAAAGAAAAACGCTTGGAGGGAATTCACTTTCGTCTTTAACGTCAAGTACGAGTTGGAAGCCTTCTCAACAATCAGACTGGGTAACAGTGCACATGACTAATATTACCAGTTCTTATTTCACGCCAAACTTCAAAATGAGATTTAGATTTGAAGGAGAGGGTGGTAACAATATTTATTTAGATGATATTAACATGTATTCAGGTGCACCTTCTGATAATTTAGTTTTGGGAGTAAATGAAATAGCTGAACTTAAAGATATTGAGCTATTCCCTAATCCTACTGAAGGGGATATTCACTTACGCTATTTTTCAGAAATAGACTCAAAATTAAACATTTCTATCACTGATATTTCAGGTAAGGAAGTAAACAAAACGGATGTAATGTCTAAATCAGGTAATAACTTGGTGGTTTTGCCAACTGAAGGGCTTTCTTCAGGAACTTACTTGATTAAAATAGGAAATAGCAGTCAGACATTAAAATTTGTTGTAAAATAACAATCAAATAAAAGTATCTGCTTAATTTTGTCGACTAATTATTCGGACTAAAAATGAGAACTGTACAATTTAGAGAAGCTCTTCGTGAGGCGATGAGTGAGGAAATGAGAAGAGATGAATCTGTTTTCCTTTTAGGAGAAGAGGTTGCGGAATATAATGGAGCTTACAAGGTTTCTCAAGGGATGCTTGATGAATTTGGTGCAAAACGAGTAATTGACACTCCAATTGCTGAGTTAGGTTTTGCAGGTATTGCAGTTGGGGCATCTATGAATGGATTACGTCCAATTGTAGAATTTATGACTTGGAATTTTGCAATATTAGCAGCTGACCAAATTATTAATAGCGCTGCTAAAATGCTCCAGATGTCAGGCGGTCAATACCATTGTCCAATTGTCTTTCGTGGAGGAAACGGAACAGCTGGTCAGTTAGCAGCTACGCATTCTCAAAGTTTTGAGGCTTTTTATGCACATGTACCAGGACTGAAAGTTATCACTCCATCAAACCCAGCAGATGCTAAAGGATTATTAAAAGCGGCAATTAGAGATAATGACCCAGTTGTGTTTTTGGAGTCGGAAAAAATGTATGGCGATAAAGGTGATATTCCTGAAGGTGAATACATTATTCCAATTGGTGTTGCAGATATTAAACGCAAAGGTTCTGACGTTACAATTGTTTCTTTTGGAAAAATAATTAAAGTGGCTCATGAAGCTGCTGAGGTTCTTCAGAAAGAAGGAATTTCAGTTGAAATCATTGATCTAAGAACAGTTCGTCCGATTGATTATAAAACAGTCGTTGATTCTATAAAGAAAACAAATCGCTGTGTTGTAGTTGAAGAATCATGGCCTTTGGCTTCTATTTCATCTGAAATCGCATATCATCTTCAACATTATGCATTTGACTATTTAGATGCGCCAGTTTATCGAGTAACCCAAACAGATACTCCATTTGCATTTTCACCTACTTTAATTGAAGCAGCATTGCCAAATGTTGAACGAATTGTTGCAGCGGTAAAAGCGAGCTTGTATCGTTAAAGTTTCTTTTTGTTCTTTTCGGTAATAGACTCCTTGATTTCTTGCATGAATTCAGAAGCGTAAACAAAACTTGAAACTTCAGGGTTTTCTGTTGTGATTATTGAATTTTTATTACCTGTCCACCAATTTTGTCCGTTATGAATAAACAAAACGGAATCACCAATTTCCATTACACTATTCATGTCGTGGGTAATTACAACTGTAGTAATTTGGTATTCATAGGTTATTTCTCGAATGAGATTATCAATCAGAATAGCTGTTTTGGGGTCTAGGCCAGAGTTTGGCTCATCGCAAAACAAATATTTTGGATTCATAGCAATTGCGCGAGCTATACCTATTCTTTTTTGCATACCTCCACTACATTCTGATGGGAATAGCTTGTTTCTCCCGGCTAGGTTCACCCGTTCAAGACAAAAATTTACACGATCTAACATTTCCTTTTTGGTCATTTTCTTAAACATAACCAATGGAAACATCACGTTTTCTTCAACCGTCATGGAGTCAAATAATGCAGACCCTTGAAATAACATACCAATTTCCTGACGGATAGCTGTCCTTTGAACACGGTTCATTTTGCAGAAATCACGACCATCGAAAAGTATTTCGCCGGAATCAACTTCGTGTAAGCCTACAATACACTTTGCCAAAACAGTTTTTCCATGGCCGGATTGACCAATAATTAGGTTTACCTTTCCTTTTTCAAACGTGGTTGTAATATCCCGAAGAACTTGGGTTTTTCCGAATGACTTATTAACATGTTTAACCTCAATCATGAAAGTAAAATCATTTGGGTTAATAAGAAGTTGGCAATTAAAATAGCAACACTACTGCTTACAACCGCTTGTGTACTTGATCTTCCTACTTCCAACGAACCACCTTTAACATAATAGCCGTAGTAAGAAGAAATGGTAATAATAATAAACCCAAAAACGATACACTTTGTTAGTGCATACCAAACATTACCCATTTCGAAGTAATACCTGATTCCATAAACATAGGTGTCTGTGGATGATAAATTAGACAAAACTAAAGCTATCCATCCACCAGCTAAGCTTAATCCCATTGAAAAAATCACTAGAACAGGAAAAAACAATACAGCTGCAATTACCTTTGGAAAAACTAAAAAATTCAAGGAATTAACACCCATAATTTCAAGAGCATCAATTTGTTCGGTTACACGCATTGTCCCAATTTCTGAGGCTATATTGGAACCAACTTTACCTGCAAGAATGAGAGAAATAATCGTTGGTGAAAATTCTAAAATTGTACTCGATTGTGTGATGTAACCAACCGTATAAGAGGGCAATAATGGATTGGTCATGTTTGAGGCTGTTTGAAGCGAAATTACTCCTCCGATAAAGGCAGACATCAAGGCAACTAGTGGGATAGAATTAATCCCAATTAACTCTATTTCATCAAACATCCTCTTTCGAAAAACAGAAAATTTTTCGGGCATACGAAAAATGATGGTTAACATTAAAAAATACTTTCCAAATCCTTCAAGCCATTTCATAGCCGCTAAGTTAAGGCTAATTTGAATTACACTGTTTCAAAATACCAATTTTTTACCTAGAAAAGAATAATATTCCTATTTTTGAGATGTATGTCAATGAGTGAGAAACACGCAGTCTATCAGAAAGTATTATCTAAATATATTCCAGAGGCATTTGTTGTTATTGTTGCCGATTTACTCATAACTTATAAGGTTCGTTATAAGATAGTTCCTCCTCGCAGTACTAAATTGGGTGATTTTAGACCAGGAAATCAATTTCGATTGCCACAAATTACCGTCAACGGGAACTTAAATCCTTATGCATTTTTAATTACCACCTTACATGAATTTGCTCATCATATAACTTTTGAAAAATATTCAAATCGAGTTTCACCGCATGGTGGAGAGTGGAAACATGAGTTCAAATTACTTTTGCAACCCGTGATTTACCACCCAGAATTTCCAATAAATATTAGAATTGCACTTGAAAAGTCGCTTCATAATTTGAAGGCTTCATCATGCAGTGATGTACATCTATCTCGAGAATTAGCCAAATTTGATGAGGATTCAGAAAGTTACTTGCTTTTAGAAAGTCTCCCTTATGGGACACAATTTTTATTACAAAATAAAGTTTTTTATAAAGGTGAATTACGCAGAAAACGATTTCTTTGCACCGAAATTCAAACAAAAAGAAATTATTTGGTGAGCGGTATTGCCAAAGTAAAAATTACATAATTATGGAATCAAAGCAATTATATGGATTGATAATGGCAGGTGGAGTTGGGAGTAGGTTTTGGCCGATGTCAACGGAAGAAAAACCGAAGCAGTTTTTGGATATTTTGGGGTTAGGAAAATCCTTATTGCAATTAACCTTTGAACGATTAAACAAGCAAATTCCTGCCGAACATATTTTCATTTTAACCAATAAATCGTATTTTTCTTTGGTCAAGGAACATTTGCCAATGCTTGGAGATGAGCAAATTATTTGTGAGCCTCAACGAAAAAATACGGCTCCATGTATTTTGTATGCAGCATTGAAAATTCAACACCTAGAACCCAATTCGACCTTAGTTATTTCTCCTTCGGATCACTTGATTTTGCAAGAGGATCGCTTTCATGAACAACTATCGATAGCGGTTAATGCAGCGCAGAAGGATAAATTACTAACACTTGGAATTCATCCTACGCGTCCTTATGTTGGTTATGGTTACATCGAATTTGATTCATCAATTGACAGGTCGGCAGGACAAGTTGCCAAAGTCATTCAGTTTCGAGAAAAACCCAAATTAGACCAAGCGAAGGAATTTCTGCATGCAGGTAATTTTTACTGGAACGCCGGTATTTTTATATGGAAAACAGCAACAATTCTTTCAGCATTTGAAAAATACCAATTAGAACTATTTAATTTATTCAATCAAATTACAATTGGTTCAGCTGAAGAAACGATTCAATTAGCACAAGCATTTTCAGAATGTCAAGATATTTCAATTGACTATGCAATACTCGAAAAATCAGATCAAATATCCATGGTGTTAACAGATTTCGATTGGAGTGACCTTGGGACTTGGGGAAGTTTGAGCGAGAAAACAGCAAGTAATGATTTGGGTAATTCGGTAATTAATGTAGATGCTCATTTTTTCAATGCATCAAATAATTTGGTTATCGCATCTCAGTCTAAGAAAATTTTAATTGATGGTTTGACAGATTATATTGTTGTGGACTCAGGAGATAAATTATTGATTATCAAAAAGGAAAATGAAGATCAATTAAAAACATATCTTAAAAGTATTGGGGAAATAGTGTAAACAATTGTATTTTTGTTTTAAATATGACCACTCAAACGATTTTTATTCTCATTACAATTGGACTTTTGGCCGGTGTTTTAAGTGGTTTTGTTGGTGTAGGAGGCGGGATTGTAATTGTTCCGGGCTTAGTCTATATGCTTGGGTTTTCTCAACATCAGGCGCAAGGGACAAGTTTATTTATTCTTTCGATGCCGGTTGTGATTTTAGCGACAATGAACTATTGGAAATCGGGTAATGTCAATTGGAAATTTGGGTTAATTATCGCTGCTACTTTTATTTTGGGTGGTTATATCGGTTCAAAATTAGCGCTTAAAATTTCTCCGGGATTGGTGAAGCTTCTCTTTGGAATTCTCATGGCATACGTTTCTTTTCGTTTAATAGTATCTGGTTATCAATCACTTTCATCCAATGAATCCTGAGTTAATTTCCTACATAAAATCTCGCTCGGAAGTCCTTTTTGAGAAAGTTAAGTCGTATAGAGAATATCTACACAAGCATCCGGAATTGTCCTATCAGGAGGTAGAAACGATGAACTTTGTTTCAGATCAGTTGACAAAATTGGGGATCCCTCATCAAAAAAATATCGGTGGTACCGGTGTTGTTGGAATTATTGAAAATGAAAAGCAGAAAGGCTTGAAAGCTATTGCCTTGCGCGCTGATTTGGATGCTCTTCCCATTCAAGAAGAAAATGATGTCTCTTATAAATCGACTAATTCTGGAGTAATGCATGCCTGTGGACATGATGTTCATACTAGTATTTTACTAGGGACGGCAGAAATTTTACATGAGATTAAAGACCAATTACCTCAGCCTGTAAAGCTGATTTTCCAACCTGGTGAGGAGAAAAATCCAGGAGGAGCAACCTATATGATACGTGATGGAGCGCTTGTTAATCCTGAAGTAGAAAAGATTTTTGCCTTACACGTTTTTCCTGAATTGAATGTAGGAGAGGTTGGCTTTCGTGCCGGAAAATACATGGCTTCCTGCGATGAGATTTACATGACCATACATGGAAAGGGCGGACATGGAGCCACTCCACATCTATGCATAGATCCCATTGTTATAGGTGCGAATTTAATACTTCAATTGCAGCAAATTATTAGTAGGCGCTGTGATGCAAAAACACCAAGTGTATTAAGTTTTGGTCATTTTGAAGCAAGAGGAGCAACGAATATAATTCCCGAAAAAGCGATTTTGAAAGGCACCTTTCGCACAATGGATGAAACTTGGCGCGAAGAAGCACTGAATCTACTTAGCTATCAAATTGAGTCGATTGTAAGTACTCATGGAGGAAAAGTGGAATTAGATATTTCTAGAGGCTATCCGTGTGTTATGAACGATGAGAACATAACGAATGAATTAGCGATCAAAGCAGCATCTATTCTTGGTCAAGAAAAAGTTCATGAGTTGCCTATTCGTCTCACTTCTGAAGATTTTGCTTACTATTCTCAAATTATTCCGGCCTGTTTTTTTCGCTTAGGTGTCAGAAATGAAGACAAAGGAATTGTTTATAGTGTACATCATCCAAGGTTTGATATAGATTCAGAAGCGCTGAAAATAGGAATGCAATTAATGTCTGCTGCATGTTTTTGAAAAAGTGTATTTTTCTTGTCATTCTAATAGTAAGTTTGCTGTCTTGTAATAAAGCCGTTCAACGAGATACAGTCCTACAAGGAACTTGGAACTTAAAAAAAGTCACTGTTTTTGATTACGATGGATTATCCTACACAACAGATACCTCATGTGTTGGTGAACTTGTATTCAATAAAGAAATTGATACATCTTTTAAGTTTTCACTCAATTATTCAATTTTACCTGTATTTGCGGATTCCTCTTTGGCAAAAGGGAGATACGTATTAAAAGACGATGCAGAGTATTTTTCTCACGAATACTTATCTGCTACAAACCTCAACCCTCTTCCGGGAAATCATTCACGGATTTTATTTTTATCTGATGATTATTTCAAATGGGAGTATATATCAAGTGTCGGAATTAGATATCATTTGATTTTTGAAAAGAAGTGATTAATAATTTTTTAGTTGGTTTAGATAATTGAATTAACGTTTTGCAGCGATAAGAAGTTGGCGATTTCAGAGATGAAAACTATCTTCTACTACTGAACTTGAGATGAAGCAAAAAGCTAAATTTAATCACTTAACCGCTAATTTATTACGGCTACCCGTAGATAGGCTTTTTCAAATTATTTGTAGTAGGTTCTTTTATTACAATCTAATATTTTTCCGTGTTAAGGTCTTGATTGGCGATTGAGGTGTTAAAGTATAAATTATTTCCAGAAAACCAACTCAAAATATAATCCACCAAGGATGAAAAGAGAAATTCTTTCTTTATTAATGGATTTATTCACTTCATTTTTTATAGACTCTTTTTTTTGTTTAACAAGTTCAACTCCGTTTTTATCAGCTAAGAAATTAAGGTTTGTTGAAATTTATTTTGATTTTTAGTGAATGAGGGCTGTTTGGTTAAACTTGTCATTCTTCTGCATTTCCCTTGAAGAGAGAATTTATTGATTGTCAAAATTTACACTAAAAGATTTTTACCCCACCATCCATTTTCAGTGAAATTCCGTAATAATTAAAATCATTCGGCGTAGGATTTTCCTCCTCTATAATATTTATTGTGCAATCGACTTGGGGTATTGGTTCAAAAAAAAGTGAAAAAAACTTCCAATCTTTATTTGATTTAAACACTACTTTTTCAGGTGCAATTGTAATTCCTAAAGTATCTGTTAAAGCGTGTTTTTTGGAAGAGCCTTCTACCTTAAGATGGGTTTTGGGTGACATTCGAATCCAACCACCATTAATAAATTCGCTAGTTGCATTGTACCCAAAATCAACGCGTGTGAAATCTGAATGTAAAATAATTCGTAATACTTTTGGATTGTCTGTAGGAACTTTTTTGGAGGCAAATTCGATTAATAAAGGTTCTTTTTTACTTTTTCTCATACTATTTTAGTTTTTGGATAAGATCACTCAACCACAATGGCTTAACTACCTTAATTTGACTCCCATAAGATAAAATCAGTTTAGTAAATTCGATAGTTGGTTTCATGTTAAAACTCACTATTGAAGATCCATTTTCCTTCTTTTTTATTTTTTGACTTTCATGTATTGGATATGCCTCAAAATAGTAGGTTTCGAGTGGTTTTACATAGATTTCAATTTTTTGCTTTTTTTTGTTGGCAATTGGAAATACTCCATAATAGTCTTGGTATTCCTTAATAATCTCATCGTATTCTTTTTGTATGTATTTTTTCTTTACTACTATTGGATCAAAAACACGATCTAAACCGAATGTTCGAACTTCTGAATGTTTTTCAGAATAGCCTATTATGTACCATTTATTTTCAAACTCCTTAATCAAGATAGGATGTATGGTAAAAGCGCTAAAATTTCTCTTTTTATAAGAATAGTGAATTAGGGAAACTGGAGTTTTTTCTCGACATGCGTTGTAAAACAAATCAAAATGCTCAAAACCACGAGATTGAGGCGGGCTCATTGTTTGAAGAATGGCTTGCGTTTTAATGCCCCCTTGGAATTCTTCTAATGAAATTGAGAGAACCTTCTCCATGGCATTATTAAATTTTTCACTGATTCTAGATCCACTTATTATTCGAATGAATTCAATGGATTCTTTAATGGTAACTAAATCTATGTCCGTGAGTGGTACACCAGCCAAAACATACCCATCATCTTTGTAGGCATAACCTCTGAAGGTTCTATTATAGTATATTGGGGCATCGAAGCCATCGGGTGTTGTTTCTTTCATCCTTGCGATATCTTTTTGAATGGTTTCAGGTGAAACATCATAGTGCAAAATCTCTTTTATTTCGTAAATAATTTCATTCATTGTTGGATATCTCTTCATTTTATTACGAATCATTTTATCAATGATTTGATATCTTCTGAAAGCACTTTTACTGATAGGCATGGATTTTTTTTGACTAAAATACAAATTATTTTTTACTCAGTATATCTAATACGGAGTAGCTATTTTAATTTGTCAAAAAAAACAACTATGGAAATAAAAATCAAGAAACAGTTAGAGGTGTTGAGAGAGAACTTGTCTCCGCCGAGCATTAAATTATATAATCCAAATGCATTGGATCACAACTTGGAACATCGAATGAAAAGTATTGAATTTTCAAATGAATATACCATAATTGATTTTATTTATCGTTCTTCTGATTTATATGAAAACGGCGGCTGGATACAAATGGACAAAAATGCTTACATATCACCAGTCGGCTCAACCATGAAATATAAACTTATTCATGCCATTGGAATTCCCATTGCGCCGCTCAAACATTGCTTTAAACGAAAGGGAGAATTTCACAGTTATTCACTCATTTTTCCCGCCTTACCTGCAGGAACTTCTAAAATTGATATAATAGAGAAGGAAGCTCCTGGAACGTATTTCAACTTTTACGGAATAGAATATTCAAAATGGATAACAATACCACACCCAATGGATGTAGAAAGATCTAATAATTAATTAACATGAACGAACTTTCAAAATTGCTTCAAATAAAAGAGTATGTGCTCGAGATTAAATTAAATCTAGCAAAACTACACACCCAAAAAGAAGAAGCTATTTCTTGTCAATATTACGAGAAAGCATCTGATCTTAGGGATAAGGAAAGAGGACTTCATGCTGTTCTTGATGAAACGCACAAAATTTTAGCAGAGAGAAAATTACCACCGTTGCCAACATCCAATGAACTAAAAGAGTATGATCTTTTGTTAACAATCCTTTCAGAAATTAATTTTGATTCTGAGTCAAAAATGAGCTATAAAAAATTGAGAAATGATTTTTATGAATTACTTGAGTCAGAAACGCAACGACTTATTCGAGACAAAAAAGAACTTCAAAAAGAAAGAGAATTTTGGGCTGTCAATGAACTTCATCGTCAACTATTGGAAATTGGTAATTTTTTGAGTAATGCTGGAAAATAAAAACGGAATTTCTTTTTGAGATAAAGAGTATAGCATCTTTTTGAGAACGAAGGACGTATGAATAAAATTTCATGGCAAAAAAAAGAGATTGCAAATAACAACCTCTTAGTGATCCGCTCAGGATTCGAACCTGAGACCTATCCGCCTCGGCGGATTGCTCTATCCCGATTCATCATTTTTCAATTTTGAATTAATCCATTGCCTTCCGACACCAGTTTTATACCATTTTTCGCGATTTAATGCTTCAGAACGAGTATCAAATTCCTCTGAAAGCACCAATTTCCAAGGGATATACTTGGAAGTGAATGTTACTTTTCCTTTATTGTGGTAATTTATTCGATTCTCAAGATTTTCAGTTGAACCCTTGTATAGTATACCATTTTTTTGAGAACGAAGGACGTATGAATAAAATTTCATGGCAAAAAAAAGAGGTTGCAAATAACAACCTCTTAGTGATCCGCTCAGGATTCGAACCTGAGACCTACTGCTTAGAAGGCAGTTGCTCTATCCAGCTGAGCTAGCGGACCAAAATATTATACTCAGTTAACTGATTGGAAGGAAGTTTTTTCCACCTCGGCAGACTGAACTACGGCACCTAATGAACTAAAAAGGGGGATGATTGCTCATCCCCCTTGTCGGGGCGGCAGGATTCGAACCTGCGACCTCCTGGTCCCAAACCAGGCGCGATGACCGGACTACGCTACGCCCCGAACAATTCATCTTTTATTTCAAAATAGTTTTAAACGTTTTTAAAACTTTTCAATTACTTCAGTACTAAACCCTTCAGCTTCTCATCCACTCACCTACACTTCGTTGCGGTGGGAGCGGGATTACTTCGAGCTCTTCGCTTTGCCTCTGGTCGAACCCTTCGGCTTCTCATCCACTCACCTACACTTTGTTGCGGTGGGAGCGGGATTCGAACCCGCGGTACAGTTTCCCGTACGACAGTTTAGCAAACTGTTGGTTTCAGCCACTCACCCATCCCACCAAGTTCAAAGAACGGACGGCAAAAGTAGTAAATTTTGTGGAATTAAATACAATTTGCCGAGTTTTTATGCAAATTTTCAAGAACAATACATGTAATGTGCTCTATTCCTATGATTTAGGATCGTCTAAAATTCTTTTAGGTCTTAATTTTTCAATAACTCCTAATGTTATCCAATAAGGCACAATAAATCCTAGGAGGAAAAGTAACATCCAGAATGCCATTCCGAATATTAATAAAAATAAAACTATTCCAAATACGCTCATCTTGTATTATTTTTGTTCTTTTAACACCGTAAAATTAATAAATAAAACGAATAAACAAACAATATGGAGTATAGAATTGAAAAAGATACGATGGGAGAAGTAAAGGTGCCTGCTAATAAATATTGGGGAGCACAGACTGAAAGATCACGAAATAATTTTAAAATTGGCCCGGAAGGTTCCATGCCCATTGAAATTATTTACGCCTTCGCTTATTTGAAAAAAGCAGCCGCACATGCTAATTGTGAATTAGGAGTCATGCCGTCCGAAAAAAGAGATTTAATCTCCCGAGTTTGTGATGAAATTCTTGAAGAAAAACATGATGCTGAGTTTCCTTTGGTCATTTGGCAAACAGGTTCGGGAACCCAATCTAATATGAATTGTAACGAAGTAATTGCAAATAGAGGTCATGTATTGCAAGGTGGCTCTTTATCTGACGAGGAAAAAGTTTTAAATCCAAATGATGATGTAAATAAATCGCAATCATCAAACGATACTTATCCTACGGCGATGCATATCGCTGCCTACAAGCTTACAGTTGATGTTACCCTTCCTGGATTAAAAAAATTAAGAGACTCATTGCAAGCTAAAGTTGAGGAATTTAAAGACATTGTTAAGACGGGTCGAACACATTTTATGGACGCGACTCCTTTAACACTTGGTCAAGAGTTCAGTGGTTACGTTACTCAAATTGACAATTCAATGAGAGCGATTAATAATGCATTGGAAATGGTTGCAGAACTTGCACTTGGAGGGACAGCAGTTGGAACTGGACTTAATACTCCAAAAGGTTACGATGTTTTGGTTGCAAAGAAAATTGCTGAGTTTACTGGTTTACCATTTGTTACTGCAAAAAATAAATTTGAAGCCTTAGCTGCTCATGATGCGATGGTAGAATTATCGGGTGCACTTAAACGAAGTTCGGTTTCTCTAATGAAGATTGCTAATGATATTAGAATGTTGTCTTCAGGTCCGCGTTGTGGGATAGGAGAAATAATCATTCCTGATAACGAACCCGGATCTTCAATTATGCCAGGAAAGGTAAATCCCACTCAACCTGAGGCACTTACCATGGTCTGCGCACAGGTTATGGGTAACGATATGGCAGTTTCTGTTGCAGGGTCAAATGGCCATTTTGAATTAAATGTTTTCAAACCGGTAATCGCATACAATGTTCTTCAATCGGCTCGATTAATTGGTGATGCTTGTGTGTCTTTTACAGACAATTGTGCAAATGGAATTCAAGCAAATTTGCCGGTTTTAAAAAAACACCTAGATAATTCCTTAATGTTAGTTACGGCTTTAAACACGAAGATCGGGTATTACAAAGCAGCTGAAATCGCTAAATACGCGCATAAAAATGGTACAACCTTGAAAGAAGCAGCGGTTGGTTTAGGCCATGTTACTTCCGAGGAATATAATTTATATGTTGACCCATCTAAAATGATTGGTTCATTGGATTAAGAATTCAATAATAATTATCAATAAGGGGCTATCATTTTTTTGACAGCCCCTTTTTGTTTAAACAGAATGGTGTAACATGGATTTGAAAACGTCTTAATCCTAAATTAAAGGGATGAATTTCCAGCTAAGTGAATATGTTCTTTTAGTGATTCATGAACATTACGAATTATTAGTTGATAAAAATCGTCACTTTCATGGTTTACTTGAACCTTTTCAAGTGCGTTGTAATACTTCATTCTGTCCGATAGATTTCCTTTGAGATTTGCAATAGTATATCCATTTTGAAGCAAGATTAAATTCATAATCAATCTTGAAGTTCGTCCATTTCCGTCTATAAATGGATGAATCGAAACCAAACGCTCATGCATTTCAGTAGCTAAAATTATTGGATGCAAAGAAGATTTTTGTGTTTCATAAAACAGAAAATAGTCTTCCATCATTTTCTCAATCAAATAAGGTTCTGGAGGAATATGAGAACTTCCTGAAATTCGAACTGGAACATCTCGATATTTTCCAGCATTTCGATTATCAATTCCTTTTAAAATAAGTTGATGCAATTGCTTTAAACGATAAGAATTTAATGGTGTTTTTTTTTGCACTAAATCTTTAAGTAAATCAATAGCTTCCTTATGATTGATAGCTTCTAAATGTTCATTCATACTTTTGCCGCCTATTGTGATCCCTTCATTTATTATTAAATGCGTTTCCTGCAAGGTAAGTGTATTCCCTTCAATTCTATTGCTCTCATAGGTGTATGAAGTATAGAAATACTCCTCCATTTTTTTTAATTGAAGTTGATTTAACGGTTTGCATTTATCCCATTTATTTTTTAATGAGTCAATCGATTTTAACGCTTCATTTATTTCTTCGCTTAAATTAATAAGGTTAAATTTTTGATTACCCATTAAATACTGAACCCTTTCTTCAGCTACAATCAAAATTTCGTGTGCAATTTGAGGATATTCTTTCAGTATACTAACAACTTCAACTGCCAAAAACTCTTTCAATAAATCATGGATGTCTATCTCTAATAAATTTGCCAATTTTTTGAGCTGTTCTCTGGTAGGCTTTCGTTTATTAGATAAAATACGACTCATTAAACTGGAATCAACTCCCAAGGCAGATGCTAATTCTTTAATTTGGATATTTTTTTCCTTTCTTTTTTGATTTAGTAAATTCATTTGACATAATTATTCATGACAAATTTAGTCATTTTTATTAAATTATTCAACCCCTTTCAATTTTTTCTTCTCCCTATCCTCTTACTCCTTTCTCGTCTAAGATATTTATAAAATGAAATCCTCTTGGAGCAAAACCCTCATTATAGAACATTTTATGGGCTTTGTAATTAGTTGTATATGAATCTAATGCCATCATTGTGCATCCTTGTTCTTCTGCTTTATTTCGTAAATAATCAAAAATTAATTTTCCAACTCCTCGAGATCGATGTTTGGCAGATACTACAATATTATCTAATTCTAAATATTTTCCACACCACAATTTCTTTCCTATCCAAAACCCACTTATTCCCAAGCATTCTTCTCCCTCGAAAACAGCCACTTGACCATAATTGTGTGGGAGCATTTCTTGTAAATCTGCCTTGTATTCTTCTTCTGTAAGATGAGGGTACAATTCATTAAGCACATTCAGATGCTTGAGCATTTCATCTAATCCATTTAATTCTCGAACAATCATTTTTTCAAGTGTTTTTCAAATAATTCAAAAATTCTTCGGTATTCATCGTACCAAGAATACGCTTCTTTAAAACCATGATTTTCAACAGGAAATACCGCTAAATCCCAGTCTTTTTTACCCAATTCAATAAAGCGCTGACTTAATCGAACAACATCATGGAATTGAACATTGTCATCCACCATACCATGTAACATCAATAAAGGATTTTGTAGATTTTCGGCAAAATAAATGGGTGAACTCTTTCGATATGCCTCGGGATCTGTGTCAGGATAATTTAAAATATTACTAGTGTATTCATGATTGTAATGTGCCCAATCTGTAACCGAACGTAATGCTGCTCCACAAGCAAATTCTCCTGGTTTGGTAAGTAAGCCCATTAATGTGATGAATCCTCCGTAGGAGCCACCATAAATACCAATTCGATTTGCATCTATTTGTTTTTGAGAAACCAACCATTTCTTGGCATCAATGAAATCTTCTAAATCACGCCCTCCCATGTGGCGGTATATCGCTGTTCGATAATCACGCCCATATCCTTCACTAGCCCGATAATCCACATCAATAACGGTATATCCTAAATCCACTAAAAGATTGTGAAACATATATTCTCGGAAGTAATTACTCCAATAATAATGTGCGTTTTGCAAATACCCAGCGCCATGAACAAACATTACTGCAGCACCATTTTTTTGTTCTTTTCTAGGTTCGTAATAACGTGCATAGAACAATTTGTTGTCTGATCCTTTAATTTCGATTACCTCAGGATTTTTCCATCTATATTGTTTAAATTTTTCAGTCGTTGAATACGTCAATTGGGTTTTAATTGGGATATTCGTCAATGTTGGCGCAATATATAACTCCCATGGACTCGTAGAAGATGAATAACGAATTGCCATTTCTTTTTCATCCGGAGAGAGAGCTACATCATGATATCCAAAATCTGTCAATAAGGGAATCCAAGATTTTGTAATAATTTCAAATTTGAAATAATCTCTGTTGCCTGGGCGAGTTTTGTTTGCTGATAGGTAAAAGTGCTTTCGGTCTTTCGATAATTTTACCCCATGAATTTCAAAATTCCCCATGGTCAGCGGCTCCTTTTTCTTCGCTTCCAAGTCGTATAAATACAAATGAGAAAATCCAGATTCCTCTGATTGGAAGTAGCAAGTTTTTCCATCATCTAACCAGTTTAAAACCCCTTCTTCCATATTCCAGGAGGAAATACCAGGGCCACCAATCCATGCGGAATCATGCTGATGATCAATTACTGAAATAGTAAGAGAATTTAACTCGATTGAACCAATCCAACGATCTTTGTTGTCTGCACTTCGAATGTCAAATAGGGCTTGGCTTGTAGTTTCTGAAAAACGTAATGAATGAATGAAGATTTCTCGCAGCTTTCCTTCTTTTTTAATTGTCGGGAGAGTTTCGAAATTAACCCATTGAACTGAATCTCTTTCGCGATTGAGAATCGCTAATTTCATGGAAGGTTCTTCGTTTGTCACTTTTGCCCGAGCCTGAATGGATTTAGAATAACCACTTACTGTGACGTAATCCTCAACTTGAGTCCCCTTAGTTTCAGGTTCAATCGAGGTTCGAATTGCAATGAACTTATTTAATGGATCTAGTTGAATATCAACCAAATTCCCTTCTCCATAATACCATTTTTTTGGAAATGAAAAAAGCGGTTGATTTTTCTTTTCACGCCAATTTTTCCGTTTTTTTTGGTCTTGAATGTATAAAAATAGTTCATCTTGTTGGTTATATAAAAAAGAAGTATCAATAGATTTGGTTTTCTCTTTTCCAGGTTCAATATTGGTCAATTGCCGAATTGATCCATCGCTGGAATTATAAAGGAATAAATTATTTCCTTGTCTGAATGAAATTAAATTTGGATCTAGCGAACGTTGAACACTAAAAATGACTTCTTCTGATTGAATAATTATTTTAACAACTTTAGACTTGGTATTATATGAATATAATGTGCCGCCTTCTGCATGATAAACAGTGACAAATAATCGTTGATTGGCATCAAAAGGAATTTGAAGGGGAATGTTTTTGGTATCTACTTTTTCAGTTTTCTTTTCTTTTATCGAATACGCATACAAAGAATTTCCTGGCTCAGTATTGGGGTTCCAATCAAATAAAATATGTGTTCCGTCCACATTCCAGTAATGATTTTCAGGTAAATAACCCACGAAATCATGACCCTTCATTATTTCTTTCAAATCCAATTGGGCTTGAATATTTAGCGAGAAGAACAATAAAACTAAAAGAATGATTTTCTTCATTTATTCGTATTTAATAAATACATTTTTGGCTTCAGTAAAGAATCGCAAGGCTTCCCAACCACCTTCACGACCAACACCCGATGCTTTAACTCCTCCGAATGGCGTTCTTAAATCACGAACTAACCAAGAGTTTATCCAAACAATTCCGGATTGAAGATTATCTGCCACGCGATGAGCACGTTTTAAATCATTTGTCCAAATTGTTCCGGCAAGACCGTATTTCGTTGAATTTGCCATCATCAATGCTTCCTCTTCTGTGTCAAATGGCATAATCGTTACAACAGGACCAAAAATCTCTTCTTGATTCGTTCGACAATCATACGAAAGTCCTTCAATCACAGTTGGACGTATATAATACCCGTTTTCATAAGGAGCTTCCAATTTTACTTGATTCCCACCTGTTAAAATTGTTCCTCCTTCTGTTTTTGCTAATTCAATATATGATAATACTTTTTCCATGTGTGGTTTTGAAACAACTGCACCTAGATGAGTTTTTGGATTGGAGGGATACGAAACCAGGCTTTTTGATACTTTCTCAACAAAAACTGCTTTGAATTTTTCATAGATGGAACGCTCCACAAAAATGCGTGAACCACACAAACAAATTTGACCTTGATTTGCAAAAGACGAACGAACAGTTGTGCTTATCATATCATCGAAATCACAATCAGCAAAAATGATATTTGGATTTTTTCCTCCTAACTCTAAAGATAGTTTTTTGAACATGGGTGCCGCGGTTCTAGCAATGTATTCGCCAGTTGACGTGCCTCCCGTAAACGAAACCGCTTTGATTTTCGGATGTTTTACAATCGCATCTCCAACTGTTGAACCTAATCCATGTAAAATATTTAAAACTCCAGGTGGCATTCCCGCTTCAGTACACACTTCACCCAATAAATAGGCTGTATAGGGCGTTATTTCAGATGGTTTAGCAATGACACAATTCCCAGCGGCTAGGGCAGGGGCAATCTTCCATGAAAATAGATATAAAGGCAAATTCCAAGGTGAAATGCAACCAACAATTCCAATTGGTTTCCGTGTTGTATAGTTCACACCAACTCCTTCCATGTAATGTGATTCTGATGAGTAATGCAAAATGGCAGTTGCAAAAAAATGAAAATTGGAAATAGCACGTGGTATGTCGACCGATTTAGCTAGAGAAACTGGTTTGCCATTGTCTCGAGATTCAGCTTCAACAAATTCATCCATTCTGCGCTCAATTCCTTCGGAAACCTTCACCAAAATGGCACTTCGTTCCTCTACAGACATCCCTGACCAAATAGGAAATGCTAAGTCCGCGGCTTCAACGGCTAGATTTACATCTGCTTCATTTGAATTTGGAATTAGTGAATAGACCTTACCCGTTGCGGGTTCAAAATTATCAATATATTGATCTGAAAGAGGTTCAATGTATTTTCCATTGACATAATTGCGTAATTTTTCCATGTTGGATTGAAATTTTTCTTATCCTACAAATTTGAAAAAAAGAAATGAGGTGATTGTTGTAAATCCAAGAATTATTTCATTTCAAACGAAATAGATTCATTTCCACTATGCAATGTAAATGTTCCAGGTTCAAAAATCCATGTGTTGGAAGTCCCTACAAATCTTAAATTTTCTTTTGAGAAATTGAATGAAACTGTTTTGCTTTCTCCTGGCTGTAAGTTGATTTTTTCAAAATGCTTTAATTTTTTATTTGCCGGAGTAATACTGGCATATTCATCGGTAATGTACCACTGTACGACTTCTTTACCGGCTTTTGTCCCCGTATTTTTTACATCGATTGTAGCATTAAAATTATAATTGTCAGAACTTTTAATTTTTAAATTTGAATAGCTGAATGAGGTATAACTCAAACCAAATCCAAATGGCCATTGCGGGTCAATTGGTTTACCGTCTAACTTATTTGTTTTCGTTTCTGAATTCACGTAATCGTAATATTCTACAACACCATCAAATTTTGGATAGGTGTAGGGTAATTTACCCGAAGGATTTTCCTTTCCAAAAATAATTTCTGTTATTGCCTCACCTCCAAAATCACCGGGTAAATAAGCGTGTAGAATCGCAGAGCTTTTCGGTTCTAATTCTCTGATGATGTGTGGTTTGCCAAAAAACAGAACTAAAATCACCGGTTTTCCTGTTGCTTGTAGTGCATTTACTAGTTCTTGTTGTTCATCACATAAATTTAGTGACTTAACATCTCCAGGTTTTTCAGTTGCTGGCATTTCACCCAAACAAATAATAATTTTATCAGCTTGAGAGGCACTTTGTAGTACTTTGTCTTTGTTCTCAATCTTACAGGTTTCCCAACCATTTACATTTGACAAATCATAGCCTTTTTCAAAAATTAGATTTTGTCCCAATTCCTTTTGAAGGGATGCGCGTAATGTCAATGCTCCTTTTGTGTTGTATGCTGTATCTTCACCTTGCCAAGTGTGCGTCCAGGCGCCATTGTGAAAAATCAAATTATCTGCTGCTTCTCCAACCAATAATATCTTATCAGAATTCTTCAATGGAAGTGTTGAATTTTCATTTTTAAGCAATGTTATTGATTCTAAAGCGGCATTTTTTGCCTCGTTTTTAAATGCATCTGATCCAAATTTTGGATATTCATTCCAAGGGCTGAATTGTTTTTCGTAAAGGCCTAATTTTAGTTTAACATAAATGATTCGCGTCACCGCATCATTCAAACGCTTCATAGAAATCTTTTTTTCTGAAACAGCCTCTTTGAATAAGTTCAAGTATTCTTCATGGGGGCCATTGTAAGGAATCATACTCATGTCTAATCCAGCGTTAATTGCCATGATAATCGCTTCTTTTTGGCTTGCTGCCACTTTATGAACTGTATGCAACATGCGAATATCTTCCCAATCAGAAACCGCTAATCCTTTGAATCCCCATTGAGTTTTTAATAAATCTGTTATTAAGTATTTGTTGATGTGTCCTGGTATTCCATTGACATCTCCTGAATTAATCATTACGGTTAAGGCTCCTGCGTCAACTGCGGCTTTAAATGATGGTAAATAAAGTTCGTGCATAATTCTTTCTGGAATCCAAGCGGGAGTTCTGTCCCTTCCTGATCGCGGTAAACTATATCCCACAAAATGTTTCATACAAGCTGCAACGCGAGTAGATTCTGCTGGGTTTGCACCTTGATATCCTTTAACCAACTCTGCTCCCATTTGTGAGGCCAATAATGGATCCTCTCCTAATGTTTCAAAAAAGCGCGACCATAAAGGTTGTCGTCCTAAATCTAATACCGGTGAAAAATTCCATGGAACGCCAGATGCTCTTGTTTCATAGGCAGTTATTTCTCCCATTTTATTCGCTAAAGATGGATTCCAAGTTGCTGCTAAACCGATTTCTTGAGGAAATAGAGTTCCACCTACAACATAATTTGCCCCGTGTATGGCATCTACTCCATATATCACGGGAGCAACAGTTTTTCCATTTTTGTAGGGGGCATGAATCAAGTCGAGGATAGTGTTCCATGTTGTTCTGTCAAGTGTATGAGAACTTACGTTTAATACCGATCCTATTTGTTGATCAGCAATCAATTTCTCGCATTTCACAGGGTCTATTTGAATAGGTTTAATTACCTGACCAGTTGCATCGGTCTTGAGTAATGCGTCCAAGGTCACTTGACACGTCTGAGCAATTTTTTGTTGGGTTGAAAGTTGAGATGTGAGTTTTTGAGCTTTTTTCCAAAGTACTCCATCTTCTTGACTGAACATGGTCGCTAAATTTCCAAAAAGGAAAAAAAATAAATATAATGACTTGCGCATAATCAAATATAAAACGAATTAAAATAAGAAAAGGAAGATTTCTCTTCCTTTTCCTACCTATTATTAACTGTTTACTCTATTACGATATTGAATACTTTGTAATTGTCATTTGAATTAACTTTTAGTAAATAAGAACCACTTGCTAATTCACTTACATTAATTTTAGAGTTATACCCATTAGGATTAAAAGTTTTCACTTTATTACCGGCTAAGCTATACACTTCAATACTTGAAATTGACATAGTTGATTCAATTTGAATATAGTCATTTGCTGGATTTGGCATAATGTTCACTTTCATTGAATTTTCAACTAGTGAACTTGTAGGACAAGCATCACAACTTGCAAAACAAACTGCTGGTAAAGTCGCATCAGCCGAAACAACGTAATAGCGATTAAAGAAACCATCTGCTATTGTATCTACACAAGACTCACCTCCAAAAAAGAATTCTTGATCATTCCATCCGTCAATTGTAAATTTGTATTGAATTGGACCTGCAGTAAGAGGTAATGTAACTTCCCAAATTGAACCAGAAGTATTTGTCATCGGATTACAGTTACCACACCAGTTGTTAAAGCTTCCATTTAAGAAAACTCCTGTTGCGATAGGGTCAGTGTAATCAGACATATCTACTTTAAAAGTAATATTTGGATCTGCTACAACTACTTGCTGCGTTTTCTCGTAAATGAATCTCCACCAACCTGGACCAAAATTGATATCGGCGATCATTGTGTTATCATTATTTGCAAAAGTGATTTGGTAGGTTATTGAGGCTGGAGCATTAGCAGGTGAAGTTAATTCCCCACCATTATATACTTTAGCCAAGCCTATATGACCACCTAATCCATTTATTGTTAATTCTCCCGCAGTATAGGTAAAATTGAAAGGACCAACACCATTGTGTGGAGCAACTGGAGTTCCACATGCCGCAGGATCAGTTCCTTGCCATGCTTCTAACCAAGTACTACCATCCATATAATGAGTCATTATTCCATTGGCATCAAACTTAATAGAATCGTCAAACAAGCATGCTCGTGTGATGATATCAGCCGCACCAATTGACCACCATGAACCATCGCCCAATGCAGGACCAACAGCTAAAGATCCAGCACTTTCTTTAAGTTTCCATGTACCAACTAACTGAGTAGCATTACTTGGGCAAGGAGTACAACTATTAAAGCAAACTGCCGGTAGTACTACATCTCCTGTAATTTGAAGATATCTGTTATAAAAATTATCTCCTGTATTAGGATCAATACATGCGTCATTTGGGGTAAAGTTTTCTTGAGCATTCCAACCATCAATCGTAAATTTATATTCAATATTACCTGCCGGAATCGGTAAGGTTACTTGCCATACACCATTCCCCATATCTGTCAGCGGATTACAACTACCACACCAACCGTTAAACGAACCATTAACAAAAACACCTGTAGCGATAGTTCCAGTATAGTTACTCATATTTACTCGGAATGTAACATTTGGATCCGGTAAAGTCACAGCATTAGTTCTTTGGTAAACAAATTTCCACCAACCGCCTCCAATACTAATTTCTAAAGTTAGCGTGTTGTTGTTATTTGAAAAAGTAGAAATGTAGGTAATACTAGAGGCTGCATTTGCAGGGTTGTTAATCTCACCACCGTTAATAACCTTAGCTAATCCCATGTGTGCACCTATCCCGTTTAAAGTTAGCTCGCCTGTTGACGAGTTGTAAGAATATGTATAAGGAGCATTTGTAGTTCCGTCATGTGGTGCAACTGGAGTACTACATCCGTCTCCAGTAGCGCCTTGCCATCCTTCAACCCATGTGCTACCATCCATGTAGTGAGTTAAAGCACCATTAGGACCAAAGGTGAGAGAGTCGTCAAATAAACAGGATCTTACTGAAACATCACCCGCTGAATTTGACCACCAAGAGTAATCACCTTGAGCTGGACCAACAGCCAAAGATCCTGCGGCAGGAGCTAAACGCCACGTGCCTTCAAGTTGCGCAAAAAGATTCATTGCCATGAATACCATTGCTGAGAATAAATAGAATTTTTTCATAGTAAATTAATTTTTAGTAAATATAGTAATTTTTACAATAAGTACAAAAATCAATTTATTTTTTTTACATTTTGAATGAATATTCTCCTTTATTTAGTAGTTCGTTATAACGAGAAAAATCAAATGAGAAAAGTTTAGCCGGACGATGTTTGACATTGGTCTGTTTTTCATCATGTGAAATTAGCGGCATGTGCTTGATTTTTTTTCGAAAATTCGCTTTATTTAACTCAGAATCAAAGGCGTATTCATACAATTGTTGTAACTCATGGAGTGTAAATTTCTCTGGTAATAAATCAAAGCAGAGGGGTTCGTTTTTGAGTTTATTTTTTAGATTATCAAATGTTGATACTAATATTTGATTGTGATCAAAAGCTAACTGTTCTATTTCATTTACAGGCATCCATTTTACTTCATTGGCCCAAGAAGAAGCAACGGCCTTAACTTCATCCATTTTGGTTAAAGCAAAATAAGCACATGTTATAACTCTACCTTGCGGATGCCTCTTTGGTTTTCCGAAAGTTTGAGATTGATGTAATGTTATTCCATCAAGGTTCGTTAAATCATGCAAAATCCTTTTGCCGGCATCATCAAGGTCTTCATCTGGATATACTAAATCTCCTGGTATGGCCCATTCGCCAATAAATGGTTCCATATTTCTTTTAATCAACAAAAGGTTGATTTGACCATTTTGAAATCCGAAGATAAGACAGTCTAATGAGAAGGAGTATGAGAAAAATTTATCAAATTCAATTTTATATGTCATTACTTCAAGGGGTGAATTTTCTTTATATTCACCAAAATTATTGAAAAACGCGCACATAATCGACATACATTGTTTGTGGAAAAATTGTAGTAGCATCAGGATTTCCTGGCCAATTACCTCCAACTGCAACATTCATGATAAGAAAGAAGTTTTCTTGAAACTCGCTCAACTCTGCAGGGGTAACATCTAAAGTATTGTATACCACATCATCTAACATCCATGTTATAGAATTTTGATTCCAAACAATAGAAAACACATGAAATTCATCTGCAAATTTTCCACTTGGAAGACTCTTGCTATTACCGAATTGAGCATGAGCTCCGGCATTACTCCAATGTGCGGTTCCATAAACAGTTCTATCTCTGTCTCCTGCTCCTCCAATTAGTTCCATGATATCAATTTCTCCACATGCGGGCCATGAAACCGTTGAAATATTATCACCTAGCATCCATATTGCCGGCCAAATTCCTTGTCCATAAGGTACGGCTGCTCTGACATCAACTCTTCCATATTTCCATGATTTTAATCCTTGCGTTTTAATACGAGTGGAGGTGTAATCTTGCGCATTGAAAGTCTCTGATTTTGCTGTGATTTGCAGCAATCCATTTGAAACTTGCACATTATCATTGGTGTAATATTGAAGTTCATTATTTCCCCACCCACCATTTCCAGTACCAATATCGTATGTCCAATCTGATGACAATGATGTCCCTTCAAATTCATCATTCCATACGAGATTTAGTCCTGGATAGGTTAGGGGGGTAGTATATCCTATTGTCGGCGCTCCAGATGATGCCGAATCTACAAAAATTATGACTTGATCCGTTTTTTCAATGTAGTCATTTTGTGTAGTGTGAGCCTTTGTCTTTATCGTATAAGTACCACTTTGACTGAATGTATAACTTGCCGTACCCTGCTGAGACTCAATTCGAGTAGAATCGCCGTTTTCAAAAAAAGTGAACGAATAAAAATTAGCATTTTGTGCAGTAGCCTGAACAGAAGCGTTTCCTGAAGTATGACTTATTGTAGTTTGTAAATTGGTAGGCAAGACAACATTTGGAGTTGTATCTTTTTTCTTACAAGCGCTTAATCCTATAAAAAATATTCCAAGTGCCCCGATTAAAAAAATAGTTGTTTTCATAATTATTCTGCTGAAAGTTTTAAGTACCACATCAGTCCTCCCGCATGGTGTTTGTATTGTAAACTCATTGTTGAGTCTGTAATGTCCAATATTCTATATTCGTTAACACCCGTGTAAAAACCCATAAATGAATTTGTAGAAAGTGAAATTGATGTTTGATCTCCTTCTGTTAGCAACCAAGAACCTTGTAATTGATCGGTGTAAGGAGCTGTAAAATCACCTAAGTTTTGGAATGACCCCGGAAATTGTGCGGCTAAAGAATTGTGTATATATACATCACCATTATTTACCATGTCAAACTTAAATCCATTCAGGTAAAAAATATAGCGATCATCATACATTCCACACCCTGGTTTTTCATTTGCACCAGCAGACCACCATTCAGGTATTGAACCTAAGGGGCTTTCTGGATCTGGTCCAACTCCCATGTGAGCAGATGATACTGAGTCAACATGCCAAACTTTGTATCCTGGTCCGGACGCTCCACCAGTTAATTTTGTATAGTAAGGATTGTTCAATAAACTCAAATCATCTTGTGCAATAACGATTTGTTGTGTTGAACTTTTACTTCCTCCTTTATTGAAAACAGTTAATTTTACAGTATATGTTCCAGCATAAGGGTAAGAAGCTACTACATTATTTCCTTGCTTTTTTATGCCGTTACCAAAATCCCACATACACAAAATGTCCTGATTGGCCGCAACAAGTGTTATTACATTGGCATTTGTATCCGAAGCCATATACGTAAAACTAGCATCTTGATCTGATGGTGGATTTCCTAATTGTGGATTTTTATGACATGAAGCCAAAATAATCAATCCAACTAAAAATAATAGAACTCTCATAATTTTCTTGTTTTAATATCCTGAATTTTGCGGCCAATTACCTCCAGCCAAATCTATCTCAACCTGCGGAATAGGAAAAAGTTCATGCTTTCCTACAACAAATCCATCGATATATTGTGCTGCTTGTCCAGTCCTAACTAGATCAAAGAAACGATGTCCTTCTCCAGATAATTCGAACCGGCGCTCCTTGTAAATATCATTTAATGATTGTACGGGAATACCTGGTACTCCAGCTCTTACTCTCACTTGATTTACCAGCTGTTGTGCTACTGAATTGTTCCCTAAATGGAAATGTGCTTCAGCCGCCATCAATAAAATATCTGCATACCGAATGACACGATAATTAACTGGACTTGTTAAATCATTATCAGGTAATCCAATTTCACCTTGTCGCTTAATGTATTTATTGTTGTAATATCCAGTATGACCTCCTGCTCCAATTGCATACGTAATCGCGGATGGATCTGGTTGCGCGGCAATAAATGCTTCAATATCTAAAATTGTATGTCCTCTTCTTGGATCAATTGGTGAAAAGGCATTATACAATTCTTGCGTAGGTAAATTGTAACTATTTCCATCGCCATAAACTGGCCCATTATACTGTCTGATTCCTTGAAAACCTGGCGCTGCATTTCCTTCCAAACAGATCAAACAGCCATAACCACCTCCTTCAAGACCTGTATATTGAACATCAAATACTGTTTCAGAATTGTTCTCATTCGATACACTAAAAAGATCACCATAATTTGAAATTAAACTATAAAGTCCACTATTTCGTATCTCATCTAAAATTGTAGCGGCTTCAGTATATTTATTCTGGTATAAATACGCTTTCCCTAATAATGCTTGCGCTGCACCTTTTGTTGCTCGACCTTTTTGAGTAGCTACAGGATTTAGAATGCTAATTGCAAATGTTAAATCTTCTTCAATTTGAGCGTAAACATCAGCTTTTGGAGCTCTTGGTAATTGCTGAGCCTCTTCAATTCCCAACCGTTCATCTATTATTAAAGGTATATCGCCGAAAAATTTAACTAACTCAAAATAATAGTAAGCTCTAAGAAAACGAGCCTCAGCAAGGATATGCTGCTTTTCTGGAAAATCAATATTGTCCTTGTTTTCCATGATGTAATTCACACGAGTAATTCCCGTGTAATTCCAACGCATGATATTTCTCAATTCATTATTAACTCCTCCATGGGTCATGTTGTCAATTTGGTGAAGACCTTGCGAATCATTTACACTCTCTCCACCTGCAATTGAATTGTCAGAAGCGATTTCGCTAATCCAAAGTGACATAAAACTTCCTTGTAACATATCGTATGCACCGGTTAATGCCCGATCAAAATCATCAGGCGTTTGGAAATAGTTCTCCGCATCTTGTGCATAAGGAGGATCAACGCTGAGGTATTTTTTGCAACTTGCAACTATTAGTGCAATAACACTGAAAAGAAGTATTACTTTATTTTTTTTCATAATTAAAATGCTATTTGAATTCCACCCATTATCGTTTTTGCCTGCGGATACATTCCAAAATCTACCCCTGCACTAAGAGCATTTGCTGAACCTAAGTCAGGATCGTATCCAAGGTATTTTGTTAACGTAAATAAATTATTCGCCGCCATGTAAATTCTCAACGATTCCACTTTTGCCTTTTTAAGCCAAATTTTTGGTATCGTGTAACCGATTTGAATGTTTTTCAAACGAATAAATGAACCATCTTCCACGTAATAGGATGAAAAAACATTGTTTCTGGTTTCTCCAGTGGTTAATCTTGGATTGGTAAATGAAGATTCAGGCCCAACCCAACGATCTATGACATAACTCAATTGGTTTGCATAAGGTTGTTGACGTTCATAATTTCTGATGATTTCATTTCCAATAGCTGAAAAAATATTCGTTGAAAAATCAAACCCATAAAACTTAACATTTAGGTTGAATCCCCATGTAAAATCAGGAATAGGCGACCCTAAATAAGTTTTATCAGAATCATCCCCAAAGCTAATTTTTCCATCACCATTTTGATCTACAAAAATTAAATCACCAGGTTGAGCTCCTTCTTGAACTACGCTTGATGCATCAATTTCTTCCTGAGTTTGAAAGACCCCAGCTGTTTCAAAGCCAAAGAAATAACCGATAGCGTATCCCTGTTGAAAACGCGTTGCAACATCTCCACCTACACTAAAGGCCGCTCCTGGAATGTAATCAACTCCTTCGGGAACGCTTGTTACTTTGTTAAGAATTCGAGAAAAATTCAATCCCACATTGGTTGATACTTTCTTTTTTAAATCTGACTGATAAGATAGTTCCAATTCAATTCCTTTGTTGGAAACATCACCAGCATTAATAATTGGCGGATATCCACCCGGACCGTAAGAGCCCAAAATTGCAGTAACCTCCGGTTGAAATAATAAATCACGTGTATTTTTTATGAAATAATTGGTTGTTACATTTAATTTATCCCACATCGTTAAGTCCATTCCAAGATTTAATTGACTCGTTGTTTCCCATTTTAGATCAGGGTTTGACGGTCGACCAATTGCTACTCCTTGAGTCAAAACATCATCAAATACATACACTCCCTCTCCGTTTAATAAGGCGCGGTATGAGAAATTAGGAATCTGGTCATTTCCTGAGACTCCATAGCTTGCTCTGAATTTCCAATAGTTAATCCATTTAATCTTGTAAAAAGATTCATCTGACAAAAGCCAAGCTGCTGAAACTGTTGGAAAGAAACCATAGCGGTTGTTTGGACCAAATTTACTTGATCCATCTCTTCTTAAAATCGCAGAAATTAAGTACTTGTTTTTATACGAATACTCTCCGCGCATGAAGGCAGAAACCAAGCGCTCAGTAAATTCCCATGAATAAACTGTATTCAGCAAGCCACCAGCAGCCATGTTAGCTGAGATGTCCGCATAATCAACCGAGTTGTTTGGAATATTAAATCCAGTGCCGCCAAGAGCCTCTCCTCGTCTTTGAAAAACAGAGACCCCAAATGTACCTTTTACTCGGTGATTGGAATCTAAATATTGATCATAATTCACAAAGCTCTCAAATGTTTGGTCCACATAACCCGCGCGTTCTTCACTTACAGAGGCGCCACGTTCAAGAAATACATCAGGAGCAATTTCAACTAAAGGTGATTCCAAATCTGCGTTCAAGGCCGTATTGGCATATTTACCTGGGCCGTACCAAACAAGTGGTGAAAATGTTTTGCTTTTTACCTGAGCATAATTGTAATTGTAGCGATTGGTAAAACTCCAATTCTCGTTGAATTCATAGATTAGTTCTTCCTTGCCAACAAATTTATCGGCAAAATTCCAATTGTACTGATTTTCAATTTGAGCTATCGGATTGATGATGTCGCTTACTTCATCTAAATAGGAATAACTACCATCAGGCATTTTTATGGGCTCATTTGGAAAGGCATTGATTGTATTGTAAAGTACCGATCCTATTCCATTTTCTGGCAACGTGTTTCTATAGTCGTTGGAATATAAGAATACTGAGTTTAATTTTAATTTTTTACTTAAATCCGTGCTTAAATTCAAACGGGCATTGTATCTAGAGAAATGTGATTTAGGTCCGCCAACGATTCCATCTTGCGTTAAATACCCAACTCCAAGTGAGTATTTCGTATTTCCTGAACCTCCTGTTATACTCAAATTATGGCTTTGCACTGGCGCTTTTCGAAAAACGGAATCTTGCCAATTCGTTCCAATTCCAAGAGCTGTATTGTTAAAAGGCATTGTTTGTCCACCGAATGCAAACATTTCATTTTTAATGACCGCATATTCGGTGGCATTTAATAAATCAAGTTTACGACTAGTTGACTGAATTCCGTAATAACTGCTAAATTCCACTCTTGGTTTTGCATTTAATCTTCCTTGCTTGGTTTCAACGAGAATTACCCCATTCGCGGCACGAACCCCGTAAATACCAGCGGTAGCATCTTTTAAAATATTAATAGACTTGATATCCGCAGGATTGAGTGCATTCAACCCTTCTGAATCATAAACAACGCCATCCACCAAAATTAATGGGTCATTATCACCAAATGTTGAAAGACCTCGAATTCGGATACTGGAAGCACCACCAGGCGAACCTGAGTTAGTAGAAATATTCACCCCAGACACTTGACCCTGAAGCGCTTGATCCATTCTTGAAAGATTCATTTTTTCGACGTCTTCACCACCCACTTTTGATGTGGCACCTGTGAGTTCTTTCTTTGTAGCCGAACCATATCCCACAACTACCACTTCATCCAAGGAAACCGAAGAAACCATTGTGATGTTGATTGTCGTTTTATTTTCAATCGTAATTTCCTGAGATTCATATCCAATAAATGAATATTTCAGTACAACATTGTTTGAATCAGGAACGGAGATTAAGTATTCACCGAGATCATTTGATTTGGTTCCTTTATTCGTTCCTTTAATAACAACTGAGACAAATGGAAGTCCCTCTCCCTTTTCGTCTTTGATAACACCCGTGATTTTACGTTGACTAAAAACAGTAGATGTTAGTAGTAGAAATAGTAAGCAAAAAAACTGCTTCATAAAAAATATTTTCTGTAAAAATAATTAATTATTTTACAAAGTACAATAAGTCACATTTTTTTTGTTCGATTTGATTAATCGTTTTAAATAATGATTTTGTTTTATGTTCAAGCAATCTTCATTCTAAACATAACAAAATTAAATGTTGATCATTGAAAAATACTTTCTATTTTTTTATAATTTTCCTCGAAATAGGACAGTCTTCTACTTTCAAATAATAGGTTCCCGGTGCTAAATTTGACAAGATTAATTGTGTTTTATTAGAATCAATTTGTCCATTAATTACAACTCTTCCTGCAAAATCTTGAAGTTTGAATTCTTTTCCGATAAGATTCTCTGAAACTTCGATTGTTGTATTTTCATTGGTTGGATTTGGATAGATATCAAGAATATCTCCTGATAATTCTGCCACCGATGATAAATTCACATTTACACAATCTGAGGTGTCTGATCCACATTCATTTGTTACAATTACAGCTAAACCCCCCGAATAACTTGATGAGTTGAATGTTGATGACGTAAATCCGGAAATAGGTAGATAACCTGGACATCGAACCCATTGATAAGAAGTATTTGGATAATAGTCAGTTGAAATAGAGTTGTTCGTCACATTTACCTGAGGATTTTGAGGTGCATTTATTAAGCTAATGAGAACTTGATCACTAATTGAAGGGCAAACACCCGAAGCATCATTTCCTGTCAAGGTTAAAATGATTGAACCTGAATTCATGTCTTCGTTACTAGGAGTATAGGTTGTGTTCAAGCTTGTTTCACTTGCAAATGTTCCCGTTCCTGAAGATATCCAGTTTGCGGTTGCTGAGCCATTTATTGTTCCACTTAAATTTACAGGAATATTTGAACAAGTAGATTGATCATTACCGGCTTCAACAGTTGGTGATGACCCGAACGTTAAAACCAATTGGTCATTTGTAAGTGAACAAGGTCCAACAGGATCATTTGTTGTTAAGGTTAAAACAACTGAACCTGCATTGATATCAGCACTACTTGGAGTGTAAGTTGTAGTCAATGAATTTGCGTTTGCAAATGATCCAGTTCCTGAACTTGTCCAAGTAGCCGAAGTTGCACTACCACTAATACTTCCAGTCAAAGTAATTATTGAGTTCGAACAAATTGCTTGATCAGCTCCTGCGTTTACAGCCGCAGAAGAACCAAAAGAAACAACAAGTTGATCACTCGCTGAAGAGCAAAGTCCTATTGCGTCATTTGTTGTTAAAGTTAAAACAACTGAACCTGCATTGATATCTGCACTACTTGGAGTGTAAGTTGAAGTCACTGAATTCGCATTGGCAAATATTCCTGTTCCTGAAGTTGTCCAATAGGCTGAAGTTGCACCTCCCCCAATACTGCCATTTAAAGAAATTGGTGAGTTAGAACAAACTACTTCATCAGTTCCTGCATTAACAGTTGGTGAAGGATGAACAATCACTTCCGCTGTTGATACCATTCCACCGCAGTATTCAAAAAAATTAATAGAGACAATTTGTGTCGAAGATGATGAATTATAAAAAGTAGGAGTAAATGGCATCCAAGGCATAATATTTCCAAAAATAGGTATATCAGTTGTCACGCCTGTTGGTAAGGTAATGTTGTAGTTAATGGAATTCGAGGTAAATCCACAACCTCCTTGCGAATTCACATTAATATTGGCACTTGATCCGCTACAAATATCTTGAGTAAATGGATATACATTCAGCCAACCTGGTTGAGATTGAATATAAATTACTGCAATATTACTCTGTCCACATTGGTTAGAAGCAACAATACTAATTTGATCATTTATCATACATCCACCGAAGTTGCAAATGTTGACTAAACTTCCGTTTATCGTCACTTGCGTTGTACCATTTGAAGAGAGAGCAATGACATTTGCTAATGGATCAGAAATTGAGATGGGAATTGTAATACATTGCCCCGGGCAAATTGTTGCCGATTGGTAGCTAGGAGAAATAACAGGAACCAAACAATAATAATCATCCTCATACCAACCCGTTCCACCTCCTGAACCTCCGGGACCATTATCACCTGGGTCACCATTATCGGCTAAAATTCTCGGTGAACAATTTGAGCAAATATTACAACCTTCCAATAAATTATACGTTAGTGTTTGAATTGATTGTTGAGAACCATCTAAGTTAGCTGGATTATTGGTCACAAAATCAATTAAACTTGCCAAAACATTGTCTGTCAGTGAGGCTATTGGAGCAATGTAGTGATTGATTGGAACGCCTGCTTCAAACAAGATCCCAGATAGAGAGCCCATAAAATATCCGTTGCAAAATGGAAGATTAGTATAGACTAAATCCAATGTTGAATCACCATAAATAAATATAAAGTGCGTTTGTCCAGATCCATCAACAGAAACGGTTGTATTTGGATTACTCAAAAATGGAATTAGTACAGGAAAGGCACAAGGAATAGTTGGAACATTTATGCAAGCGCAAACTCCCGTTATATCTGAAGAATTTACACCTCCTAGTCCTCCTGCTCCTCCTGAACCACCATTTGTGCTTCCTCCTCCATTGACATTAACCAAAGTAGATAGAATGCTTCCTCCGCCTCTGGTGATTTTTACAGCACCACCTGCCCCTCCATGACCACCGCCACCTCCATTTCCACCATCAGCGCCGTCGCCTCCGCCTCCGCCACAAGTTCCATTACCGCCATTACCACCTTGAGTTCCAGTTGTTCCAGCTGTCCCAGCCGTTCCCATTGCTTTTATAACAGTACTTCCATGAACGACATTTCCAGCTTTGATATAGATAATTCCACCTCCAACACCCCCATTTCCACCCAATCCACCTGCACCACCAATTCCTCCATCAATTCCTGGTTGATTACAATTACTGCCACCACCACCAGCTCCAGCTTTACCATTACCACCAGCCCCACCGGACCCACCGTCTCCCATATACAATCTTCCACTTGGATTTGGTGAATTATTACAAGATGCTATAGTATTTCCACAAGGCAAAAGACTAGGGGATGTATTGTAATAAGCCAAAGTTCCCGTAACTCCATTTGTTCCTGCGAAACCATCGCTACCTCCCCAACCAGCACCATTGATTGGACTCCCACCAGTACCTGTTTGTCCACCAGTGCTGGTGGTATTTGCACCTGAAAAACCACCCAATCCTCCATTTCCTCCGTTCCCTCCGTTCCCTCCTGTTCCACCAAAGAAGCCCTTCCCTTCAACATCGATTTCACCGCCATTTAAAGTTAAAGTGTTTTGCACTAAAAAACAAACAACTCCTCCTGTTGCGCCATCCCATGCCGAACATGTAATTCCACCGCCAGCAGCGATTGTTAAATTAGAATATTGTCGTACAGTTATCATTTGTGAATTGCTAGAAAAAGCTGAGTTCGGAATTGATCCAATAGATAAAGTCACAACACTTCCCGCTATTCCGGTTACTTGACGTAATTCATATTCTCCAGTTAACATGTTAATTACTAAAACTATGTTTCCATTGGATATTGAGAAACTTGACGTATTCACTAATGTGAAATTTGACCCCGAAACACTTTGGATTTTCTTGTAAGAGTTTACCACTTGAGAGTTTGATATTGTTGCTGATCCAAAAGATCCATCGCCAAAATTAATTTGTCCAAATGATAAGGAAGAAATGAAAATAACAACCACAATAAATAACAACTTTTTCATAATGTAATGTATTTAAGTGTAAAATTTTTAGTGAAACAGATAGAGAAATGTCCTCATCTGTAAATTCAAACGTAAGTTAAATTTACCGGTTGCCTTCATTTCTATTAAATTCTAAATTATCGTATAATTATTTAAATTAAATAATTGAAAATAAATCAGTTAAATAAATATTGTTTTCTGTTAGATACTAAGAAATTTCATCAGTTTTTAACTAAAATGAAGCTCATTCGGTTTGATTTGTTTATTTTGCAATCTAATTTCTAGAATATGTGGTCAATTAATGGGAAAATAAGTAATACTAGTAAAGGGGCTTCCATCGTTTGGGAAAATCATCAGTTCTTTACGCTTGAATATCAAGGGAGAAGCTATCACGGAGAAATCCTTGAAAATAACCTTGAAAACAATCGAATTAAATTGAAATTGAATCACGCAGTTTATGAAGTTCATAAAAAAGGAAATTTAGATGATTTAATTGCTTCGCTCGGAATGGATAAACCTAAAATTAAGCGAATCAAAGAACTCCAAGCTCCTATGCCAGGTCGAATTCTTCAATTATTTGTGCAGGTCGGTCAAGAGGTTCAAATGGGTGACTCCATTTTATCATTAGAAGCGATGAAAATGGAGAATGTTCTGAAATCTGATGGGGTAGGAATTGTAAAGAATATTCAGATTGAAATTGGAAATGTGGTTGATAAAGGTTCTGTTTTAATTGAATTTGAATAAATCGAATGCTCGAGCACAAAACCTACATGCGGAGATGCATCTACCTTGCGAATTTAGGTGCAAGTTACGTTTTCCCCAATCCTCTAGTCGGTTGTGTCATTGTAAAAAACAATAAAATTATTGGTGAAGGATACCATAAAATGGTTGGAGGGCCACATGCTGAGGTTAATGCAGTAGAGTCGGTATCTGATAAATCTGAATTAGAAGGAGCAACGGTTTATGTTTCTTTGGAACCTTGTTCTCATTTTGGAAAAACACCCCCGTGTGCTGATTTGCTCATTCAATTAAAAGTAAAAGAGGTTGTTATTGGCTGTATTGACAGCAATCCAAAGGTTTCTGGAAAAGGAATTGAAAAACTGAAGCGTTCGGGAATTCATGTTATTGAAGGTGTTTTGGAGGAAGAATGTAAAATACTCAACAAGCGTTTTTTTACTTTTCATGAGAAGCAAAGACCCTATGTGATTTTAAAATGGGCACAAACGATTGATGGGTACTTGGATCGATCTCGACAAAATAATGAGCAAGGAATAAATTGGATTTCAGCACCTGAGACTAAGGCGCTTGTTCATAAATGGCGATCGCAAGAACATGCGATTCTAGTAGGTAGAAATACTATTTTGTACGATAATCCTTCCTTAACAGTGCGCGAATTTCATGGTAAAAACCCAACTCGGATAATTGTGGATAGTCAGTTGCAATTGAAAAATGATATGAACGTTTTTTCTAAGGACGCACCAACAATTATTTTCAATCGAATAAAAAATCATGTGAATAATAATGTTGAATGGGTAAAAATTTCTGAAACGAGCACTGCAAATATTCTTTCTGAATTGTATCAACGAGGTATTCAATCAGTTTTCGTAGAGGGAGGAAGTAGAACCTTGCAATATTTTATCGTGGACAATGTTTGGGATGAGGCTCGTGTTATCGTTGGCAATAAACATTTTCACAATGGCGTAAAAGCTCCAGTGATTAGTAAGGTTCCATCTTCATCCCAACAATTTGGTGATGATCTAATTTATTATTACCAAAGAAGATGATTGCTCTAATTGGCTCCATTGTATTTTCGAGTTTCATATTTATTCTATTTAAGCTTTTTCCAAAGTTTGGCGTTGATACCTTTCAAGCAATTGTTTTCAATTATTTTACGGCTTGTATTTGTGGTTTTGCTCTTTACGGCGATAGTTGGTCAAATGCTGCTTTGACTGATACGAATTGGATGTACGCTGCTTTAATTTGTGGGATCTTGTTTATTTCACTTTTTGTTTTAATGGGTAAAAGCTCCCAAATAAACGGCGTAGCAATAACGTCAGTTGCTGTGAAAATGAGCATGGCAATAAGTGCCATTTTTATTGGTTTTGGAGAGTCTTTTGGTATTTTAAAAATTACTGGAATTGTAATGGCGATTATTGGCGTGTTACTGGTTTCATTCGATAAATCTTCCTCCAAACAAAAGCCAGTGATTTGGATGTTATTAGTGTTGTTTTTTGGCAGTGGACTTCTTGATTTTGTCCTAAACTTTGTTCAGAAATCGCTTTTGACAAATTTAAACGCAGCTCTTTTTTCAGCCATTGGATTTGGGCTTGCCGGAGTGTTAGGAATATTCTTGTTAGCAGAGAAAATTATTCGCAATAAAACTCAGTTATCAGGTAAGAGTATTCTCGCTGGAATTTGTTTAGGGATTCCTAATTTCTTTTCAATTTATTTGCTAATTACTGCTTATTCTTCAACGGGTTGGAGCGACTCAACAGTGCTCGCTGTCGTTAATGTAAGTATTGTTATCACCTCTGCAATTCTTGGTTTTTTGGCCTTTAAAGAAGCCTTGTCCAGGCAGAAGTTGATTGGTTTAGTTTGCTCCGTTCTTGCCATTGGTTTACTTTATGCAGCAAACATGTAATATATTTTCAAGAGGTGACAATGTTTTGATTTGATTTATTCAATTCAATCTAAAATATGTTCTGAAATACAATAGAGTTCGCTTCATTTTTCTTTATTGAGATTTTTTACTCCACTTTTACATCAAGGAAAAAGTGGAAATTACCCATTAACTATTTTCTGTGTAAAACAAGCTGAATAATTTTTAGCAACAAAACTTATCTGCACTATTTTTGATGAAAGCAGACAATCACAATTTTATGAATCGAAGAATAACTGCAGTTTTACCATTTATTATTTTGACCGTCATTGTCATTTTTCAACTTGATTTTATGGCCCAAACTCAAAATGAACTTCCTTGGCAATCTGCTGAATTTAGGCATCTTAACAGTCTTCCGGTCTTTCAACAAAAGATGGAAGCAGAGAAGCAAATTACCGTTTTAAAAAACTCGAAGGATCTTCTGCCTTTCAGTTCATTAGATAAAAAATTTGTCGTTTTAACGGTAGGTGAGGGGTATAAGGAATTCACAAAAACCATAGCGTTATTTACGGATTTCAAGGAAATAAATATCAATTTTTTTGAGGAGCTAAAGCAAGATAAATTGAAACTTATTGAACAAGCAGATCATTTTATTTTATCAATACATATTTCAGAAAATCAAAACCTTAACAAGCAGGCATTGGATTATTTGCATAAACTTCATTGTCATGGAAAACGAACTGTTGTGTTCTTCGCTCCTGTAAATTTTATTCGTGATTGTAAGATGCCTCATCATGATGCATTGGTTATGTCATACGAGAATCATCCCTATATCTTGGATCGAACTGCTCAAGTTCTATTTGGAGCAATACCTACAAGTGGAAAGTTACCAAGTGATTTGTCAAAGACTTATTCTGAAGGAAGTGGTGAAGAATTGAAATGGGGAGGACGTTTGAAATTTACGGATCCTGAAGAAGTTGGGATAGATCCAAAGAAACTACAAGAAATAGATAATATAGTACTCAAAGGGATTTCAGCGGGTGCCTATCCCGGGTGTCAAATTGTTGCTGCCGTTGATGGAAAGATCTTTTACCGTAAAACCTTTGGAAACCAACGTTATGAAAAGTCCGCCCCAGTTAAAATTGATGATATTTATGACTTGGCTTCCATTACTAAAATTGGTGCTTCTACTACCGGATTAATGTTTCTTGAATCCAAAGGGATGTTTGATGTGGCTAAAAAAATTAGTGAATTTATCCCAGAATGGGTAAAGGGAACAAAAATGGAAAATTTGGCATTGAAAGATATGTTAACGCATCAAGCAGGATTGAAAGCATGGATTCCTTTTTACCTAAATGTATTAAAAAATGATGCGCCGGATCCAGCTCTGTTTAGTTCAACAGAGTCTGATAAATTCACACGTCATGTTGCTGATAATTTGTGGATGCGAGAGGATTATGTGGATTCTATGTACAAGCAAATTTCTTCTCAACCGATTGGCGCTAAGGAGTTTAAATATTCTGATTTGGGCTATTATTTTATCATGAAAATTATCGAAAAACAATCCAAATACGAGTTGAATCATTTTCTTAAAACTCAGATCTATGAACCAATGGGTTTAAGAACGATGGGATATAATCCGTTGAATTGTTTTGATAAAAGTAGAATTGCACCAACCGAAAACGACACGAAATTCAGAAAACAAGTCGTACAAGGCTATGTTCATGATCCCGGAGCAGCAATGCTTGGTGGGGTGTGTGGCCATGCCGGACTTTTTGGAAATGCGACTGATTTAGCTTCCTTAATGCAGATGTTCTTGAACAAAGGCTATTATGGTGGAATTCAATACTTAAAGCCTGAGGTTGTTGATTTATATACCACAAATCCCTTTAAAACAAATCACAGAGGCATAGGCTTCGATAAACCAAAACTGGAGGGTGGAGGGACTTGTTCCAAACTAGCTTCACCGAGGAGCTTTGGACATAGTGGTTTTACTGGAACTTTGGCTTGGGCTGATCCAGAAAACCAACTGAATTTCGTTTTTCTTTCAAATCGAGTATTTCCTGATCAGGAGAATCGCAAAATAATTGATATGGGTATTCGAGCTGATATTCAACGAGTACTTTATGAAGCGCTAAAGGAACGAAAGAAATCAAAATAGACAATAAAAAAGGCGACTGAATGAGCCGCCAATTTTTCGTTTTGATAAGAGTAATTAATTACTTAACTACAATTTTTTTACTGTATACTTTTCGTCCAATTTCTAAAGTGACAATATAAATTCCTGATTTCAATGTTTTATTTAGTTGAATTTCTTTGGTGTTTTTTCCAATTTCTGATGTGCCAAGAGTTGTGCTATAAGCAACTTGTCCAGAAATATCAATCAATTTAAGCGCAGTTGCACTTACCGATAATGCATTGAAGTTTGCATGGATTGAATTTGAATTTTCATCGAAGAAAACAGAAACAGATTCTTTTGAATTTTCTTCAATTCCTGCTGAACTAGCCTCTGAAAAGACATGCTGTGACAAGTATATTACATCACCATTATCGTTGCCATTGTTGTTCGTTTTATTTGAAGCTACGTAAAATGTGACATTACCAGTTCCTGAAGCAGGTGCTGTCCAAGTCCAAGTCCAAGAAAGAGTTGATGAGGTATTACTTGTAGAAGTGTGATTTGCATATTTTTTAGTGGTACCGTTTACGGTTGTATTTCCTGCCTGACCAGTAAAATTTCCTGCCATGGCATTTGCACTTGTTAGTGCTGTTGCTTGAAATCCTCGTTTTGCAGGATTTGATGACATGACTAGTGCAACGGTATATTGCTGACCTGGTGTATAGGTTGTGATTGGGTTTGAGCCATCAAGTAATGTTAATATATTCTCATTTGCGCCATCTTGAGCTGTTCCTGCATGACAAGCAGTGCAGTTTTGTTCTCCTGGAGCACCAGTTTTACCTGTTCCAGCTCCTCCTGAATTTGATGGTGTTTTGTGAAAAGATTCGATAGTACCGTTGGTGACATGCTGAAGCGAAATAAGCAAGGATAGAACTGCACAAGATCCGATTGATAGTAAAACTTTTTTCATAGTTATAGAGTTTATAATTTATACTTAGTTATTTAATTTTCCTTGATTTACCCAACATTCAATTCGTTGAATTACACTGTCAGGAAGGGCAGGACCACCTTGAGGCATGAGTTGGTATCCACTATTTCTCATTGATCCAATGATAGCGGTTGAATTTGAAGATATGTTAGCGTGATTCGTAAAAGAATAACCGTTCTGATTTGTATGACATCCGGTACAATTATTTTGAATTAAAGGCAGAATTTCATTATTAAACGAAACGGTATCAGAACAGTTCGCATTGGGGTAGTTCTGAACTTTATCTTTGGTACAGCTAACACTTATTAAAACTAAGAATAAGATGGATAGAATTATTTTCATGATTTCATTAAATAATAGGGCGACAATAATAACCAAAACAAAGTAACGAAAAAATGTAGTGGCAAAACAAAAGCGGGGAACATTTCAGGAACTTCTACTTCATTTGGGAAGCGCGGCGGATAAAAAGTAGGTAGTAAAATACTAGAGAATGTTACAAGAGTTAAGGTAGTTGAGATTATGATATTTCCTTTATTCTTGAATAACTTAGTCATCACCAATGAAAATCCGACAACAACAAATGAGATGAAGGTAAAAATTGCAGGAACCTTCCAAAGAGGTAAATAGGCAGAGAAATCAAACAATTGATAATAAAAATAGACATAAACAATCCCAAGAATTGATGATAGCAAAGCAACCAAAGAACCTAAAGTAATTGTGCGAATTGCCATCAAAATCTATTTAAGAATTGCGGGTACTGTCACACTCATTGCCATATTATCAGGAACAACCTCACTTTTCTTACCAACGCCAAATGTAATTCTGTTTATGGTAAATGTGCCTTTGAAAGTGATTTTGTTATCCTTTTTCGAGTAAGTTAAAGGAATTGTAATTTCTTTTTTAGTTCCTTTAAGAGTAAGATCACCTTTAACATTATACTTCTCTCCATCTTTGGTTACTGACTTTGAAGTGAATTTTATGTTAGGATAATTAGCAGCGTCAAACCATTCAGCTGTTTGAGCTTTTTTATCGCGCAGGGCATTTCCTGTATCTATTGAACTAACTGGGATGGTGATTTTGAATTTACAACTGTCTAAATTGCTTTCGTCAAAATCAATAGTACCCGTAACTTTAGTGAATGTACCTGTTGGGTCTGCACTTTTGAAGGCGATTTTATGTCCCGTTGTGATTTCGTAATGATCCAAAACAGAAAATGAAACTGCCGTTGAAATTACAAATACAATTAAGTAAGTTGTGATGATTAGAATTTTCTTCATTGTCTTATTCATTTATTATAAATTTCCGTGCGACGCAAAATCCAAACCGAAATTGGCCTTTCGCTAAATTTTCATACGTGTAAGGGATAAATTGTGTTTCTCCCAAACCACCGGAATTAGTAAAATTGATTGTGAAATTATGACCAAAGGTTTGCCACTCCAAAGCAATAGCCATACTTTGCTTATAAACATCTGTAGGTCTTGTGTTATTAAAGCTAAAAGCATGGTAATATTCACCTATCAATGCGAATTGGTCTGTTAATTTAACGCGAAAAGCTCCTCCTAAAGCCAATAAGGAATTAAGGTCATCCGCAGCAACGTAATTGCGATGAACAAACGTAGGCATGAATGCAAGAGACAATCGTTCTCCAAAACGTTTTGTTATGTTCGCTTGAGCAAAATACGCGAGTCTGTGTGATGCTTTTGGAAAATGGTTTACTTGAGATTCATCTGTGGAAGCTTTCATGTACGTAAAAGTAGAACCTCCAATTAAGGCTAATGAAACGGGCATTTTAGAACTTTGCCGCAAGGCTCTGTATTTCACAAAACCATCCAATAATGATCGATAAGGAGCTCCGGTTCCTTTGCATCTACCAAATCCAACCATTAAATCTTTTGTGATGCCATATTCTAAAGCAAAACGCATGTCTGAAAGATTATCAAAACCAAACATATTTTGAAAGCCACCATTCGTTCCGGCAATATCTCCAAACCGATGCTCAATTCGCATTTCCATGTATCCTTTGGGCAAGGTTTCTATGCTGTGTCCATTTATAATCCGAGTAGAGAAAAATGCTTTGGGCATAAAATCATCAGATTCTTCGAGAGTATCCTTGAGAAGTAAAGTGTTTTCTGCTTCTTGAGAAAAAGAATATTCCAATCGACAAAGAAGTACTAATAAGATAAGAATTGAAAGGGTTTGTTTCATAAATACGTTCTGTTTATTGACGATATTTCTTGTATTTTCGTTGCAAGTTACTAAAACATATGAAAATCAGATTAGTTTTATTTTTTATTAGTTGCGGATTTCAAGTATATGCCCAACATTTTAAACCAAAAAATTTACCTAAGGAATTACAAGAAAACGCAGTAGAAAAAATAAGTGAAGATTCCTTGCATTCAACTTTTCTCATTACGATTCCGGAAAAAGTCCCCTTGCATTTTCATAAACATCATACTGAAAACATTGTTGTTTTAGGTGGGAAAGCACTAATGAAATTAGGTTCGGATACACTGATTATTAGCAAAGGAGATCAACTCACCATTCCTAAAGGAACACCACACGAAGTAATAAAAGTGAGATCAAGAAAACCGCTGCGAGTATATTCCATTCAGTCACCACTATTTGATGGATCAGATAGGTACTTTGTAAAACCTTGAGTTTTTATTCAGAACTGGCGTTCATTTTTTGGAGATTCACCAAATGCGCGTAAAACCCGCTTTCTGCTAACAAAGATTCGTGCGTTCCTTGTTCAACTATTTCTCCTTCTTTCACAACTAAAATTTTGTCAGCCAATTTGATCGTTGAAAGTCGATGTGCAATTACGATGGAAGTTCTACCTTTCATTAAATTGGTAAGTGCTTCTTGAACAAGTCTTTCAGATTCTGAATCGAGCGACGAGGTAGCTTCATCCAAAATAAGAACTTTTGGATTTTTAAGAATGGCGCGTGCTATAGCAATTCGCTGTTTTTGTCCACCTGAGAGTTGAATTCCTCGATCACCTACTTGTGTTTCAAAACCTTGCGGAAAGGACTGAATAAAATCAAATGCATTTGCTCCTTTGGCTGCTTGTTCAATTTCTTCATCACTTGCATCCGGCTTGGCAAAAAGGAGATTTTCACGAATCGAACCCGCAAAAAGCATTACCTCTTGTGGAACAATTGCCAAATTCCCTCTCAAATACTCTATTTCAATGGTTTGAAGTGGATGATTATCGTACAAAATTTCACCCGAGAAGTTATTGTAATAGTGAAATAATAAATTGGAAATCGTTGTTTTCCCTGAACCTGAAGAACCAACTAACGCTAAGGTTTGATTCGGTAAAATTTCAAAAGATATTCCTTTCAGGACTTCGATATCATTTCGCTGAGGATAAGAAAAACGGACATTCTTAAATGAAATTTGACCGGAGAGTTCGGGTTTGTCTTTTCCGAGAGCTACACTCCTCTCTGTTTTCTCGTTGAGTATTTCAACTAAATTCTCTGTTGCTCCAGCTGCTTTTTGAATTCCGGCATATAATTCTGGTAAAGACCCAACAGAAGCTCCCATCATAATGGTAAATAGAACGAATTGGTAAAATCCTTCAGAAGAAAGTTCAGGAGTCGCACCTTGAGTCATTAAAAGTCCCTGCCAAATGATAAAAACAATCGCTCCAAACAAGCAAAAAATAATGAAAGACACGAAAAGTCCACGCCATAGTCCGCTTTTTACATTCAAATCTCGGATTTGCTGGGATGATTTATTGTATTTTCCGAGTGTAATCCATTCTTGCGTAAAGGATTTAACATTTGCAATTCCAGTTAACGCTTCTTCGACAATAGAGTTTGAGGTAGCTGTAAAATCTTGGGCTTGTTTGCTTAATTTGCGGATAAATCGACCAAAAACAACCGCAATAATCGCCATTACAGGCACTGTAGCAAACATAATCAAGGCTAATTTCCAAGAGATAAAAAACAAAAAAACAGTTCCTCCAAAAACGATTACAACCTGCCTAAAGAATTCAGCAACAGTAGTTCGCATCGTTTCTTGAATTTGCGAAATGTCGTTCGATAAGCGACTAGTTAATTCACCCACTTTATTCCGATTGAAATAATCCATCGGCATAAAAACCAATTGTTCGAAGGCACGATTTCGAATGTCGCGTAGCGTGTTTTCGGTTACGTTTGTAAAAGTAAGAACGCGCACAAAGGAGAAAAATGCTTGAAGCCCAAAGATGATGAATAGGGCAAGGGCAATAGAATTAATGTCTTCTAATTTGAGTAGTTTGAGAGATTCAGCAGAACTTGATGATGAACCAGATGAACCCAAAAGTTTCCCGAGTAGGTAAGGAAATAATAGACCAATAGCACTGGAAAGCACTAAAAACAACCATCCAACTGAATATTGTAACCAATAGGGTTTTAGAAATGAGTAGATTCCCAAAAAAGAAGAAATCTTCCCTTTTTTCGTTTCCTCACCTTCGTTATTTTTTCGCCGCTTCGCCAATTAGATTAGTTTGTGCAAAAGTACAATTTGTAGATGAATAACCGATACGGAAGTTAAATAGTTCTATTGTTCTAATTAAATTTCTACAAAAACTCTTTTAGCTCTTTTTTCTATTACTGATTGGTTTACCCAAAACAAGTATGTATATTTGAAGTTCTAAACTCTAACAAATGACTATTGCTCGATTTAAATTCCTTGTTTTCTCTTCACTTCTAGCGGTGTTGTTTTCATGTAATGAGAAAATAAACTACATCGGTGAATTTAAAGAAACAGCAGTAGTTTACGGACTTTTAGATCATGCAGATTCGCTTCACTACGTAAAAATAAATCGAGCGTTCATAGGGCCTGGAAATGCTTTAGATATAGCCCAAATAGCAGATTCAAATTATTTTTCTCAAGTTGACGCAACGGTTTCTGAATATTTAGATGGGAATTTAGTAAGAACCTGGGAATTGCGTGATACCTTGTTGACAAATAAAGATACCAACGGCTTGTTTTTCGCTCCCGAACAAAAAGTCTATTATTTCAAGACCTTACCAACCTTAAACACACCAAATTTTGGAACCGTTCAAAATTCTTCTGATCCTCAGCTATCATCATTAAAACCTTATGCAACTTACAAACTAAACGTTGTAATAGATGGTGGAAAATATACAGTTAAAGCAGAAACCCAATTGGTTAACGGAATAACATCTCCCTCTTCGGGTCAAAATTTCACGTTTAAGTTTGCCGATGACCCAGCAGAATATTTGAGTGCAGGGTTGACCGCTTCTAATACAGGAAATTCGTTTGTAATGAATGCGCAAATGGATGTAGAGTTTAACGAGATTTCTCCTTCAGGTACATCTGTTAAATCATTCAATTGGAGAATTGGAGAATTTGATGTCAATCCAAATGACTCGCGTACTTTCACTGTACTTGGAAAAACATTTTATGAGTTGATTGATAGAAATTGTACCGATGATGCTTCTATAACAAGACGCACATTTAAAGGAATGTGGATTACGTTTACTGGTGGTGCGGAAGAATTGTACAATTATATGCTGGTTAATAAACCGTCATCCTCTCTAGCACAGTCCAAACCGTCATATACGAATTTGGAAATCAATAATGGAGGAAAGGCGATAGGAATCTTTTCATCACGTCAGACGGTTCGTTTTTATAAATCCTTTTCGGTGGGAGCCGCACAGGCCTATATTCGTGCAATAGACAAGAAAAGTACGAGGGAACTTTGTACGGGCCCTATTAATCAGGGGAATTTATTCTGTTCCGATCATCCGGGAGATAATGTGAATAATCAAGAAGAGCCATACGCCTGTCAGTAATCTTGAATGAGCGAGAGAAGGACTTTTTTTGCCGATGTCTTACTTCCTGTTCCCATTCATCAGGTTTTTACGTATCGAGTTCCCTTTGAGTTAAATGATTCTTTAGCGTTCGGTCTTCGTGTAATTGTTCCTTTTGGAAAATCAAAATTAGTAACTGGAATTGTTACTGAAATTCATGAGCGTATTCCCGAGGTGTATCAAGCAAAATACATCGAATATGTTTTAGATGAATATCCGATAATTACAAAAAAGCAATTTCAATTTTGGTCGTGGATTTCGCAGTATTATATGGCTCCCTTGGGCGATGTTATGAATGCGTCCTTGCCAGCTAATTTTAAGTTATCAAGTGAATCAAAAATTGTTTTGCATCCTGATTTTGAAAATAATCAGAGTTTAGACGAAAGAGAACAGGTCATTGTGGATTCGCTTCATGCAAACGAGCAAATGGATTTAAAGGAAATTTCTGCATTGTTGGGAATTAAAACCATTCAGCCGCTGATTAAAAAACTGATAGATAAGAAGGTTGTTCTTTCTATGGAAGCTTTGAATGAACGATTTACGCCAAAAACAGTTTTGTGCTACACATTGACGGAGACTTTTTTAGATGATACTTTACTTACAAGTTTTATAAGCGGTCTTGAACGTAAATCTTCTGCCGCTAAGCAGATTGAGGCATTGTTGATGGTGATGCGTGAAGGGAGTTATCAGGACAATAACATTCAACCAGTAGTAAAGAAAACACTTCTAGATAATGGCATAAGTCTTTCCGCATTACAAACTTTGGAAAAGAATGGTGTGTTGGAATCTCTTCGCATAGAGGTTAGTAGATTAAAAGGATTTGGTCAGGATGTAAAGGAGAAAAAGGAGTTGACTCAGGCTCAAAAAGATGCTTTACAAAAAGTAAAAGAAAGTCAGGAAAAGAATATTGTAACACTTCTGCATGGTGTAACAGGTTCAGGAAAAACGGAATTGTATGTAGAACTCATTGAGGAACAATTAGCGAAAGGGAAGCAAGTCCTATTTTTAATTCCTGAAATTGCCTTAACGACACAGTTAATTGATCGGCTTTCAGCCTTTTTTGGAGAGCAGATTGGGGTATATCATTCTAAATTTAATCAAAATGAGCGGGTTGAGATTTGGAATACAGTTTTGGCCAATGACCCAACTAAATTTCGATTAATTATTGGCGCAAGGTCTTCAATTTTTCTACCTTTCCAGGAGTTGGGATTAATTATCGTAGATGAAGAACACGAAAATACATTTAAACAAACAGATCCTTCGCCGCGATACAATGCACGTGATGCTTCAATTGTTTTAGCTCACATACATAATGCTAAAGTGTTGTTGGGAACGGCAACACCATCCATTGAAAGTTATTTTAACGCTAAAAGTGGAAAATATGGTTTGGTTGAATTATCGGAGCGCTATTTAGGATTGCAAATGCCTGAGATATTGTGTGCGAATCTTCGTTTAGAAAAGAAGAATCAAAGTATGCAATCCCATTTTAGTGGGTTATTGTTGGGAAATATTCAAGAGGCTTTGGCAAGAGATGAGCAAGTGATTTTATTTCAGAACAGACGTGGATATACACCTATGTGGTCGTGTGAGGTTTGTGCCTGGACGCCACGTTGTAAAAATTGCGATGTTTCATTGACCTATCACAAGCAAACAAATTCCCTGAAATGCCATTACTGCAGTCATATTTCACCACCCGTTGGTAGTTGTGCAGCGTGCGGAAGTAATCGTTTGAAAATGGTCGGATTTGGAACTGAAAAAATAGAAGATGAATTGAGTTTGTTGCTGCCTAATGTGGTGATTCAACGCTTAGATTTAGATTCGACTCGTTCAAAAAATGCGTATGAAACTATTTTAAATGAGTTTGAAAATCGTCAGATTCATGTTTTAGTAGGTACGCAAATGATTACAAAAGGATTGGATTTTGACAATGTAGGATTGGTAGGTGTTTTGGATGCTGACATGTTATTGAATAGACCAGATTATCGTGCGTTTGAAAGAGCTTTTCAACTGATGGTTCAAGTAGCGGGCAGGGCAGGACGCAAGAATAAAAAAGGAAAAGTAATTATTCAAACGTCTAATCCTGATCACTGGGTTTTAGAAAGGGTAAAAGAACATGATTTCAAGGGGTTTTACGAAACAGAGATACAAGAACGGAAGTTGTTTTTCTATCCGCCGTATTACAAGATAATTGATTTAACGCTGCGAAATACGGATGAATTAAAATTAAATGCAGCTTCTCAAAATTTAGTTGATAAACTTCGGCCTGTATTCAAGGAACGAGTAATTGGTCCTGAATTTCCTCTTATTAAACGCATTCAAAATTTCTACATTAAGGAAATCAAAATTAAAATAGAAAAAGATGCGCCAGAGCGAAAAGTAAAGCAAAAGATACAGGAAATCATTGATTTGTTTTATGCTGAGCCTTCCAATAAATCAACACGACTTTCAATAGACGTGGATTCTTATTAACTCATCCACTAGTATCAAGGGCCTATCTCGGTCTAAAAAACAAGCAAAAACTGTTTCCTCAACTATAATTCTAGTTTGAAAAGTTATAAAAAAATGGTTTTACGCTTGTTTATTATAAAAAAAGCCGTAATTTTGTTCTCGCTTTTAACGAAAGCACACACGATTTTGAATCCAGATGTTTCTGGAGATTTTCGAAAGAAAGTTAAAAAATTGGTTTGGTAGTTCAGTTGGTTAGAATACATGCCTGTCACGCATGGGGTCGCGGGTTCGAGTCCCGTCCAGACCGCTTCTAGTGTTTCTCAAACAAACACAAAAGCACGTAAAACCCTTGAAAACGCTTAGTTTTCGAGGGTTTTTTGTTTCTAGTAAGTTTCATTTAAAATCAAAAAATTACATAATATAGGTAACCTAATCGGTTACCAAAAAAAAAGATTGTAATTTTGGGTAACCGAGGCATAGCTCAAGAAGCTGAATTTTAGATAATTACAGCGTTTATATTTGAAAAAGTTTTGATATCGAAAACAAAAACAGGTAACCGATGGCGGTTACCGTTTAAAACGAAACTTTTAAAATATAGTGTTATGAATCAAAATTATGCCCTCCTGTTCTGGTTGAACAGAAGCAAAGCAAGAAACGGTAAAGCACCCATTTACTGTAGAATTACCATTGACGGTAAGCGAACAGAAATTTCCATGCGTCAAAGCGTTGATCCTGTCAAGTGGATTACCCAAGCAGGACAAGCAAAACCGCACACCACCGAATTGCGGATGCTCAACAATTATTTAGAAATGGTAAAATCCAAGGTGTATAAACATTTCATGGAACTCAATGTCAAAGACATGTTTATTACCGGCGAAATGCTAAAGAACCTATTGTTCAGTGTTGACGAAAAACAACACTCTATTATTTCCATCTTTGATTATCACAATCAGAAAATGAAAGAACGCATTGGAATTGACGTTGTGCCATCGACCTACATTAAGTTCAATACAGTGCTTGGGAAATTAAAACTTTATCTGAAGGCACATCACAACAGGAGCGATATGTACCTAACAGAACTCAACCATCGTTTCGTCGTTGATTTTGAACATTACCTGCGGGTGAAACATCACATTGCACATAATACAACCATGAAGTACATCACCATGTTGAAGAAAGTCATAAACATGGCAGTTAACAACGATTGGATGGAAAAAAATCCTTTTGCCGCATTCAAATGCACAAAACTCAATGTGCATCGAGAGATACTTGACGAAGCAGAAATCCTTCAATTGCATGAAAAAGAATTTAACATCGAACGATTGGAGGAAGTCCGTGACATCTTTTTGTTCTGTTGTTACACCGGTTATGCCTTTGCAGATGTGGAGAAACTACAACGCACAGATTTAGCCAAAGGAATTGATGGGGACGCATGGATATTTGCCAAACGGAAGAAAACCAATACTGTTTCGAATGTGCCTTTGTTACCTCAAGCCGAGGAAATCATCAAAAAGTATGAGCAACACCCTTATTGCGTCAAAACAGGAGCGTTACTTCCAGTGAAATCCAACCAAAAGATGAATGCGTACTTGAAGGAAATTGCATCTATCTGCGGAATCAAAAAAGAACTGACCATGCACATTGCACGTCATACCTTCGCTACAACGGTTACCCTTTCCAATGGGGTTCCGATTGAAACCGTATCCAAAATGCTTGGACATACAAAATTGGTAACAACACAAATTTATGCCAAAGTATTAGAAAATAAGGTGAGTGAAGACATGCAAAAATTGAAAGAAAAATTCACGTTGAAAATTCAACATCGAGACGCAATGTAAAATCATTCTCCTTTTTTTCTCACGTATCACCTCGAAACATAAATTTTGAGGTTATGAATAAATTCAATGAAATGTTCAAAGCGTACAATTCAGAAATTAGCGAATTGTACGCTCAACGAACAGAAAACAAAGCGCGAACTGGATTAATAGTAGAAATGAGCGATCATGTATTACAAAAAATGCGTGAATTGTTTGATAATGAAGGGTTTCAATCTCCTAGTGATGAAATTGATTTCTTTAAATCAATCAAACCGATAATTCTTGCCCAACGAATTGCCAACAGTATGCTACTGGATTTATTGCTAAAACAACGCCTCAACAGTGAAGAGGAATTTGAAAAGTGCAAACAAGATAAACTCTTGCAACTCAAAAGCTACTTTTCTGAATTCTCGGAATTTTACAAATACATTAATTCACAAAACACCTATCGCGACGAATATTATTTCACATTACATGCCTCAAAAACAGATATAGTAACCAAGATACTTCCAAACATAGACAGGACTTTTTCTACAGGTTACGATATGATTTTGGCTTACATATTAGCATACGATATTTTAACCGAGAAAGCAGAAATACTTCATGAAAATGAAAGGAAGCCAGTCCCTCAATTGCAGTGGACTTCTGCAAAATATGACCTCGTTGAACTCGTTTTGGCCTTACATCACCAAAAAGTGTTTAATAACGGTAAAAGTGATTTAAGGGAAATCGCATTGGCAATGGGCCAAATTTTCAATATGAACTTAAATGATATCAATAGAGCTTCTTTTTCTATAAAAAACCGCAAACGAGAAGGCAGCAAGTTTTTACATGAATTAGCAAGTAATTTAAACCGAATCATTTCTGAATCAAACAGATAGTAATATCAATTACGGAAATTGTATGAATTTCATGAAGTCTAATGGCGTAAAATATTTTATTTCAACACATTAACTATTCATAACCAACAATAATCACCGAAAAATAATTCTATCAATCGGTAGTTTTACGCCTTTGATTTATCCGCTTTATAAAACAAAAATGCATTGCTTTCAATGAACTTGAATCCTAAAAACGCAGCTTTTGAATCATTACACCATAATTCAATAATTTATTTCTGCCAACTGCGGTAAAGTTGGATAAATGTGCTGCCTGACAGTCTGAAATTTGCCACTCGATATCAAAACTTTTAATATGCAAATTTCAGTAATTACAAAAGAAGACCTGGAGGAATTCAAAAATGACCTCTTGGAAGAATTGGAGAAAATTCTCAAGGTTCACAAGAGCAAACCCGGCCAACAATCTTTCGGGCAAATTCCGAAGGATAAAAGATGGATGAAAGCAACAGAAGCTAGAAAACTCCTGAGCATTTCACAAGGCACCTTTCACAAACTCAAAATCAATGGCATAATTCCTTACAGCCGTATTGGTAAGGTTTGCTTATTTGATTATGACGAGATTGTAAAAATTATCCATGAAAATAAAATCCACAATGGCATCTTCCGATTATGAATTACATCGCACACTTGACAGCCGCCATGGATAAAATCGAAAAAGATAGACGGCTCCATTCCAGTCATGTCGCTTTGTATTTGGCACTCTTTCAATACTGGAACATAAATCGCTTTAAAAATCCCATTTCAATTAATCGGCAAGATACCTTGCATTTGTCAAAGATTGGTTCAAGAAACACCTATCATAAGTGCATGAGAGAATTAAGCAACTGGGGTTTTTTGTTGTATTTCCCATCTCACGATTCAAATAAAGGCAGCATCGTTGAGATGTACAATTTCGATACAACCAGTGATACAACCAGTGGTACAACCAATGATACAACCAATGTATTAGCAGTGGGACAAGCACTGGTACCTTCTATAAACAATATAAACAAAATAAAACAAACTAAACAGTTAAAACAAAAAGAGAGTAAAAATAATTTTACTCCGCCCACCTTAGAAGAAGTTTTAGAATTTTTTAAAATTCAAAAGTTTGTATTGGAAGAAGCTGAACCATTTTTCCTGTACTACCAAGCCAATGGCTGGCTTGTCGGTAAAACCAAAATGAAAAACTGGCAAGCGGCCGCCAAAAATTGGATCTTGCGAAGCAAGAAGTTCCAATCAGAAAAAGCGGGCAAACTCGCTCCTCATCAATTACACGCTAAACCAACCAATTATGAAGAAACCTTATAACCCGGCAACGGAGAAGCCCTACTTCATTGATGAAGAAGGAGCTCGCAACTACGATTACGACAATACAATTCGCTATTTACAGCACAGAGGCCGACTGAAATTCGGCAAGCATTTTCGAATTCATAAAGAAGATTTAACCATCATTTCAAAACTCGTGGTGTACTTCACGAAGTGCGAAAACTTTTATGAAAAGTACAGCATTGATCCCGATAAAGGCATTCTATTGGCGGGTCCGATTGGTTGCGGTAAAACCTCACTCATGACGCTCATGACTGACTTTACTTTTGAAGTAAACCATTTCTTTATCCGTTCCACAAGAGCCGTTGCAGCAGAGTTTCACGAAGAAGGTTACCAAACTTTGCAGAAGTATTCCAACAACCCAAAAATCTATTGCTTCGATGATTTAGGCGTGGAACAAAACATGAAGTATTATGGAAATGAATGCAACACCATTGCCGAAATACTCTTGAATCGCTACGAACTGATGGTGCGCCAAGGTTATGTTACCCATGCCACCACCAACCTCAGTGCTTCCGACCTTGAAGCCATTTACGGAAATCGCTTGCGCTCCCGAATGCGAGAAATGTTCAACCTCATCTCATTCCCAAACGATACTCCTGATAAGCGAAAATGAAAATTTTACATTCTCCCCTTGAGGGGAGATTTAGAGGGGTGAAAATCCCAACAAAGAATAATTAACTAAAAAATGAAATCATGAAAATCAAAAACCTCATCCAATTCCCATTAACCAAAGCACAATACTACCCGGAAGTGCATCCCAAAAAACAAATTGTGTTGCACCATACGGTGAGCGGCGGTAATGCAAAAAATGTAATTAGCAGCTGGGGGTATACCCCTGTTCGAGTAGCCACGGCCTTTGTTATCGATGGCGAAGGGATCATTTACCAATGTTTCAGTTCTGCCCATTGGGCACATCACCTGGGCACGCACAACCGCAACAACACCTTACTGAACCAACAATCCATCGGAATTGAAATCTGTAATTGGGGTGCATTAATTGAAAAAGGCGGTAAGTTTTATTCCACCTTCAACCGAGAAGTACCCAAAGAAGAAGTCAATGACTACGGCATGCAATGGCGCGGACACCGTTATTTCCACAAATACAAAGACGAGCAATTGGAGTCTTTAAAAACCCTTCTTGAATACTTGTGCGAGAAATATGCCATTCCAAATACCTACCAACCCGATATGTGGAAACTCAATACCCAAGCCCTCAATGGTGCATCAGGCATTTGGACACACGTCTCCTTCCGTGCCGACAAATCGGACTGCCATCCGCAATTGAGTATGATTAATCTGTTGAAGTCTTTGAGTGAAGTTAGGTAAACCATTTGTCAAGTTTTTTGAGCAATAAACTTGACATTTCGGTTAGTGTTTAATGATTATTTTGTCGCAAAAAAAGTAAATATTTGCGACAAAACTCCTTTCATTTTAACGTGTAATTAATTGATATAAAACAGATTAATATTTAATAGCTTTCCCAAGGGGGGTGCGCGCAAATAATAAAAGGTTTAAATTAATATTCCGTAATCAAATTACCAAGTCATAAAAAATTTTTTACCACTCATTTATTGTCCAGTTTATTTAATAAAAAACTGGACATTTTTACTATCTTTGCCTCTAATAAGAAATTGTGAAAACAACTGAATACATAGCAATTACCATTAATAGATTTCCAAAAGGATATGTCTTCACCTATGATGACTTTATAAGCAAGGTGAATGAGCGACAGGCGGTTATTAAAGCACTCAATAGAATGGCTGCTTCTGGTAAGATTGCTAAACTTTCAAAGGGAAAATACTACAAACCAGAATCAACACCTTTTGGAGATATACTTCCGAGCCAAAAACAAGTTGTAAAGGACTTACTTGAAGAAAACGGGAAACCAGTCGGTTATCTTACAGGGTACAGTATTTATAATAAATTAGGCTTAACGACTCAGGTCAGTAACACCATTCAAATTGGAAAAAATGATATTAGACCAAATTTCAAAAGAGAGCGTTATACAATTGCTTTCATAAAGCAGAAAAATACAATCACAAAAGAGAGTATTCCGTTGTTACAAATTTTGGATGCTATCCGATACATAAAAAAGATTCCGGATTCTAACACACGAAGTTCATGCTTGCGCTTTTTAGAGATTGTAAAAGGTTTAAATGAAAAGGAAATCTCAATACTCATACGATCCGCAATGAAATACCCTCCGGCAACAAGAGCCTTACTTGGGGCTATATTAGATGAAAACAAAACAACATCCACGGATATCCTGTACAATTCGTTAAATCCTATTACTAAATACAAATTAACAGGTGCTTCAACAGTGTTATCTGCGACCGAAAAATGGAACATTCTATGAAACTACACCAGGAATCAAAATTATTTTACGACACACTGCGAGCAACTGCTCAGCACTTAGATATTAAATTTGAATTTGTTGAGAAAGACTATTGGATTACCTTGGTTTTAGCAGAACTTTCCAAGAGTAAATTCAGAGATAATTCTGTTTTCAAAGGTGGAACATCTTTATCCAAAGGACATAAATTAATCGACCGTTTTTCGGAAGACGTTGATTTGGCAATCATAGATGATGGAAACAAATCAGGAAACGAAATAAAAACGATAATCCGAACCCTTGAAAAAGAAATCACTCGTTCTTTAACAGAGAGACCCACAGCAGGTGTAACAAGTAAAGGTTCAAGATTCAGAAAGTCCGTTTTTGAATACCCTACAATGGAAAAAAATAATTCCGCAAATACGATAATTGTAGAGATTAACTCATTTGCAAATCCATTTCCGCATCAAAAGTTATCTATGTCAAGCATGGTTCATGATTTTTTAGTCGCCTCAGGGAATCAGGATTATATAGAAACATACAACCTAAACTCCTTTGAAATTAATGTACTGAGTAAAGAACAAACTTTGCTTGAAAAACTAGTTTCTTTGATTCGTTTTTCATTTGATTCAAATCCTATTGAGAGCATCTCTCAAAAGATCCGACATTTTTATGATTTATACTATTTGATACAAAATCCTCCATGTGCAGAATTCGTTGAATCTGAATTATTCAGAATGCGATTCGAAGAAATACTTCAACATGACAGGGATATTTTTGACGAACCATTTCAATGGCAAAATAAAACGATTAACGAATCTCCCTTAATTACTGACTTCGACAATATTTGGGCGAAAATAAAGAACACCTACCAAACAGAGCTTTCGGCTTATGCTTATAGACCAATTCCCATTGAGATTGATGTTGCAGCATGTTTCAAACAATTAACGAATAAAATTTAATTCCATACTATTTTAATTAACCGTTCGAACATCAAGATTTGTCCAGTTTTTTTAACAATAAACTTGACATTTCCTTTAGAAATTAACACTTGTTTTTCAGAACTTTAAACCACTAACAAGTGTCTTTTTTGATTAAACTACAGTGTGAAATTAGGTGGTCAGAAAAGTGGTCAGAAAGGTGGTCAGAAAGGTGGTCAGAAAACAATTAAATTTCGGAAGAATTTCGGAACAAAATAGTTCATTCATGAGGCATTTAATTATGTCATATAATGCAACAAAAAAGTCGGAAAGAGTTCGGAACGATTTCGGAAGAATTTCGGAACAAAATGGTTCATTCATGGGGCATTTAATTCTCCCAAAAGCTTGACGGAACAATGACAGAAGAAAGACGGAATGATGACGGAATGATGACGGTAAGAATTCGGAACGATTTCGGAAGAATTTCGGAAGAATTTCGGAACAAATTTGAAGAATGTGACTCAGAAACTTTAGAAATAAAAAGATTATCCGAAATTGAGTTTGATTAATTTATTGAAGTCCTTGAGTGCAGTCAGATGATTTTATCGCATTTATATGTTCTAATATCACTTCTTTGAATCTTTACATTTCGATTAAGGAAAGGTCCTATTTTTTACCACATATCTTTGAAAGGAATGTAAGAAATAGTATTTACCCCTACAGATTTAGGGGTTTAACCCTACAGTGAAATTTGGTACATGACTATACTTTTGTAAAGATTTTATTAATAAACACAAATATTAAGTAAAATGATAGATACAATTAATATTCGAATATTAAATCGTTTACCAACAAAATCAGAACTAAAATCACTTAGCATTGATGAATTATGTTTCATTGCTAAAAGAAGCAAAGAGTTCAAAAAGGTGCTTATCGAATTTATTTCAAGTAATGGATTTACACGTCCGGAGTTTACAGATGAAGACATAATCATTAAAGAAATTGAAATGTCAGCTGGGTTAAGAAATTGTTTATTCAAGGGTGATTTTTGTACCCTGAATGAACTAAGTTTTGTTGGAAAAAGAGATTTAATGAGTATTAAAAACTTTGGGAAGAAAAAATTAGAGGAATTAGTCCCATTACTGAGCAAGTACAATATTGAATTAGCGGCAGAATAATAATCAGTTATTATGCTAAATATAATAAAAATCAAAATTTCCCTGACAACTAAGGTCAATCATTTGCACACTTGTATCATTTTGTGCTACTTTGTGATTAATCACTATTAAATATGTTAAACCAACGGAAAATTCTTCGTGTATTACAATTCATTTCATACCTAGAGCAAAGGCCTCCTAAAACTGTAAACCAATTAGCAGAAATGCTTGAAACCACCGAACGAACAGTCTATCGCTACCTTGACCTCATCCGAGAATGTGGCTTTGATTTGCAACGAGACAAATACACACGATTTTTCATTCACAACGATACCGCCCAGGGCATTCGTTTCTCTACCGAAGAAGCTGAGTATTTAAAACAATTGGTTCTAACATCTGGTAAGCGTAACAAACTCAAAGATGCTGTTTTAAGTAAAATCTATTTAGCGTCGGATGTCAATATCGTAGCTGGCCATTTAGTTAATGCAAAGAATGGACGTATCGTTGAACGACTGGCACAAGCAATCGCAGACAAAGAACAAGTAATTCTAAAGCGTTACCATTCCATTAATTCAGAAACCATTTCAGATCGTTTAGTAGAGCCATTTGGTTTTACAGATAACTACCACACCGTTATGGCCTTTGAAGTTACTTCAGCTAAAAACAAAACCTATCATTTAGATAGAATCACCGCAGTTGAATTCAACAACCGAGGTTTTATGTTTGAAGAAAAACACGAAAAACAAATTCCGGATGCGTTTGGATTTAGTTTTACTGGTGAACAGCACGATATTGAATTAGAACTTACCCTCAAAGCATATTTACTCTTAAAAGACGAATATCCGCTTACTATTCCATACATAAAATACAACACTAAAACTGACCTTTATGAACTAAAAATTCAGGTAAACGATTTGAAGCCTATTCAGCGGTTTATGAGGGGTATACAGCTATTTGATTAGAAAAAATAATTCCTATTTTATAGTATCTTTACGATTGAATATGGCAAAGCAAAAAGAACAAACAGAAGAGAGCTTAGAAAAGAAGCTTTGGAAGACAGCAGACAAGCTACGAAAGAACATTGACGCAGCAGAATACAAGCATGTTGTACTTGGTTTGATTTTCTTAAAATACATCTCGGATGCCTTTGAAGAATTACATCAGAAATTAATAAATGGTGAAGGCAAATATGCCGGTGCTGATCCGGAGGATCCCGATGAATATGGTGCTGAAAATGTGTTCTTTGTTCCTGAAAAAGCACGTTGGTCACACATTCAATCAATGGCTAAAAATCCGGGAATTGGCAAATTGATCGACGATGCCATGGATCTTATTGAAGCCGATAATGCAACGCTAAAAGGTATTCTACCTAAAGTATACGGCCGTCAGAACTTGGATGCTCAAACGCTTGGTGGCTTAATTGATACGATCGGAACAATTGCTTTGGGGGACTCTTTAAGCAAAAGTCAAGATGTTTTGGGGAGAGTTTACGAGTATTTTCTTGGTCAGTTTGCATTGGCAGAAGGACAAAAAGGTGGACAATTTTATACACCTGAAAGTATCGTAAAGTTGTTGGTAGAAATGTTGGAGCCTTACAAAGGTCGTGTCTATGATCCTTGCTGTGGTTCGGGAGGAATGTTTGTTCAGTCAGAAAAATTCATTGAGAGCCATCAAGGTCGTTTGGATGACATTTCTGTTTACGGACAAGAAAGCAATCAGACTACTTATCGTTTATGCCGAATGAATTTAGCCATTCGTGGAATTGATGGGTCGAATATCAAATGGAATACAGAAGGATCTTTTCTAAACAATGCTCATAAAGATTTAAAAGCAGATTACATTATTGCCAATCCTCCTTTTAATGTGAGCGATTGGAGCGGAGAGTTATTAAACGATGATGCTCGTTGGCAGTATGGAACTCCTCCTGCCGGAAATGCAAATTTTGCTTGGGTACAACATTTCTTATACCATTTAGCACCAAACGGAAAAGCAGGTTTCGTCTTAGCAAACGGATCGTTAAGTTCGAATACTGGAGGTGAAGGTGAAATTCGTAAGCGTTTGGTTGAGGCAGATTTGGTAGAGTGCATTGTCATGTTGCCAAAAGCCTTGTTTTTCAATACCGGAATTCCTGCCTGTTTGTGGTTTCTTCACCGAAATAAGAAAAAAAGAAACGGAGAAGTTCTCTTTATTGATGCTTCCAATCTAGGGATGATGATTGATCGTAAGAATCGAATCTTCGAAGATCAAGATGTTCAACTTGTATCTGACACCTATCACAATTGGTTGAAAAACAGCAGTGAATACGAAGACATTAAAGGCTTCTGTAAATCCGCAAGTTTTGCAGAAATTGAAAAGCACAAATATGTTTTAACTCCTGGGCGCTATGTTGGAATCGAAGATGAGGAAGATGATGGCATTCCTTTCGAAGAAAAAATTGACAAACTCACTTCAACCTTGCGTGAACAAATGCAAAAATCTTCGGAGTTAGATAAGGAAATAAAAGAACAGTTAGCTAAAATTGGAATTAAATTATGAGTTTGGATTTATCAGTTCTTCTTTCTCAGATCAATGACTTAGATATTCAATTAACAAGTCAAGCAGCGAAATCTATTGATCGCTTGATGACCATTCGCAATTGGTTAATTGGTGGATATATCTTTGAATATGAGCAAAACGGTGCAGATAAAGCGCTTTACGGTGCCAAATTAGAACAAACACTTGCCCAAAAACTCAATAGAAAAGGGCTTTCTGAAAGGAATTTAAAGTTATTCAAACAATTTTATTTGGCATATCCTCAAATAATGCAGACATTGTCTGCACAATTCAGATTACCATACTTAGTAAGTAATAAGTTGTTGCATATTTAATATTAATTACAAAAGAGTATAACATGAACGATATTCAAAAATCTACATTAGAGAATCGAATTTTTATTGTTCGTGATCAGAAAGTCATGTTAGATAGTGACCTAGCAATGATTTATAATGTCGAAACAAAGCGTTTGAATGAGCAGGTTAAAAGAAATTTGGAGCGCTTTCCGTCAGAGTTCATGTTTCAATTGACTTCTGAGGAGTTCGATTTTATAAGGTCGCAAAATGCGACCTTTAAAACTCAGGAAACTTTAAGGTCGCAAAATGCGACCTTAGAAGCAAGTCAAGGAAAACACCGCAAATATTTACCCTATGTTTTTACGGAACACGGAACGGTAATGTTAGCAAGTGTATTAAAGAGTCAGACAGCTGTAGAAGCCAGCATCCAAATAGTAAAGGCATTCGTGAAATTTAAAGAGATCATTTCTTCTCAGGCAGTATTAGCAGCAAAAATCGAAGAACTAGAAAGTAAATATGATGATCAATTCAAACAAGTTTTTGATGCAATTAGACAATTAATGGTCTACAGTCCGGAAATAACAACAATTAAAAAAGGTAGAAAAGACTGATGGAAAACGCATGGACATTAGACCGTATTCAAAGTTTCATCGACAATCAAATCGAGGAAAGCAATACACTTGACTACAAAGCTGCAGATGCTTTGGCCAAGACTGATATTAAAAAAAATGAACTATCAAAGGACGTTTCTGCGTTTGCCAATTCTAATGGGGGGATAATTATTTATGGAATTAAGGAATATAATGATGCTCCGAATAAGCATAAACCCGAAATTATTGACCCTATAAATCGCACTATCATTTCAAAAGAGTGGATTGAACAAGTCATTTCAACTAAAATTCAACCAAAAATTGAAGGGATAGTAATAACACCTGTGACAGTTGTTGATGAAGAAAATTCAGTGATTTATATCATTGAGATACCAAGAAGCAACAATGCCCATCAAGCATCAGGACACAAATATTATAAGCGTTATAATTTTCAGTCTGAACCGATGGAGGACTATGAGATTCGAGATGTAATGAATCGTGGTCAACATCCAATAATTGATTTAGAATTTGTAATTGAGGAAGCATCTTTTATAAAAGAATCAAATCCAAACCCGATGTTTGGAACAAATAGTGAATATAAAATAATCAAACAAAACACCTTAAAAATATATGCTCGCAACAATGGAAACGTATTTGCAAACTACGTAAATTTCTATCTAGAGTTAAATAGAAATTTAATCATTGAGTCTGTACATAAAGAACTGAGAACATATAAAAAAGATGAATCAGGGGCAATTTATGCGGAATATTACGGGGAAAATACAATTAGAGATGTCATTGATGTTGAATTCGGTCCTTTCGGTGAAAAACATTTAAAACACGGGCCATCTCGATTTGATCCTATATTACCAGGAATGCATTCAAGGGCTGACAAAATTAGACTAATCAAGGAGTATAAATCATTCCAAAATGAATTCATTTGTTGGAAGGTATATGCTGACAATGCCAAACCAAGAGAAGGAAAAATAAAAATTGGAGATATTCCAGTTATAAAAATTGAAACGGAATGAGTGAGTGGATTCATACAGAGTTAAAAAATCTCACGACTAAAATTGGAAGTGGCGCTACTCCGCGGGGAGGTCAAGAAGCTTATAAATCTGAGGGTATATCACTAATTCGTAGCCAAAATATTTTAGATTTTTCATTCTCGACAAATGGATTAGCTTTTATTGATGATGAGCAAGCAAGGCAATTACAAAATGTTGAAATCAAAGAAAAAGATGTTCTCATAAATATCACAGGAGATTCTGTTGCACGTGTTTGCATGGTTCCCTCAGAAACTCTTCCTGCAAGAGTAAATCAGCATGTAGCAATACTTCGTGCAGATACTAAAAAATTAGATCCTGATTATTTGCTTTATTATTTATTGAATCCAGTTATAAAGAGGCATCTTCTTAGACTTTCATCAGACGGGGCAACAAGAAATGCATTAACGAAAGCTAACTTGGAAGAGCTAATAATATCCGCACCAAAGGACATAAATCAACAAAGAGAAATTTCTGAAAAAATAAAATTATTCGACTCCAAAATATCCCTCCTTCGCCAACAAAACCAAACTTTAGAAGAATTAGCTCAAACGCTTTTCAAACGTTGGTTTGTAGATTTTGAATTTCCGGATGAAAATGGTAAACCTTATAAAAGTTCAGGTGGCAAAATGATTGATTCGGAATTAGGTGAGATACCAAAGAATTTTCATGTCGGATATATGAATTCATTTATTTCAGAATCAATAGGTGGAGATTACGGAAAAGAAGAAGTTGTTGGTGAATTTACTGAAGAAGTAACTTGTTTAAGAGGTACTGATCTTCCAGATATGAAAAAAGGATTTCCTGATCGTGCGCCTGTTCGTTATATCAAAGAAGATAAATTGAAAAAATGTGAGCTTAAGAATGGAGACATTGTGATTGAGATTAGTGGTGGGACTGAAGGTCAATCAACTGGACGATCAATGTACATTAATGAAGAAATTCTGAGTCATAATAATAGACCAATGACATGTGTGAATTTTTGTAGAATTCTTCGCCCGGATAGGGTCACATTTTCTTACTTCTCATATTTATTAATTGATTATTTGTATCAAAAAGGCGTCTTTTTCAACTTAGAAAATGGATCAACAGGGATAAAGAACTTAGATCTAAAAACAATTTTAAATGATTTTGAAATGATACTACCCCCTTTTCAATTAGTTGAGAAGTTTGATGAATCGATAACTGGATTTTTTAAAAGGATACAAAATAATAATAAGGAAATCCAATCCCTCACCCAACTGCGTGATACTTTGCTGCCAAAGTTGATGAGTAGGGAGATAGAAATCAAAGTATAATGATGGAATTAATTTCTCCAAAATATAGAATGAAATTAGTCAAACAAGTTGCAGAAGCAATTTGGGCAGAGTACAGTTCCTATAAAGAAGTGGAATTTTACATACAGAATTGGCACTACTTAGAAGAAGACCAGTGGGGAAACATTCAATGGGAAAATTTCTCTATTAAGTACAAGGATGCTGGGGGTATTGACTTACCTACAACTCTACATTTAATGGATGGTGAATTATTATTAAAAATCGCTATAGATATTGGTGTTGACACTCCAGATTATATCCCTTCAATTCCGATATTTCGAAATGAAATAAAACTTACAAGTGAAACTGCATTAGCTACTTTTGAACGTGCTGTCAAACAAACAGAAACTCATCCAGACATAGCAATAGGTCTTGCTAATTCTGCCTTAGAAAGTATTATAAAAGAAATCCTAAAGGATAAAAGGTTAAATGTAAAATCAAAGAGTGGTGATACTCTTTACAAACTAACTGAACATATACTAAAAGCCTTAAAGACTTTTCCAGGTGCAAATGTCACTTCGGAGATACAACAAATCGGAAATGGTTTAATGTCAGCTTGTCAAGGTATTGAAAACCTTAGAAGTAATAAAACGCAATTCCATGGAAAAACAGATGATGACCATTTAATTGAAGATTCAATTTATGCGTTCTTCATTGTTAATAGTGTAACCACAATCGGTTTATTCTTATCTCGCTATTATAAACATCATTTTCCAAAACCAATAAAGGTTGAAGATGAAAATGACGAATTACCATTTTAATATGACCAAACTCTCAGAAAACGATATTGAACAATGGGCTATTGAGGAGCTACAAGCTGTTGGCTGGAGCTATGTAAATGGAGCTGAAATGGCACCCGATGGTACTCATCCTGAACGCACTTCGTTTAGCTCAGTCATTTTGGAAGAACGCTTGAAAGCGGCTATTGCCCGCATAAATCTAATACTGCCATTAGAGGCACAAACGGAGGCGCTTAAAGTGGTATTGAGATTGAATGATCAGAACATCATTGTAAACAATCGACTTTTTCATCAATACTTAACAGAAGGCGTTCCTGTCGAATACCGCAAAGACGGAACCATGCGTGGTGATCGAGTTCAATTGGTAGATTTTAATCAGTTGGAAAACAATGATTGGTTGGTCGTCAATCAATTTACCATTATCGAAAACAATCAAAATAAACGTCCGGATTTATTGCTCTTTGTGAATGGAATCCCTCTCGTTTTAATTGAACTCAAAAATGCAGCCGATGAAAATGCGACCATCGAATCTGCGTATAAGCAAATCCAAACCTATAAAGAAAGTATTCCAAGCCTTTTTCATTTCAATGAAATTTGCATCATTTCCGATGGTGTAGATGCCAAGGCAGGTTCACTCTCCGCTGGTTTAACACGCTATCTGACTTGGAAAATCAAAGACGATGATAATCGTTCCATGTTTACCAATCAACTGGAAATCATGCTCACAGAGCTTTTAAAGCCAAGTGTTTTATTAGATTTTGTTAGGCATTTCATCGTTTATGAAGAAAATAGATCAACCGATGTTAATGGGTTGGTACATATCACAACAGTTAAGAAAATCGCCGCTTACCATCAATACTACGCTGTAAACAAAGCCATTGAATCCGTTAAAGAAGCAGCTGGTGAACACGGAGATCGAAAAGGAGGAGTTGTTTGGCATACACAAGGAAGTGGTAAATCACTTTCGATGGTATTCTTTACAGGAAAGTTGGTCGTTTCACTAAACAATCCAACCATTTTGATGATCACAGATCGCAATGATTTGGATGATCAATTGTTCGATACCTTTGCTGCATCTAAAGATTTATTGCGACAAGTTCCGGTACAAGCAAATGATCGAGAACACCTCAAAGAGCTACTGAAAGTGGCCAGTGGAGGAATCGTCTTTACAACTATTCAAAAGTTTCAACCCGAAGAGGGTAATGTTTATGAGACTTTATCCGAACGAACGAATATCATTGTCATTGCAGATGAAGCACACCGCACGCAATATGGGTTTAAACCGAAGTCTGCCGATGTAAAAGACGATCAAGGAAATGTTGTTGGTCAAAAATTAGTGTATGGTTTTGCAAAGTACATGCGTGACGCTTTACCAAATGCAACGTACCTCGGTTTTACAGGAACACCGGTAGAAAAAACAGATGCCAATACACCTGCTGTCTTTGGAAAATACGTAGATATCTACGACATTGGGCAAGCCGTAACAGATGGTGCAACAGTTCCCATTTACTACGAAAGTCGTTTGGCAAAGATTAATCTTTCCGATGAAGGAAAAGCGCTAATTGAGGATTTGGATCAAGAACTCGAAAGCGATGAACTGACGGATACACAAAGAGCAAAAGCTAAATGGGCAAAGGTTGAAGCGATCATTGGTTCTGAGCAACGTATCAAAACCATAGCAACAGATATTGTGCAACATTTTGAAGCAAGAAATGGTGCAGGTGGATTGACTGGAAAAGGAATGATAGTGACCATGAGCCGTCGAATTGCGGTTGATTTGTACAATGAAATCATTAAAATCAGACCTCATTGGCACAGTAATGATTTAGCCAAAGGAGCCATAAAAGTGGTGATGACAGCAGCATCATCTGACGGCCCCGAATTGATGAAACATCATACATCAAAGCAACAAAGACGTGACCTGGCAGATAGAATGAAAGATGTATCTGATCCCTTGCAATTAGTAATTGTTCGTGATATGTGGCTTACAGGTTTTGATGCACCAAGCATGCATACCTTATACATTGATAAACCCATGAAGGGGCACAATTTAATGCAGGCAATCGCACGTGTGAACCGAGTTTATAAAGACAAACCCGGAGGCCTTGTAGTAGATTATTTTGGAATTGCACATGACCTCAAACAAGCCTTGAATTTCTATTCAGAATCAGGAGGTAAAGGTGATCCTGCGGAAGCACAAGAAAAGGCAGTGGCATTGATGCTAGAAAAACTGGAAGTAGTTTCGGCCATGTTCTCGGAAAAGGCAATCTATCAAAGTGACATAGTTAATTTAGCTGCTGAAGACCGAGCGTTGTATGGAAAAACATTTCAATACGAGCGTTACTTTTCGGCAGGAACAAAGGAAAAACTAGACCTAATTTTATCAGGAGTAGAACACGTACTCAGTTTGGAAGACGGTAAAAATAGATTTCTACGAGAAATTACAGCATTATCACAAGCATTTGCCATTGCACTACCTCATGATCAAGCCATGGATGCACGTGATGAGATAGCTTATTTTCAAGCAATCAAGGCTCGTATCGTTAAGTTTGATGCGCAAGGCGGTGGCGGTAAATCAGATGCCGAATTAGAAACAGCAATTAAGCAAATCATCGATCAAGCACTTGTTTCAGAAAAGGTGATTGATATTTTCGATGCTGCAGGAATTAAAAAACCTGAAATTTCGGTATTAGATGAAGAGTTCCTCGAAGAGATGAAAGGAATGAAGCACAAGAATTTGGCTTTAGAAGTTTTGAAAAAACTATTGAATGACGAAATCAAGATTCGATCCAAGCATAATTTAATTCAAAGCCGTTCCTTAATGGAAATGCTTGAAAACTCAATAAAACGTTACCAAAACAACCTAATCACATCTGCTGAAATCATACAAGAGTTCATCAACCTCGCTAAAGAAATAAAAGAATCAGACAAACGTGGAGAAAAATTAGGCTTATCAAAAGATGAGTTAGCATTCTACGATGCTGTGGCAGCTAATGAAAGTGCCAAACAATTGTTAGGCGATGAAATATTAATAAAGTTAGCACGTGAATTGGTGATCAAAGTAAAAGAAAACGCAACCATCGATTGGACTGTTAAGGAATCCGTAAAACAAGGAATGAAGGTTGCCGTTAAACGCTTGCTCCGTGTTTATGGTTATCCACCAGATTTGCAAAAATTAGCAGCAGATACAGTATTAAGTCAAGCCGAAATGTTGGCGGAGTTTTGGAGTTAAAAATATGTTTTATGAAATTAGGTAGATTAGAAAAAGTTGAATTAAGAAACTATTGGAAAAAAGAGGATAGAGATTTCACGCCATGGTTAGCACAAGAAGAAAATATACAATTGTTAAGTGAAACAATCGGTATTGAATTAGAAGTTCAAAGTCAAGAAGAAGGCGTTGGTCCGTTCCGAGCAGATATTCTTTGTATGGATACGGCAAATAATCATTTCGTTCTTATTGAGAATCAATTAGAAAAAACAGACCATACACATTTAGGGCAATTAATGACCTATGCCGCTGGCTTGGATGCAGTATCAATCATTTGGATAGCTCAAAAATTTACAGAAGAACATAGAGCCGCACTAGATTGGCTAAATAGAATAACTGATGCAACATTTAATTTTTTCGGAATCGAAATAGAATTATATAAAATTGGGGATTCAGCAATGGCACCTATGTTTCATTTAGTTTCAAAACCAAATGATTGGTCAAAATCTGTTAAGAAATCTGCAACAGCACAAAACTTAACGGACACCAAACTTTTGCAACAAGAATACTTTCAAGCTTTAAAAGATTTTATGGAAAGAAATAAAAGCTTTGTAAAAATGCAAAATCCACTTCCACAACATTGGACTAATATTTCAATCGGAAAAAGTAATTATACACTATCTGCAAATGTTAATTCTAGAGAAAATACTTTAAGTATTTGGTTAAATATACAAGTAGAGAATGCGAATGAGGCATTTGATAAACTATATGAATTAGCTTATGATAATTCGTTAATTGAAATATCCAGAGCATTAGAATGGAACAGAATGGAAGGCAGAAAGATGACTGCTGTAACTTTGAAGACAGACGGAGATTTTGCCGATAAAAAAGATTGGGAAAGACAATTTGAATGGTTCAAAAATAATCTTGAAAAATTTACGAAATTCTTTAAGCCCTTATTGAAAGAAATCTAAGATGAAATTCGGTTTCCGCATACCATCCCTAACCAAACGAATAGCAGCACGCACATCATTGAAACGAGTTGTTCGCCACAATTTAGGTTTCAAAGCACCTAAAGGTTTTGGGTGGTTCACCAATCCCAAAAAAGCAGCTTACAACAGAATCTACAACAAAACATCAAGAGGTTGTTTGGTAAACTTGCTTTTCATAGTTTCATTTGGCGTCCTAACTTTTTCAATCCCTTCATGCGATTTCAAAAAATCAGATAAAGCAGGAGGTGTTTACGTGAAGCCAACAATAACTAGAACTGGAAAATTCAGAAAAGGACACGTTCGTAAAAATGTAAGCACTGATAAAAACTCAATCAAAAACCAAAACCGTTCAAGGTATTACTATCATACAAGAGGTAAATACAGGAGAAAGAAAAACTAAAACATACCAAGTTTTATTTTTCAACTTCCTCATCCCAAATTTGAATCTGCTCCTCTTTAATGACATTTATTGCAGGAATACCATTTTTATCCAATTCTACTTTTCCAGTAACACTGATATATTTTCCTTTCAATTCGTCTTCAGGTTTGTAGCTAAAGTTTCTTCGTCCATTTTTCCAAATAGTAATACTGAATATTTGGTTTGGAAAAGATTGATCTAAATTCAAGAATGTAGATTGTGATTTAGGAATAAACTTCGTGCTTACAACCTTACCAATAATAGAAACTGTAGTTCCTACTTTTGATGCTGCCTGTTGCGTGTTAAAATAATCCTTGGGTAATTCAAAAGGACTTAATGGTTCAACATCCACGGAATTTCGTTGCGTCATCCAATTATTGAAATCAGATTTTGATTCAATCTGCATTTCTAGTGCTTCATCGATTGAAGGAAAAAAATCAAGACCGGTCAATTTCTCGATACTATCAATACTTACTAAATATTCGCTTAGTCTACCTTCACATTTCGTATTTGGCATTAAAAAAGCCATTCCCCTTGGTTTTTCCTGTGATAAATCAACTATTATTTTATAGTGCAATTGTGGGATTCGTAACTGGTTTACAGAACGCTCGATGATAGGTAAGCTTTCATTTAAAACTGGACCTGTCAGAATGTAGAATGTTTTTTTCTCCTGGTCGACAACCGAACGAAGAAGTCCTTCCAAATCAGCCCAAGATTCACGATTAAATTCCTTTCTTTGTGGCGTCATATTACTGTAATAATACGATTCACTCAGTGCAGTTGCAGACCATCTGAAATCAGCAGAAGGAGCCAAATGACCACGATCAAATCCAAAACCATCATAAGAATAAGTCCCATCAGGATTTTCTGTTCTTAGGAAATAATCAGCTTCAACAGCACTGCTACACTTTACTTTTTCATCTACTCTAAAATCATTAGACCGTGATACATTTCCAAATGAAACATCGGGAGTAAGCATATGAAAACTCCATGAGGCCATATTATATTTACAATCAAAACCCAATGTCATTCCTGAATGTTCAATAATTTCTAATTCCCTTTTAACGGTTGGATATCCGGCAGATTTCATCATACCACGTAACTCAGCCAATTTTAGAATTTCAATTTCAGCAACCAGATCCTTCTCCTTTGATTTAAGTGCTTCAAGCTCTGCTGACTTCGTTTTTAAATCGGATTGACCAAAAACTGAAACACTTGCCAAAAACACAATGATAAATCCAATAAAACGATTCATATTTTTACATTTAATCATAAAATTAACTTAAAGAAATTAAAGAAAAGGTAAAATAAAGCGCCCTAATTGGAGGGTGCTTTTTCTATTTTAAAGCAATTATCTATGCAAAATGAAATTAAATCAATGATCTATAAAAACAAAAATCCCGGCATATATGCTTACTGGGATATAATTAGTTAATTTAGTAAATAATAATTTGTATCGGTTAATTGGGAATAGTCACATGAAACTTACGCATTATATATTCATTTTTTGTAGTTTGATTTTTTCTAAAATCGAGGCGCAACAAAATTTTCAAAAGGTGTACACGTTTCAAGATACCTTTGCAATATTTAACGATGTATTTGTAACTGATTCTTGTTATTATTACACGGCAGGGATAGGGAGTGGTTCAAGACAACCATTTAATTTCGGCAAAATTCATTTAGATGGTGCTGAAGAAATTTTATTACTTGATGAGGATCCTTCTAGTTTCCAGCGAATAATGTTTAGCCAAGCAGATATGGACACTAACTTTAGAGGGAATTTTGTTACCTGTTTCGTGAACCATTCAATAAACGGAAACTCTCCCAGAATTAAAGAGTTTTCAAGCGACGCAAATTTAGTAAGTGATTTTGCTCTGTTGGACTACTGGACAACCGACAGTTTATATTTTATAAATGAATTTTCTCGAATAATCATAAATAATATAGACAGCACGTATCTAATTGCACATCGATATCATGATAACAAAACAGATAACAATGGAAATGAACAAAATGGTTCGTGTGGAACAATTTTAATAAAATTAAAATTTGATGGTACTGTAATCTGGGATAAAAAATTTTATTATTCTCCAATTGGACTTTACAAACCCGATTGGGCATTGAGCAATTTAATAAAGCTTCCAAATGATGAATTTTTACTCGTTATTAACGAATTTAAAATCTTTGATCCTGCTAATTGGAATTTGAATTGGACAAAAACCCATTTTATTAAACTTGATATCAACGGAAATCAAGTAGCACATAAAATTTTTCAAGATGGACAATACAGCCCAGGTGGATTTGCCGGTACACATTTGGAAGATGGAGGTCTTTTATATTCCTATTTCGAATCTATAATAGATGGATCACCTCCTAATACGGATTATTTTAGACCAAGACCTGTTATTGCGCGCTTTGACAATAATTATAATTTAGTTTGGAAAAAGTCTTTACGAGAATTTTATGGAACGGATTTTTCATTTTTTATTGGTCAAATGACTGAAATTCGAATTGTTGAAGATTCCCTCTTTGTTGGCGCATTTAATTATATCGAAGAAATCGAAGAAAATATGGCTTACAAAGAACGATTACGATTAAGTCAATATAATTTGAATGGCGAAAATAAATGGAACAGAGATTATATTTACTATCCGACAGATGATTACAATGATCCCGAATACGGTATTTACGACCTAGAATTAACACCGGATGGTGGCTACATTATGTTAGGAGAAGTCCAAATTTTGGATTCATTATTGACAAATGCACCCGGTCAATTTGGTTATGTTCTAAAAACAAATTGCCTTGGATTTCTTGGGGATCCTATTGCTGAATACGCCTATTCAACCAACTTTGGAGACGTTCAGTTTGTAAATAATAGCATTCAAGCAGGTTCTTATAAGTGGATTTTTGGCGATGGAGACACGTTGAGCACTTCAGAGTATATAGATTCGGTCAAACACAACTACTTGAATAATGGGAATTATACTATTCAATTAATTGCGTATGGATGTAATGGTATAAATGATACAATTGAAAAAACAATCCAAGTTTCGGGAATTTCAAATGGTTTCGCAGGTGATGGAACTTTACTTACAATTTTCCCCAATCCAAATTTAAGTGGCGAATCAATCGCTTTTTATGTTGGGAATATTACTCAAGAAAATGTAAATTTTGAAATTGTTAATGCTCTTGGCCAAATTGTATTTCAAGGAAAAATACAATTGCCGAATACTACATATATTATCCCCTTTAATTTCGCTTCAGGGCAGTATTTTGTATCACTCAAAAATGATAAACTATTATTAGAAACTGAAAAATTAATAATATTTAATTAAGACAATTTTTTTTATTAATTTGAATTTTTCATAACCAGTAATTCAAAAAAAACAAGGTAAATCGGTCTTCGTCCTTCTCATCACAGCTTCAGAAAAACATAAAAACAAGGGTATAACAAGCGGTTCGTCAAGCGTATGCAAAAATGCAGTTATTGCCTCTCACGCCCTTGTTTTTAGCGTTCCTTAGCCAGTCGTTCAGAATTCTCTTTGTGGCTGTTCACTTGTTTTCTTCGCCTGTTCTTCGGGCGCCCTCAGTCGCAGCTACTTCATACCCCCAAGACCCCAATAAGGTGTTCGTTCGGCTTCGTTCCTCCAAATCCCGCGCTCTCTTCGCTCTCTCTCTCAATTTCTTTGCTGGGGGTCTGCCGCTGCTTGTGTTTATGCTCGCCTGCTAAAGCGCCTCAGCTGCGGTACTGTCACAGTTTTTGAACCCACGTGCTTAAAGCAACTTCTCTCACTTCATCTCCGGGGCAGAGACCATCCTAAATAAAAAATAGACATCGCATTAATAAGTCCATTGAGCATAGTCGAAATGGCTGGATCCCCTCCGTTTTCGTTCCATTCAGTAGCTTTTTCGCACCACACACACCGCAAGATTGTTCACTTTCTCATACCTCTAAAATACACAAACTTGCTTTTGCCATTTGCGTTTAGCCCTTTCATTTCTTCCGCTATCGCTACATCATTCAAGCGCTACCGCAACCCACCAAGCCAATTCGTACCTCATTCGCTTGTCTTTCCATTTCCAACGCCAATCAAAAACCTGGGCCAGTCCCTTGTGCAACTTGCAGAGGTCATTCCCACTCTCTCCGGTCGTTCTTCATATCCCCCTTCGGCGCTAACTCGCGGTCGTCTCGCGCATTTCGTTCAACCTCCGTTCCTACGGTTTCTCTCCATGCTCCCACACTTCAGTCAGCCATTCCGTCGTGCTACATGGCTTCCTTTCGTTTTTTCCAACGCTGGCTCTAGGCAGTTTTCCCTTTATAGTAAAATCAATTTCAAAGTAATAAACTTACTTGCAATGACGTCATATTAGTTTCTAATAGTAGAAACAATTATTCTTAATAAATTGAAAGATAAGGAATAAAAAGCCCAATAAATGCATCAAGATTGGTAAAGCATCTTTTAGGGTGCAATGTAATAATCTATCAACTCTCTATATCGATACTTACATAATTGAGTCATCGCAGAGAAGAAGGCATATTCTTGTCTTACAACTCCGACTCCTTCAACATAATGAGTCTTTTGAATGTATTCTAAATCGCCACATACATTAACAGGTCCACCTGCTTCATCAGTGCTTACATCTTTTCTGACATAAGACATGAAATTTCCAGCAGGTACAGAAACAGACTCTATTAAAGGTTCAATATTAGTTTGCGTTATTAGATTAATTTGACCATTTGGACCTGGATAATTTGGTTCATTCCAAGTATGTAAAATTGAACCTAAATTGTTATTGGAAAAGTAAATGTAACCGTTTTCATTCACAACAAATCCGCTCGAATCTCTTAATAATCTACAGTCTGCATTTGGGATTAAAGCACCTTTATATACAGTGTATGTATGACCATTTACGATTGAATCCCCAGTTACAAACATCGTATCTGCGGAATTTAACATGGAAACATTACCCAAACTATCTACCTCATAATCTCTATATACCCAATAAGATCCAATAGTGGAGGGCGTTGAGTAATTTACAGGTTGATTTTCATTGTTAGCCGGTTGTTTTCCTTTATTACAAGAGGTCGCAATTAAAGACAAAAAAATTGCATGAGCGATGATATTTTTCATGAAGAACTAACGATAATTAAATTCTCTTATTGTATTGATAATTAAGATTCTTTATGTAATTATGGCCGTATTTCTGTGAATACATTCCCCCTTTTTCTCAAAAGGTCATGTATCACATCAATCCAGCAGTCATCAAATCCATTCTTTCCTCAATGCCCAAAGAGGAGTTTTATCGTCATGCGCGTTATATCCATTCTCAGTCTCTTTCGTTGCCTGAAGGCTCCAATCGTCAGGCCATGTTTTTCAATCTTTGGCAGTGGTGTCTTCGTCTCCATAGGGAGCGGTTTGGTGGGTAGTATAGTCTACTCATTTTTAAGGAATTAGTTTTTAATGTATATTTGTTTTTGTTGTGTAATTACGCTTATGTCGGTTAGCAAAAAGTTATAAGTAATTGAAAATAACTCTCATCATACTGATAATATTTACTTTGTTTCAAAGTTCTTCCCAAAATTTGGTGCCTAATCCAAGTTTTGAGGACTATTCTTCATGTAATTTTGGGATGGGTTCATTAGATTCATGTTTAAGTTGGTTCCAAATTAAACCTAGTCCTGATTATTATAATTCATGTATTCAAAGCACTTATCCAAACTCTCCAGATATACCTTTTAATAACGGTGGATTTCAACAATCTAGAACGGGGAACGGCATGATTGGTTTGTTTGCATCTGAGAGAATTTACGGTGGAGACTCTAGAGAATATGCTCATGTTCAATTAACGGAACCACTTGTGAGCGGTCAAAATTATTACGTTCAATTTTATGTCAACCTCTCAAATAATAGCCATTATGCTGTCAAAACTCTGGGGGCTTATCTAGATGATTCTATTCCATTATTTTGTTCTAGTTGCTGGGTTCAATCAAGATTTGTTGCAACTCCACAAATTTTACACAATGGGTCCGGCGCAATAACCGATACTGTTAATTGGATTCGAGTATCCGGATGGTATCAATCTCCATTTGGCGGAGAAAAATATTTAACAATTGGCAACTTTACCACTGACTCATTAAGTTATATTCAGAATCTTTTATCAAACAATGAAGGGCGCTCTTATTATTATATTGAGGATGTTTGCATTTCGCACGACTCTTTAGATTGTACCGATAATGTTGGCATTGTTGAACTCATAAAACTCAACAAAAAACTTATTAAGATAATAGATACTTTTGGCAGAGAAACTGACGAAAAGCCATTCACTTTGCTGATTTATATTTATAATGATGGAACAACAGAAAAACTATACAGAATTGAATAATACTTCTAAAAGCAAGCTAGCGCAAGCCCTAAAATCATACCTCGAAACAACTGTGAATTTGTATCTTTGGAACAACGATTTAAATAAATCGTATGACCATGCGCCTGCTTGCAATCCGTTATTAGCAACTTTTGACGACAGTATTCATTTTAACAAACGATCAATTAATGATAAACTAGATTATTACTAAATGATAAAAATAATTTTTACGACCATAGCTTTTACGGTTTGTAGTTGGACAGCGACTGCTCAAGGTGTAATTCATTGGGCTACAAACATAGGGACTTCGGATAATGAATCTCCGACGAAAATTTGTTCGGATGATGATGGAAATTCATATGTCGCGGGGAATTATAACCAATCACTAATTATCTGTGCTCAAACACTTGATACAGTCATACAACCGACAAGCGGTAACCTTACACAAAATCTTTTTATTTCAAAGTTTGACTCTCTTGGCAATTGTATTTGGACAAAGACAGGTATTTCAATAGTGCCAATGGATAATAGTGGAGCAATTGGTCCAACAATAAATGATATTAAATTTTACAATGGAAATATTTTTTGTGTTGGTGTTTTTACCGACTCAATGATTTTTGATGCCGATACTCTCTTCAATCCATCCTGTGTAAATTATTGCACTTCATCTTTTATTCTTTCCCTTGATGCGTCGACTGGAATTATCAATTGGAGTAAGTGTTTTGAAGGTAGCGCCTCGTATTCAGATGCTTATACCGTGATACCATACATAAACGGTGTTTTTGTTTCTGGTTCTTACCAAAATAATTTATCAGTTGACACTGTTATTCTAAATACAACCAACGCATGGAATTACAACGGTTATCTTTTGAAATTTAATAATTACGGCACTTGTGAATGGGGTAAGAATATTGGAATAAATAATTCAAGTGCTGTATCTGATATGGTATTTGACAACAACAATAACCTTTACCTTGTTGGTACTTATGCCGACTCCATAATTTTTCCTACAAACACACTATACGACAATATTCCAGTATGGGCGAGAGCAACCTTTTTTGCAAAGTATGATACCTCAGGTAATTTTATTTGGGCAAAGGGCGGTATGACAGATTTAAGTGGACTAATCAGTGGAAGTCGTTTGAGTTATGGCAATAATGGTTACCTCTATTTCACTGGCACATTTACCGATAGTGTGCGCGTTGGTTCAAATACATTTACAACAAGCTCAGGCATTTACAGCGATGTTTTAGTTCAGATGGACCAAACAGGTCAATTTTTATGGGCAAAGAAAACAGGTAATAGAACAAGCAATCAACACTTCCCTTCGAGGATTGCGACCAACAATTTTGGCTTTGTTTTATTCTCAGGTTTTACCAATTCTGTTGTTTTAGGCAATGACACAGTTCAATCAAATGGTGAGCTGGATAATTTATTGACACAATACGATTTTAATGGTAACATAATTTACTACAAAAATTTTGGGGGAACTAATCAGGAAATACCGAAAGATGTTTATTGTAGCGGTAATGTTACTTATTTTGTTGGCAGAACAATGAGCAACTATATGATTGATAACTTTAGCATTGCTAATGTTTTATTTGGAGATATTTTAATTGCACGAATGAAAGATACTACAAAAATTTCTTCAGCCTTCATATATGAAAACTATAGGGATGCAAGTTTTCAACTTTATCCAAATCCTTCAAATGGTTCAACTAACGTTTCCTATGCAGATAGGATAAGTGAAATAACGATTAGAAATTCTTGGGGCGAAAAAATTATTTCCGAAAGCCCAAATTCAAATTCATTCAATTTTGAACTTACTGTTTCAGGTCTTTATTTTGTGACAATTTCGGACGGCAAAAATTATTTGACTAAAAAAATTACTATTATCCGTTGACAAGTAAAGCAGCAACTAACAACTGTCATGGCGACATCTCTTAAATCATACTTCGGAACAATAATAATTTGGAGCAAATAATTTTAACTTTATAGAACCGAATTGTTTAAAAAATCTATATAGTATTTTTTTTAGACCAAATCATTTCATTACCTTATTTCAATACTCTTATTGAAATTGCTTTTTTTCCTTCTAATGAAAATGAAAGAAGAGAAAATACCATATTTTATAGATATACCTTCTGTCAGCTTCACTAATAACTTAAGTATTTATTCCCTATTTATAAGAAGATAAGATAAATATACTTCCATCTCTTCGGTTGTACTTACTATTCTTCCATCACTTCCCATTGTAACGTTTGCACTTGCAGGAAATGCTACAATTCTACCATCTGAACCAATTTCAGTTTTCCATGATTTTGGATAAGCAATAATACGTCCATCAGATCCAAAACTGGTTCTCCATGATTTAGGGTAAGCAATAATTCTACCATCTGAACCAAAACTTGTAGTCCAATCAGCTGGGTAAGCAATTATTCTACCGTCCGCACCAAAACTAGTTTTCCAATTAGCAGGATGCGCTACAAATCGTCCATCCGAGCCAAAACTCGTTATCCATTTTACATTTGTAGAATCTTTGGTTGGAGATTGCCCATACGAAGACATACTGAACATAAAGGAGAATCCAAAAATCAAAATAAAGATGTTTTTCATAACTTAAGATTTTAGTAATTAATAATGGATATCAAAAAAAAACGCTTAAACTTTAAAAATACAACAAAAAATGATCCATAAAAATACCACTTACATCTTTGTTGATATAAAAAACTTTTAACGTGCCGTCTTTCTGTGAATACATTCCCCGTTTTTTCCAAAAGGTCATGTATCACATCAATCCAGCAGTCATCAAATCTATTCTTTCCTCAATGCCCAAAGAGGAGTTTTATCGCCATGCGCGTTATATCCATTCTCAGTCTCTTTCGTTGCCTGAAGGCTCCAATCGTCAGATAATGTTTTTCAATCTCTGGCAGTGGTGTCTACGTCTCCATCGGGAGCGGTTTGGTGGGTAGTTTAGTCCGCTTATTTTTAAGGAATTAGTTTTTGACGTACATTTGTATTTGTTATATAATTATTCTTATGGCTCTTAAGAACAAGTTAGTAGCAATTATACCCTAAGAAATTTAATATGATTAAGACAATAATAATAATACCATTTCTAGCAATATTTACGATTGGAAACATCTTGGGTCAAGACAGAATAACTAGATCAGAATTTATTGATTTTCAAAGTGCGGTTGGAGTTGAAGCATTTTACCAATCTAATTATGGTTTCGGAATTGGTGGATTAATTACCAAAAATGTTGGACATAAAATAAAACCCAATTACTCAGCTGGAATTTATGCTGATGCTATTTTGGTGAATACTCCAATCTATGGACCTAGAGTTAAATTGAACTACAATTATTTAGGAATATTCGGAGTTAATTTGAACTTTTCAAACTACTATAGAACCGGATTGAATGATTTTAGGATTACTCCTGAGATAAATTTTTCAATTTTTGGTGTTGCAAATATCTTTGCGGGATACAGTTTTAAGATTTCTAAAAGCAATTTCTCAGAATTAAATGAATTCAGATTAGGTATGAATCTAAGTTTAGTCCATTTCAAAAAATAGTATTTCAATTAAAAAAAAATACACTTAGGCATAACTCCGATATCTAACTGAATAAAAAATAAATGCAAATTTAGGGCATCTACATTCGTTCATTCAAGGTCAAGCCCTAACGGGTTTTGATAAAATAATCTCCACCCTTTCATTTCTCTCATTTCCTACTATGCTTTAATAAGAAAACATTTCTTGGTTTTTCTTCTAATTCATTCTTTAAAGTCGGGTAGTATTTTTTTACCAAAAACCTTGCATTACCTCATTCCGTGCCCTCCGTCAGCACTTTCTTTTTTTTCCTTTTTTTTCTTTTGAAATTATTACTGTGCGCGAAGCGCTATCCCCCAGAGCATAATTTTTAACCCTAAATTATGTTCAGTTTTCAACTCAAATCGTTTCGCCCGGAGAACAGTATTTCCGAGCCTCATTTCTTCATCCTTTGCAAACGACTCAACAGCGGAAAACCACTTTCAGAGCCTTGCCCGAATTGCTTCATTTGCATCTGTCAATCGGAGCAGGAAAAAGAAAGCTTGTACTGGATCCTCTTTGCCCTTTGGCAAGGTCGCAGATTTCACCAAGTTTTGTGCGGTTCAGTTATTCCCTTTATACGCAAAAAGGAACTTTCAAACCTCATCCACCAAGGGCAGAAATATGCTATCCATTTCCCGGATAAATTCCGCAAAAATGTTCAAGCCCTGCAGCTCCTTCAACAAAAAGAAAAGGAATACGCCAAACTAACCCAATCCATCAAAGAATTGAAAGTTGTTATCGGCCATCAAATGATGATTTAGTCATTATTACTCTCTTGATATTCAGATGAATATTTGTTGTATTCATCTTTATTTCGTTAATTTACATTATTAAACTATAATTATGAAAAAATTAATTTTGGCTCTTACATTAATTGTTTTTTCTATTAAATCCGTATCAGGTCAGAAAGACTCAAAAGATTCATCCACCTTCAAAAAAAATCAAGGTCACTTGTATTTTGGGGTGCAGTCACCGGGTATTAAGGAATTAAATTCGTTTTTGAACAATTCAACTTTATCGAATAATTACCCCGTTTTGGGGACAAACTTTTTCTCAGCCGGGGTAGGATTTATTCAATTAACTAAAAATAAATTTGTTTCTCATCAAGAGTTAATTGCATACAATTCAACCGCATCAAATGATTCTGTTTCCGTTAATTTCAGAAATATATGTTTTAGCCAATCAATTTTAGGATATTCATATCTCAATTCAAAGAATTTTCAGTCTTATTCATTTATGGGGTTAACCTACAGCACATCCACCTTAAAAATTAGTGAAAATGTAGCGGATGGAACTTCGTTTAACAATTACGGTTCGTCAGTTGGTAATCAATTAGAAATGAATACCACCTCTTTTTTATTGAATATTACCACTCAATTCAACTACCTAATCAACTTTCGCAAATCGGATAATAAATTTATCATAGGCCTCAAAGGTTCGTATTATATGCCTTTTACTAAATCAACTTGGGAAACAGGTAAAACAAAATTGACCGAAGGTCCAAATATTAATGCAGGTGGTTTATCCGCGCATTTAACCTTGGGAATGACTTTCTAATATGAGTAAGTTATTTTATTTATTATTATTTTCTCAACTAACAGGTAATTTTTGTTATTCTCAATTACCTGGAGAATTAGACATTTCTTTTGGAACTAATGGAAAAATTATTCATCCAAGTCCAATTTATACAAATGGTATTCAGTCAATGGCGCAACAAACTGATGGGAAAATACTCGCAGTCGGTTCTTGTGATTACAAGAATTATTTTGTGATGCGTTTAAATTCAGATGGTTCTATTGATAATTCATTTGGACAAAATGGAATTGTAAAAGATTCCTTACTTGGTGAAGCGTATGGAAACGATGTAAAAGTAGATGGTTCAGGTAGAATATTAGTTACTGGATACATAAGACATTGGAATGCAGGTTGGTTAAAAGACATGTTTGTTGTCCGTCTATTAGAAGATGGCTCTTATGATCCCACATTTGGTGAGAATGGAATATTTGTTTCACATGTTTCGCAACCACTAGCACCAACGAAAGAAAATTATGGTAAAAAAATTATTATTCTGAATGACGGGACTATTTTAATTGGTGGAATTTTTGATTTAGGAACAACTGTTAATCCTGATTTTGCTGTATTTAAAATTACCGAATCTGGTCAATTTGATAGTTCTTTTGGATCAAACGGTTATGTTTATTATCATTTATCAGGCATGGATGCATTGACAGATATTTTTCTTCAAAATGATGGTAATATTCTATTAACAGGCTCAACATTTAATCCAGTTATTGTTTCCGCTCTTCGTTTAAATCCGAATGGAAGTTTGGATAATACATTTGGAACAAGCGGAATTGTTTCAATTGATTTTGGAACATCTCACCAAGCAGGAATAAGTATTTTACAACTTAATAATGGAAATATTTTGTTATCGGGGTACAGAGGGGCAAGTACCAATCTAGATTATTTTATAACCAGATTAGAAACAAACGGTCAAATTGACAATAGTTTTGGAGTAAATGGTTTTAATTTTTTTGACAATGGCAGTGCTGAAGGAATGAGATCAATGACCTTATTACCTGATAATAATATAATTTTAACGGGGTCTTCTGCCGGAAATATGCTATTAGTTTGCTACGATAGTTTAGGATTGATTAATAATTCATTTGCAAATAATGGGAATTTAATCATTGATTTTAGTGGCTACACCGATAATGCTTTTTGTTCTTTACTACAGTCAGATGGAAAACTAGTTGTGTCTGGACTTTCTTCTGGGGTAAATAATTCAAGATATTATCCTTTTGCGCGTTTATATTCAATTTATTCCTCTTTATTTGAATTAGACCTTGATAAAGGTAATTTTTCCATCTTTCCCAACCCGGCAAAAGAAACGATGACAATTAAAATTCCTGATGAAAATAACAGTTATAATTCTTGTTCCCTAATCGACGCAAGCGGAAGAGAAATAAAACAAATTAAACTAACCTGTTCAGAAACCCATATTGATATTTTGGACTTAAACCCAGGGATTTATTTTTTGAAAATTGGCGATTGGGTGCAGAAGCTTGTTGTGGAGTGATGCCCCCTAAATTCATAAATTCAAACGTTATCATCACATTATGAAAAAAATTATTTATTTAATATTCATCTTTACGAGTTGTGTTAATTTATTACTAGGCCAAGCTCCCAATCGGTTTATACAAACCTATAATTTCCCTCCCAATATAAATTCGCAAAGTTATGGGGTCGCAAATACGGACTACGGTTATATGTTAGCGGGGATTTCAGCTGACTCAATTGATAATCAAAGTGGTTACTTCGCTTATACCGTATCTGGGCACGATCACATGGGAAATTTACTATGGTATAAGAGACACCAAATGTCACCGGATGAATCCATGTTAGCAGGTTGGTATATTCATGATTTCTTAAAACCAATAAAAGGATATTATTACTCTACATTTAATGTTCACAATACAATTACAAATGCCTATACCAGTTATCTGTTGAAATTAAACAATCAGGGCGATACAATTTGGACCAAACATTATGTAGGAGAAGCACAAGATTCATTATTAGAAACAAGGTCTATTTCAACAACGAACGACGGAGGTTTCATTCTATCTGGCATGACAAGTCCATTAAACGGCGACCAAAAAATATTCTTACTTAAAACGGATTCTTTAGGAAATACTCAATGGAAGAAAAAATATAATTTATCCAATCAGATAGAACAAGTGTTTAGCGCCATTCAAGATTCTATTTCAAGTAGAATTATTATGGTTGGTTACAAAAATAACAATCCAACATCTTTTTTATGTATCCTTGATTCATTGGGAGTTATGCTTCAACAAAAGAATTTTAACACAACAAATGGGGGTTATTTATACAATGTAGGACATTTGTTTGATGGTGATTTTGTTGCTGTCGGTGCAGAAATGACTGGGAACGTTCAGGGCGGTTTTGATTTGACTAAACAAATGTCACTAAAATTTGATATTAATGGTAATTTAATTTGGAAAAATGTATCAGGTTATGAATCAATTGACAATAGTTTTTTTAGCATATTAGTTGAAACCGGCGATACGATAGTTGCTGTTGGTTATTCAGATACCACTTACACACAAAATCTAGGTTTTAATGGGGTTTTATCCATTCAAAAAATGTCTTCTTCCGGTACAATAATTTGGAGTCGTATCATTGACGTTTTTAATAACAATCCTGCTAATGCGGTTTTTCAGGCAATCGTAAAAACAGCGGATGGTGGTTACGCAACAACTGGCTATGACTTTATGGCTGCATCTCCAGATCCATTTGTTCTAATTAAACTTGATGAATGGGCTTGTTTAAATGAAAGCTGTCAAACTGCAGGAATTGAAGAATATCTAAAAGTTAACGGCATTTCCATATTTCCCAATCCAGCAAGTGAGACCTTCACCATTTCACTCCCTGATAACACTTCAACTACAGATTGTATTCTATTTGACAATGCAGCACAAGAAGTGATGCGCTTTACTGTTTTGGGAGGTGAGAACTTAGTGGATGTTTCGGGTTTGGAATGTGGAATTTATATGATGCAAATCAACTCTCAAATCAGTAAGCTAATTAAAAACTAAGGTATGAAAAAACTTATCTTTCTTTTCTTTTTGTCGGTAGCACTTCAATATAGTTATGCTCAATACAAGCCATTACCGATGCAAAATGCCGAATGGATCAATTACGGTGGAATAAATTTACTTGGTTGTCCTCAGTGTACTTTTGTTCAATACAAATATTTCACAGACGGAGATACACTTATTAATAACCAATCATACGTAAAGATCAAAAAAACAGAAATTCCAAGTCTGAACGATGTCAGCTCTTTTCCAACCTATACAGGAGCTATTCGTCAAGATACATTAAATAAAAAAATCTTTGTTATTTTGTTGGACAGCACTACAGAAAACATCCTTTACGATTTCTCGTTGCAAGTTGGAGACACCATTAAATCCGTGCTTCACACTTTAGCATCTGATTGTTTCGGATTCAATACAGAAACAATAGTTTCAATTGATTCCATTCAAGTAAACGGAAATTACCACAGGGTTTTTCATTTCCAAGGCAGTTGCACCGGCCCCAATGGGGGTAGCTATATCGAAGGAATTGGCAGTGATTTTGGTTTGCTTTTTCCAAATCGAATGGACGAAACGGAATCACATTTATCTTGTCTTAAAGTAAATAATCAAACGTATTATCCTAATTCATCAGGCCCTTGTGAATTAGTAGTATCAATTAATAGTCTGGAAGAAAATAATCAATTCGACATCTTCCCAAACCCTTCGTTAGAAACTATTAATATATCTATTAACATTAATTCGCATAAAACATGTTCAATACACGAAGCAAGCGGAAGAAAAATAAAAACTATAAAACTTTCTGGAAAAGATACCCAAATTGATATTTCAGACTTAAACTCTGGAGTTTATTTCGTGAAAGTGGGAGAATGGGTGGAAAGGATCATCATTGAGTGAATTTAAGTAAAAAAGAGCTTCGACTTCGCATAAAAGAATAACTAAAACGCCACCTCATCGGGTGGCGTTTTAGTATCACATAGTTTGCTCATTTTTAATATTTTATTTTTTTATATAACTTCGTGTTTTATTAAAAGATTAAAAACTAAAATTATGATAAAAACAACACTTTTACTCCTTTTTATTGCCTTTACAAGTGTAATTTCCTTTTCTCAAACCTACTGGAAAAAAGTAAGTGCGGGAACAGAATTCAGTATGGCTTTGCGCTCGGATGGAACAATTTGGTCTTGGGGTGTGAATCAAAATGGACAGCTTGGATTAGGTAATAACACGTCCATGACAACTCCAACGCAACTAGGAAATTTAACTGATTGGATTGATATTGCTTGTGGTAGTTTTCATACCTTGGCTCTTAAATCTGATGGGACTTTGTGGTCATGGGGTCTTAATTCAGCAGGACAATTAGGAGTCGGAACAACAACAGATTCAAATCAACCAATTCAAGTTGGAACAGAAAATAATTGGAGTAAAATTGCTGCAGGATTAGTTCATAGTGCAGGAATTAAAACGGACGGGACATTATGGATGTGGGGATACAATGGATATGGGCAATTGGGAAATAGTACTCTTTCCGATGCAAGCACTCCTGTTCAAATTGGCACAGACAATAACTGGAATCAAGTTTCTCTTGGAGGAGTTCATACCTTAGCAACAAAAAACAATGGAGATTTATATGCATGGGGTAACAATTTTGCAGGTCAGTTGGGATTAAATTCAACAACTGATTCTAATATTCCAGTTCAGGTTGGAACGGATACTTGGAAATCTATATCGGCAGGTTATTTATTTTCATGTGGTATCAAAACGGATGGTTCGGCTTGGTCATGGGGATTTAATGGGAATTCTCAACTGGGCTTAGGTGACACGCAAGACCGCTCAACTCCAACTCAAATTGGCTCAGGTTTAGATTGGGACAAAATATATGCGGGATCAAGTTTTGCTTATGCCACCTGGATGGATCAATCTGTTTGGTCATGGGGGTTCAATGGTTATGGTCAATTGTCAACAGGGACAACCCAACAACAGAACTATCCAGTTGCTGTAAATACGGGTAGTCAATATAACCAATTTGCTTTGGCAAAAGGTTCTACCGACGCTTCAGGTACGACTCTTTATGGATTGCATGTATTGGCTATTTCTTCAGATAGTCTATCTATTTGTTCAGCTGGTGCTAATTATGTAAGTCAATTAGGAATCGGAACTATATCAGACAGATATTTTTTGGATTGTGATGTTGCTTCATTGGCAGGAATAGAGTCTTTGAATGAAATAAAAATCAACATCTACCCCAACCCAGCCTCAGAAATGCTAACAATCTCCCTCCCTGAAAACACATCAAATTCCGATTGCATTTTGTTCGACAATGTAGGAAAAGAAGTAATGCAATTTGTGATTTATGGTGGAGAAAATGTGGTCGATATATCTGAGTTGACAAGTGGAATTTACGTGATTCAAATTAACTCTCAAATCAGTAAGCTAATAAAAAACTAACACATGAAAAAGATCTTATTACTATTCTCACTATTGTTATTAGCTAGCTGCCAGCCAATCATGAAAGCAATATATGGGATTAAAAAACCGGATATTGAAAATCAAGAATCCATAACCAAAAAGGCATTAAAGTTTGGATTGGATACAACAAATATCGTTTCTGTAACAAGTAAAGACTTTCCATACGTCTTAAAAAGCACGAGTATTCCCAACGCGGCAATTTATGACAGCAATGGAAAATACATAGAATACCGCCAAACGGACACTTCTTGTAATGCCGGACTTTTTGATTTTATTCCGAAATTGAGTTTATCTGGGATTTATAACAAGCCGGATAGCTCAAGTTTAGCAGAGGAATGGACAAAATTCCGAGATTTAAAAGGGAAAGAAATGACTTTGCCGAATAATGCCGATTTCTATTTATTGATTTATTGGAATGTTTGGACCGGAAAATTAAACAAAGACCATGTGAAAATTTGGGAGGATCTGGCTCGTGAAAACAAAAATTGTAAAATCAAAGTCATCAAAGTGAATTTGGATATCCAAGAATATTGGGAGCCCAAAGAAAAGGAAATGTATCGCAAGGCAATGCGTAAACTTTAATCAACCAAACAAATATGACTAATACAATTACTAAAGAATCGACGATAAAGTCAATTATTTCAATAAAAAAGAAAAGGTATCTTCTAATTGCT
>JBIIFU010000021.1:0-41227 GCA_044237035.1 Crocinitomicaceae bacterium
TTGGATTAGATACCGTTGAAGAGCTTAGTCCAGTTATTGGGGACCAAGAGTAATTTACTCCAGAAACAGCAGTTGTTCCAATTTGAAGTCCATTTGGATTCTGCGTACACGTCTTAGTGAAATCAGCACCAGCATTAGCAACAGGAGGAGTATTGTTAACGGTTACAATCACTTGATCTGTAGCTGTACATCCACTAACGGAATTTGTTGAGGTCAACGTGTAGGTTGTCGTAGTAGTTGTTGTAGATATTGGATTGGATACATTGTTAGCACTCAGTCCAGTTGAAGGCGTCCAAGCGTAAGTAACTCCAGTAACTGATGATGTTCCCAAAGTTATCCCACTTGTATTTTGGGTACAAGTTATTGTTCCATCTGCACCTGCATTGGCCGTTGGATTAGCATTAACTGTTACAATTGAAATTGCCGAACACCCATTGTTATTGGTATAAGTTATCGTTGCAGTTCCAGCCGCTATTCCTGTTACCACACCAATATTAGAAACTGTTGCAACAGAGGCATTCGAAGAGACCCAAGCGTTTGATGCAGCGGGAGTTCCAGAACCTGCTAATTGAACCGAAGAACCTGCACACAATGAAGTTGTTCCTGTTACGGTTGGATTTGCATTAACTGTGATTGTCCCTGTAGCGGTATTAGTTCCTCCGGTACATCCTCCAGTCATGGTCACTGTGTAGTTAAATGTTCCTGATGCTGAAGGTGTGCCGCTGATTGTAAAAACATTTGCTGACCATGAGCCAGTGACTCCAGCCGGCAATCCAGTTACCGTTGCGCCAGTTGCACCAGTTGTTGAATAGGTAATGTTCGTAAGGGCTGTATTGATACAACGGGTTTGGTTGTTTGTTCCAGCCGCTGAACTTAATGCTATAGTGTTGTTTGGATTTACAATGATAGTTCCTGTAGCTGTGTTAGTTCCTCCAGTACACCCCCCAGTCATGGTTACCGTGTAATTGAATGTTCCCGATACTGACGGGGCTCCACTGATTGTAAATACATTAGAGGCCCATGATCCAGTGACTCCAGCTGGCAACCCAGTTACCGTTGCGCCAGTTGCACCCGTTGTTGAATAGGTAATGTTTGTAAGTACTGTATTGATACAAAGTGTTGGGTTGTTTGTCCCCGCCGCCGAACTTAATGCTATTGTATTGTTTGGATTTACAATGATAGTTCCTGTAGCTGTATTAGTTCCTCCAGTACAGCCTCCAGTCATTGTAACCGTATAATTGAATGTTCCTGTTGCTGAAGGTGTACCACTGATTGTAAAAACATTTGCTGACCATGAGCCAGTAACTCCAGTTGGCAGCCCAGTTACCGTTGCACCAGAAGCACCAGTTGTTGAATAGGTAATGTTCGTAAGCGCTGTATTGATACAACGAGTTTGGTTGTTTGTTCCTACCGCAGAACTTAACGTTATTGTATTATTTGCATTAACAGTAATTGTTTTTACAGAGGAACACCCTAATGAATTCGTGTAGGTAATATTCACCGTTCCAGCTGATACGCCTGTCACCAAACCTGTATTAGAAACTATTGCGACTGATGTGTTAGAAGACACCCAGGGATTTGTTGTAGCTGCAGTAGCTGTTCCAGTCAATTGAGTCGTAGCTCCAATACATACAGAATTCGCTCCTGTTACTGTTGGATTTGCATTAACTATTACATTTGAAATTGCCGAACATCCATTATTGTTGGTGTAGGTTATTATTGCATTTCCAGATGCAACTCCAGTAACCAGACCAGTGTTTGAAACAGATGCGATAGTTGCATTGGAAGAAACCCAAGGATTCGTTGTGGCTGGAGTTCCTGAGCCTGTTAATTGAGTGACAGAACCCACACAAAACGTGACTACACCAGTTACAATTGGATTTGCATTCACAGTGATTGTTTTTATAGTTGTACAGCCTAAGGTAGTCGTGTAGGTTATAGTAGCTGTTCCAGCTGATACGCCTGATACCAAACCTGTATTTGAAACTGTTGCAACCGATGTATTCGAAGATACCCAAGCATTCGTTGTAGCTGCTGTAGCTGTTCCTGTTAATTGAGTGCTAGATCCCACACATACAGAATTCGCTCCTGTTACTGTTGGATTTGCATTAATGGTAATTGCAGTTACAACAGAACATCCCAAAGAGTTTGTGTAGGTAATGTTAGCCGTTCCTGCTGCTACACCTGTCACTAAACCAGTGTTGGAAACTGTTGCAACTGCTGCATTCGAAGAAACCCATGCATTAGTAGTAGCTGCAGTTCCTGATCCTGTTAATTGGGAAGTGCCACCAACACATAACGAAGCTGTTCCTGTTACCGTTGGATTGGCATTAACCGTAAAAATAGATGTAACTTGACATCCTGTACTATTTGTGTAAGTAATATTTGAAGTTCCTTGTGCTATTGCTGTTACTAAACCAGTGCTTGAAACTGTCGCAACTGATGTATTTGAAGAAACCCACGCATTTGTTGTGGCTGCAGTTCCCGATCCTGTTAATTGAGAAGTGCCTCCTAAACACGCCACCAATGAACCAGAAATAGTTGCCCCCCCTGGTGTCCATGTAAACGTTGTGCCAGATGCAGGGTATGTTACACTACTTAAACAAACTGTCGAAGTGTTGGCTGTACCCGCTGTAACCCCCAACCAACCAGTTCCTCCACATGCCAAAGTAACATTGTTTACATTTGTTGGAAAAATATTATTCGTACCCTTCAGACCAATTTGTGGGTTGTTGGCATTGGCTGCTCCCGCTGTGTATGGACCATAGACATAATTAATAACATTCGTCAACGTGTTAATTCTGATTTGGAAACTAATTCTCTCACCAGTAGTTCCACTTCGTCGCATATCTGTCCATTGTACAATAAACTCATTGCCAATAGTTTCGTATCGAATTTCAGGAGTAGCACCAACAACATCTGAGGCAGCTAAATCACGACCAAGAACACTTAGGATACCTATGGAGGCAGGTATTGTTCCAGATAATGGTGTGTAATTGGTAGTTGAAATATATGTACCTAATCCAATATGGCCATCAGCATTGATTCTAATAGCTGATACAGGCGTACAATTGTAAGTGAAAGAAACGGGTATTGCTGTCGAATTGAATGCGTCGATAGGTAGTGGAGTAATGGAAAGCACCGTCCCTCCCGTTATCGGCGTATAAGCTCCTGCACTTGCAGAGAAGGTGTAGTTTTGAACCTGAGAAAAAGAAACTACACAAGTTAGTAAAAAAAGAGAAAGCGCGTAAAAAGTTTTCATTCTAATAAAATTTATTTAAAAGTGGTGCAAGTTAATAATTTTTAAGCATTTAGTTCAGTACAAAGCCCAGTTAATAGGTTAAAATAATCAACATTTGAGCCGTCAGTTTTCAACAAGTAGTACTAATTTGTTCACAAAGCATTCATCAAGGAATAACCTCAAAAGCAATGACTTTCGCACCTATTTTCGTAAAGTATTTTCCAGGTGCAAAGTGATTGACTGTTACGGTTGTTGTTCCGTTATTCATCGCGCCAACTAGCATAAGCTTCCCTTCTATTGAATAGATTGAATAATCATATTGTTCATCTGAATTTGATGTAATATTAATTACAGAATTCGATGGATTTGGATACAACTGAAAAGTCAATTCTTGGTTTTCCTCTATTCCTGCACATGGATCAGATATTACAACCACATTGTCTGTCGAAGAACAACCGTTCAAAGTTCCAGTTACTGTATAAGTCCCAGCGGTTGTAATTGTTGTTGTGGCAGTATTTGAGCCCGTATTCCAAGAATAAGATGTGGCATTTCCAGTTGCTGTAAGAGAAAGAGGTAAGTCAGCTTCACAAACCGTTGTATCGCTTCCGGCAATTACTGCAGGCAGAGGGTTAACCGCAACTTGTAAAGTTGATTCTTGAGAGGTTCCACAAGAGTTACCCGCTGTAATGCTTATAAGGCCGTTTTGTCCAGCTGCTCCCGGTGTAACCGAAATAGTATTGGTGTTTAAACCGGATGAAATTGCCCATCCAGCTGGAACTATCCAAGTGTATGTTGTCGCATTTGTAACCGGAGTTACAGAATAAGTTTGACTTGTTGAGCCTTCACAAAGCGATGCATTTCCAGAGATTATTCCAGGTGTTGAAGGCGCTGCATTTCCAACAGTAACAGAAAGCGCAGAAGCAGACGAAGCACCGCATGCATTTTCAGCCGTAACGGTAATATCTCCGTTTTCTCCAGTTATTCCAGAAGTAACGGTAATGTTGTCAGTTCCCTGCCCTGCTGTGATTGTCCAACCTGTCGGAACTGTCCATGTGTAGGAGGTTGGATTGTTAACTGTAGTTATGGAATAAGTTTGACTTGCTGTTTGCGGACATTGAGTTGATAATCCTGAAATAGCTCCTGGTGTTGCAGGGGATGAATTTCCAACTGTAACTGGTACCGTTGAGGCTATTGAGGTCCCACATAAATTTCCTGCGGACACAGTTATATTTCCATTCTCACCGCTTGCTCCAGCAGTGACCGTTACACTCTCTGTTCCTTGACCTGCTGTGATCGTCCAGCCAGTTGGCACCGTCCAAGTGTAAGTTGTGGCATTGGGCACCGAAGCAATTGAATAAGTCTGTGATGTTGAGCCTGGACACAGAGTTGATAAACCGGTAATTGCACCTGGTGTTGCAGGGCTTGGAGGACTCCATGTAAAAGTTGTTCCTGAACCAGGGAACGTGGCATTGCTCAGACATACTTTTGAGTTATTTGCAGTTCCTGGTGCTACACCCAACCAACCTGTTTCGCCACAAGCTAGTGTGAGGTTCTTAACGTTAGTTGGAAATATACTATTGGTTCCTTTCAATCCAATTTCAGGATAGTTTGTATTTGCTACCCCGGAAATATAAGGGCCGTAAACATAATTAATGACATTTGTTACCGTATTGATTCGAATTTGAAAATTAATTCGCTCGCCGAAGGTCCCACTGCGTCTGACATCTGTCCATTGCGCAATGAACTCATCCCCAATAATTTCATAACGGATTTCAGGACTGCCCACATCTGAACTGGCTAAATCACGACCCATAGCACTCAGAATACCAATCGATGCATTTATGTTTCCAGACAATGGAGTGTAATTTGCAGTACTTATATAGTTTCCCAAACCAATATGTCCATCAGCATTTACTTTAATACTGCTAACTTGGATACAATTATATCTAAAAGAAAGATTAATAGCCGTTGAGTTGAATGCATCAAAGGTTCCTGTGGCTAAAACGGTTCCACCGGTTATTGGTATATATGTAGATGAACCTACTGAATATGTATAGTTTTGAACTTGAGCACCTATGTGAAATGTAAAAAATAGTAAAAACAAAACAGCAAAACACCTCATTTATAGCAATTTAAAATATTAACGTTCCCAAATTTACAATTTTTAATTGGGATACAAAAGAGTTGTTTATTTTGTGTGTAATTTCACAGTAAATATCAATTATGATTCATTGGAAAAACAATATCTGCCCTCAAGCCCCATTCGTTGCATCTATTTTCAATTATTATCTTTCAGATAATTTAGAAGGCTATGCAGAATACGATGAAATAACATTAAAACTCGTTCAAGAAATGCCCGGTTATTTGGGTTATGAAAGTATGAAACATGATGATCGTGGCACATTTATAAGCTATTGGAAAGACCAAGATTCCATCAAAAACTGGGCAGCGAATCCTATTCATATTGAAGCGAAAAAACTTGGGACAGACAGATGGTATCGATACTATCACAGCATGATTGCTGATGTGAATCGGTTTCATTCGCATCAATTGACTACATAGAATGTGATATGCAAAACAGGTAATGAATTCCGCCCGCAATAGCTTGGTGAACCGTTTACATAGTTTCCATACTCAAACCAATAAATTCTTTTTTATAGTCTTTAAGTAGGTTCATTTCATTGGTTAATATGCCAACGTTTTCTTTCAATTTTTCCAGATTTATTTTTTTAGCCTGCCTTTTTACTTCTCCGAAAACAATTGTTTTTTCCAACTCATTTATGGCTATGTAATCTATCTCCAAGGTTCCTTTTCGGTTCCAATAATTACCAATTTTAGTGTACCGTTTTGTTTCTGCTGCAACAGTTCGAAAATATTTTTCCAAGAGAATTCCGCTATAGGTTTCATAATCTCGTTGTATTACTTGACGAAGTTGCTCATGGGCGTCAATTTCAATCATGTGCTGAAATTTGTAAATAAATCTGAACCAAAAAATCAAGAAATTATCTTCTAAAATGTATTTCATGTTTTTCGATTCTGCCGTTAATCCGAAAATAGGCGTTGCTCTTTTAATGAGATCAAAATCACGTTCCAATTTGGTCAAATAACCACCAATTTCTCGCTGCAAAACATTTTCAAGCTCGCTTCTTCGTTGTCTACCCTGGGCAATTTCTGACAAAATACTAAAGTAAATATTGTATTCTCGGCCAAATTCCTCCACGAGAATGTTCTTGCCTTCATTCAATAGCAATGAATTCTCAGAGGTGAGATAAGCAATCATTTTGTCCTTTGTAAAGGCTTTATTTTCCATGAAAAGCTGACAATATTTTGCAACTCCACCCGTAAAACTGTACATTGCCAATAAGTCCTCTGCTTTGTAATTAGGATTATGGTCATGCAGAATTTCCTTTAAAACAGATGTTTCAAAAGGCTTTACCTGTATTTTATGGTTAGCTCGACCAAATAAAGGTTCATTTTTATCCTCAAAGATTTTGTGCATTAACGAAACGAGGGAACCCGAAACAATTAGGTTGATTTTACTTGTTTTAGAATTCAAATCCCAAATTCGCTGTAATTCACTAAAAATGGATTGGTTAATAAATAAAAGTTCCTGAACCTCATCAATAATTAACGTGATATTTTTTTGCTTTGAATACGCAAAAAGAAATTCAAAAATTGGAACAAGCGAAGTTGATTCACCTAATTGAGGCACATTCAGTTTTCTTCTTATTTCTTCTTGAAAATCTTGACATAACAAGCTTTCTGATTTTCGAGCAACAAAAAAATACAGATAACACTTTTCTTCAAAAGCCTTCAACAACAATTGTGTTTTTCCTATTCGCCTCCTACCTGTTACCACGGTGAATTGTCCCGACCTTTCTGATCGCTCCTCAATCTCTTGTAGATAAGCAATTTCTTTTTCTCTATTATAAAATTTTTCCATTTTTTAGAAACTTACAGTTCCGAAAAAATTGTTTCGGAAATCAAATTTACCTAATTTTTTAGAAGTTTCATATAATATTGAAACAATGTTTTATAAGAAACCAACCTTTTGTCTTTTTTTTGCATCAGTAAACTAAAATTAATTCGCGATTAATTGACTGAGGAAGAGTTGATACGGGCTTGCATTGAGGGAAACCAACGAGCGTGTAAGGAATTGTATGAACAGAATAAAGGCTGGTTATATGCCATTTGTTTGCGCTATCACAAAAATGTGGTGGACGCACAAGACAGTCTGCAAGAAAGTTTCATTACAATTTACCGCAATCTTCATTCATTTAAATCGCAAGGAAGTTTCAAAGGTTGGATGCGCAAAGTGACCGTTCGTTGTATTTTATCCAATTTTCGCAAGAAGAATAAAATCGCCGAAAGTAACTTTGAATCATTTGCGGATCCAGTTGACATTTCGCTTCTGCAATCCTTAGAAAAGGATGAATTAACTTTTCTAATTGAACGGTTACCAACAGGAAGAAAGCAAATTTTTGTGGCTCATGCGATTGATGGTTTTTCACACAAGGAAATTGCAGAAATGCTCAAAATTTCTGAAGGAACCTCAAAATCGCAATTCTTTCATGCGCGCAGAGAACTGAGAGAAGCATTGGAAAAAGACCTAGTTATTGCTAAAAAAATTGAACATGAATAAAGACACTATGAATTCTAAAGAGGATTGGGAGGGCGCATTGGCTTCTCGATTTGAAGAGGACATTCAGTTGCCACCGGATGAAAATTGGAGCAATATTCAACAAGAATTATTTCCTAAGAAAAAGAGATTCGCCGCACTTTGGATTGCTGCTTCCTTAATTCTATTAGGAGTATTGGGAATTGTGTACTTACAAAAATCGTCATATAACAATGCCAAAATCAAAGCAAAAAATGAAACTCAAAACAAAGTAATAAGAACAAAAACTTCAGGCAAAAATTCATCAAATAAACCCCAACAAAAGGTAGATTTGACTGAAAAAGCCGAGGAGTCTAATAGCAAAAACCGAGAATCAAACTTTAACAATCAATTCGATCAGTCATTATCAAATCAGAGAAAAAATAGAGAATCTACTTCCTCAGAAAATAGGTTCTCCAATTCAAAAAATAAATCTGACAACTCCACCAAAAGCAAGAGAAACCCTAGCAAAAAACAAAATCAAACAATCAATTTATCAGAAGGTCCAAATTTAACTACAGAAATAAACAGCGATAAAACTGTAGTATCCAAAAACCATGAAAATAGCGATAATGAAACAATAACAAATACCAACATTTCTTCTAAAAATGCTAGAATTCAAGATTCGAACATTCGTTTAAAATTGCTTCCGGCTCACTCACTTTCAACTGTACAATCTTCTCCAATTCAAGAAGTAGCGAAGAAAGATAAAACTGATTTTAAACCCTGCTTTTCGTTGCAAGTAGCTCCATTATTTGGAAGAAATATCCGAATAATATCAGGCACATTCAATAGCGATAACACGAATTCAAATGCATTGGGTGAACGTCGAGCTTCGTTACCGAAATTCGGATTTCAAACCAATCTCAATTATCATTTCAATAAGCGTTTATCCCTCAACGCTGGTTTTCAATTAGCAGGTGGAGATTTTCAATCGCGTTGGTTTTTTAAGTATTTACAAATTGACCCCACTACGAATGATATTCGATTGAAAACTACCTCTGGTGAGGCAAGCACCACAGACCCAACATTGATACAGAGTATTACCAACGGGACTTCAGGAATTTATAAATTAAGAATCAATCATGCTTTTTCCTTGTATTCCATTCCCGTTGGAATTACCTATCGTTTTACAGATGAACGATTTTCACCGTATTTTAGAACTGGGTTAAACATGGAGTTCTTTGGAAGGCGATCACTTTCTCTTGATGTGTTGGAAAATGGAATTGCAAGAAATGTTGAACTCAATTTGAATCGACCAAACAACCGCTTAAACTTGCAAGCGATTGTCGCTCTTGGCGTTGAAACGCGCATCAAAGGCAACTGGAGTTTCTTTACTGAAGCCGGATATTATGTCCCTCTCAATCAATTCGTGAACGCAAATGGGTATTCGGTAAGGATTGCAGGATCAAGCATTTTGGGAGGAGTGAGGTATGATTTGAAGTGAAAACAGAGTTGAAAGTAAATTCACACATAGGCTCGGGTTTAAACCCGAGCCTATGTGTTTAAACATATATGATAAAACCATTTCAATGGTTTCATTTTACAAAAAAAACATTAAAATATTATTCAATTCAACAAACACATTAATTCTTGGCAATTACAATTTTTCGATATCTATTATCAAAAAATGACATGTACAACCAACCTTTTTAATAAAATGGTTCTCAAAGTATCAAAACAATAAAATTTTACTGCCATGAAAAAAATCTTTGTATTTGCATTAGGTACCATGTTATACCTTTCCTCATGTAACAAATTTCTACAAGAAAATCAATCGGATTCTGAGGATGTGTTAAAATTGGAAATGGAGGAAAATGATTTCTTGAAAGAGGAAGAAATAGCATCCAATCCTTGCAGTTTTGATTACGCATCCCTTTTGGCTCCATGTGCGGTGGTTACAGAATCTTCCAATACTTTTCCAAAAACAGTTACAATCGATTACGGAACAGGTTGTATTGATGCAAACGGCCGAACAAAAAAAGGGAAAATCATCATTAATGTATCGGGAGATATGCGTGTTGCAGGAAACACAAGAGCAGTAACCTTTGAAAATTTCTTCGTCAACGACGTAAAAATTGAAGGTTCACGAAATGCAGAAAATACAGGGCCCAATGCAGCTGGAAATATGGTTGTGAAAATAACAGGAGATATTACAGCAACAAATGGTGAATTTTCAAGAAATAGAAGTTTCACACGCTATCGCGAGTGGATTTCGGGAATTGCAACCTGTGATATTAGCGACGATGAATTTCATGTAACTGGTTCAGGAACTGCAATTGGAAGAAGAGGAATCGAAATACCACATACTATAACTGAAAAGATTGTCTTAAAACCAGGTGAGTGCAAATATCCATTATCTGGTAAGGTTGATATTGGAAATGAATCACGAGGAATTATACTAAATTTCGGAAATGGAATGTGTGATAACATTGCAGAAGCCACTACCAAACGAAGAAACAAAACGTATCAGATTGATTTGGATACGAGACGGATTATTCAGTAATTCTAAATTAAACAAAGAAACCACGATTTAATTTCGTGGTTTTTGTAATTTTAGTGTAAATAATTTCAAATGAAATCATTCAAAATCATTGTTTTACTTTTTGTCTTGAGTCAATTAAAGGTTTTTGCTCAATCTTTTGACACAACCTTATCCGCAGATTTACAATATACAATCGATAGTTTTCGAACCGCCTACAACCTCAAAGGGATTTCTGCCAGTGTGTATGTTCCCAATCAAGGAACGTGGCTAGGAGTTACGGGAGAATCACATACTGGAGTTCCTGTAACACCTCAAACTGGATTTGGAATTGCAAGTAACACAAAGTTATTTGCGGGCGTGCTGCTTCTCAAATTAGCTGAAAATGGATTGCTTTCGCTGGATGATTCACTACATCAACATTTACCCAATTTCAATAACGTAGATTCTACTATTACAGTTCGCCAATTACTAAACCATACAAGTGGATTGAGCGATGTAAATATTGCCGGCTACCCCGATTCTATGCTAGCAGATCCCAATCGCATTTTTACACCAACTGAAATTGTTTCTTGGGTTGGTCCACCCCTTTCAGCACCAGGAACAGATTGGTATTATTGCAACACAAATTATTTGCTGGCAGGATTGATTGCCGAAAGTGTCACCGGACAAAGCTTTAGTCAACTGTTGCGCGATAGTATTTTAACTCCTCTTCAATTAGATAGCACCTATTTGGCTGTCTATGAAACTAATCCTTTATTTGCGGCTCATCCATGGCAAGGAGGGATGGATTTTTCTTCAACACCACGTACATCGATCAATAGCGCGGCATGGTCGGCAGGAGCGATGTATTCTACCTCGGGCGAAATGGCACAATGGTACAAATCTTTAATGAACGGAGAGGTTCTCAATCAAAATTCATTGAACGAGATGACAACTTTTGTTGGATCGGGAAGTTATGGAGTTGGAATAAGTGAATCAACTATTTTAGGTAGAACTATTTGGCAACACGGGGGCACAATTTGGGGTGGATATAACTCATCCATGATGTATGACGTGCAATCAGGCTCTGTGATTTGTGTGCTCATCAATCAATTGCCCGCACAAGCATTTCAAGTAGCCATTAAACTGCTAACTGATTTAGTGAATAATTCCGTAAGCATTGAAGAAAACACCAATGAAATTATAGAGATTTATCCCAACCCGACGACGGAAAAGGTAAAAATAGACTTGAAAAATGCAGATATTCTACCTTATGAGGTGCGATCCAAAAATGGAATGAAACTTTTTGAGGGAACAGTATCTAAAGAAGCCAATGAAATTTCATTTTCGAACCTCGCTCAAGGAACTTATTTCATCACCTTGAAAAGTAGTCCAAAAAACAAAGTTTTTAAAGTAATTCGACATTAAAAAACAGATATGAAACAATTCTTTACCTTGCTTATTGTAGTTTATTCACTAATTGATTTTAAGGCACAAACCATCTATTTCCCTCCTTTAACGGGAAGTTCTTGGGACACTATTGCACCTCAAACCCTAGGGTATTGTCAACCAAAAATTGACAGCTTGTATAATTTCTTGGAACAAAATAATTCAAAAGCATTCATTTTATTAAAGGACGGGAAAATAGTTCTAGAAAAGTATTTTGGCACACACACGGCAACTACCCCATGGCAATGGGCCTCAGCAGGGAAAACGATTACCTCATTTATGACGGGAATTGCGCAACAGGAAGGATATTTATCGATTACGGACACCACTGCAAGTTATCTAGGGCAAGGTTGGGCCAATTGTACACCTCAGCAAGAAGAAAGAATTACTATTTGGAATCAACTTACAATGACTTCGGGCTTGGATGATGGTGTTCCAGATCACTTTTGTACTTTGGATACGTGTTTGAATTATTTGGCTGACCCAGGAACGCGCTGGGCATATCACAACGGACCGTACACACTTTTGGATGGCGTTATTGAAAATGCTACCGGGCTAACTTTGAATAACTACACGACGCAAAAATTGAAGAATCCCACTGGAATGACAGGTGCATTTTTTTCGGTGGGATACAACAATGTATTCTTTAGTACGGCCCGAAGTATGGCGCGCTTTGGATCCTTAATTTTGAACAAAGGAAACTGGAATGGAAACCAAATCATGACGGATACAGCGTATTTTAATGACATGGTAAATACTTCTCAAAACTTAAACAAATCGTATGGTTATTTATGGTGGTTGAATGGGAAACAATCATTCATGGTGCCTTCACTACAAACCGTATTTCCAGCTTTTATGTGTCCAAATGCGCCGGCGGACATGATCTCTGCCATTGGTTCGGGCGGACAATTTTTAAATGTTGTACCCAGTCAAAATTTGGTTTGGTTGCGCATGGGCGATGAACCAAGTAATTCCAATGTTCCATTTCTTCTCAATGATGATATTTGGCAATACGTGAATGATTTAGTATGTTCTACTTCGAGTGTTGAAGAGGAATATTTCGAGCCAGAAATTCAATTTTATCCGAACCCTGCGAATGAGCAATTAACTGTTTCTGTGACAGGAGGAAGTTTGGGAAATGTAATTCTTTATGACCAATTAGGAGTAAAAATCAAGGAGATTAATTCGAATGAGTCCTCAACAACTTTCACTATTTCTGGACTTGCTGATGGAGTTTATTTTATAAAGATAGGGGGCAGTAGGCAAATGGTAAGATTTATAAAAAACATGAATTAACTTGTTATATGTGTCGCAGCCAAAACAACTAATTCAACTTATTTTGACTGCTAATCATGTTATTCCTGATATTCCATTAAGTGGAAAATCAATTAATCAACTCTTAGTTCAATCCTAATAAATTATAACGAAAGCCCACAGTTGCAAGTCTCGTTTGAAGTCTTCTAGTTGTTATTTCTGAAATCCCAAATTGATAGTATTTTCCACCTTTTTCGGACTGATTGGCGATATTTGCAAAACCATGTGAATAGGTAAAAACAAACGAACATTTTTTATTTAATCGTTGAATAGCCTGAAATTTCAATCCAGCATCTAAATCAGCCAGATTATTTCCATATTGAGTAAAAGCACTCAATTCGTCGTTTCTCAAGCAGCTAATGCTCATAGAATTATTCAATCGAACACCCAGAAAACCACCAAATCCTATCGATAAGTTCTTTAGGTATGCATTAAATAAAACTGGAATAGATAAAAACGTGGCCCTTCTCTCAATTTCAGTTACATATTTATTTTGTTGACCGCTTAAAATATCCGTTGTGTAGAATGTTTCATGTTGATTACCCCCTAATTGATAAATCCCAATTCCATAATCAACGCCAAAATTTCCTTTTCTAATAGTATGTTGGGCATCAAGACCATAAGCTGAAGTTGTTTTTCTTTTCATGGTTAGCCCCATACCTTGTTCTTCGAGTTTATTGGTAATGGAATACATAGCACTCACTCCGCCATTTACTGTTAGACTTACTGATTGTTGTGCGTAACAGGCTGCGCCGGTCATAGATCCAAAGAGGATCAGAGTTTTAATTTTCATGAAATTTACTTAATTGATTAAGTAAAAATGTTCATACGCTTTTTAAATTATTTTAAAATAACGAGAAAGAAGATGCAATATTGTCAACCATTGATTATATAATAATACAAACTCATTGATAATCCTGTGATTTTTTAATAAATTAGTATTGTAGAGTTGGTATGTAATTGGAAATAATCAAAAAAGAAAGTACTATTAAGTAACCCTAATAATCATGATAAATCGCTGTATTTTATTCTTGTTTTTCACTTTATTCTATTCATTTACATTGAAATCTCAGCAGGCCAATCTAGGTTCATGGAATATTCTCAACGTAAAATATACCCTTTCCGACAAATGGAGTTTTTTTGGTGAAGGTCAAATTCGCTCGTTAAAATTTTACGACCATTTTCATTATTACGAGGCAAAAGGTGGTGTCAATTATGAATTAAAAAATGGTATTCGTCTTACACTCGGTGCTGGCACCTATCAAACATACCGTGAAGGTGGTGATTTTGTACTGCCAAAAAACAATAATGAATTTAGGATTTCGCCACAAGTTTTACTCATACAAAAAATAGGAAAATTCAAAATAGAGCAACGGTATCGCTTGGAAAGCAGATTTACCAGTTCAGGATATCGAAATAGGTATCGATACAGATTAGGATTAACCAAACCTCTTTATCATACTGAACGTCATTTTTCCATTGCGTTGAATGTAAGCAATGAACTTTTCTTTACAGATAAAGAACCGTATTTTGAACGCAATCGAATTTTAGGCGGTTTTAATATTCATTTTACTAAATCTTCAGGAATTCAGTTGGCTTATTTGCATCAATTTGATTATAAAATTAATGATGAAACTGGTCGAGACTTTTTTGTAATTGGATATTATTTTGAGTTTTCAAAAAAAGAAAGTGAAGACGATTCTCAAAAAGATTAAAAGTAAAGTTTAGTAGAATCCAATCTGGTTAAAGTTGTTTATAAATACTTAAAAGATAATAAATACTGAAGTTCTTTAAAAAGTCTGAATGATAGATTGACTTTACTGAGCAAATCACTTTATCAATAATTCGTTTATTGCTTTCTGAAGATTCTCCTTATTACTCGGGCCAATTCCAGTTGACACATAGTGAATTTTGCCATTTTGGTCAATGATTACATTTGTTGGAAACCCTTTAACTCCGTATGAATCCGCACTTGTCTGACCGTTTGCAACAACTTTGTAATTGAAATCTGTTGTTTTTAAAAACTTCTTAAGCTGTTTTTTATCATTTAAAGCAATTGCGAGGAAAACGATATTCTTTTCTTTAAATTCTTCAACCAATTCATTCAATTCGGGCATTTCCATAATACAAGGCTTGCACTCTACGAACCAAAAATTTAATACAACCACTTTTCCTTTTAATTCACTTAATATATGTGTTTTTCCTTTTAAATCCTTCAGATTAAAATCAGTTGCTTTAGTTCCAATCAATTCGTTTTTTTCCTCTTCCATTCCCATCCCGCCTTGTTGCATTTTTGCCATCATGGCCTTTTCCTCTGGAGTTGCTTTTCTCAAAACAAAGGCCTTAACCATCTTTTTTTCATCCACATAAGGTTCAGGAATATATTCGCTTGACATCATGATTTTCATAAAATCTGCCGGGTTGATCTTTTGAAATTGCTCATCATACATGGGCATTGACATCGGATCAAGCATTAATGGAGTACCCGGTTGAATATCTCCAGGTCCTGCTTTTTTGAGTCCTTGAAGCACGGTTGATTCATTTTTGATGCTATCAGATTGAATGGTTTGAGCACCCAACCAACTCGAATCAATAAACATGATTTGAACAATTAGTAAAAAAGATAAAAAATTAGCGGTAAAATTTTTTAACATTTGTTATGTATAGGTTTATTTCTCAAAGATAAACAGAAAAACGTTTTAATTATTAACCCACACAAAATACCTATCTTTGTAATATGTCATCAATACGTCAACACAAGATTGAAGCTGCTATTAGGGCTGAATTAGCCTCTTATCTTCAGCGAAACACCAATGAAATTTGTTTAGGAAGCATGGTTACAGTCACAGTAATTCGTGTAACCTCTGACCTATCTTTAGCTCGTTGTTATTTAAGTTTTTTTGCCGGTCCAGACAAGAAAGTTGTTTTAGATAATATCAATCTAAACAAGGGCAAAATCAGAATGGAAATTGCAAAGCGATTGGGGAATATGAGAAAAATTCCTGAGTTATTGTTTTTCATAGATGACTCGCTTGATTATGCAGAAGAAATAAATAATTTATTAAAAAAATAATTGGGTACAAACGTTCCATTTTTTATTGCTAAAAGGTATTTATTTTCTTGGAAAAAGAGAAATGCAATTAATTTAATTACAGCGATTTCAATTGTTGGAATTGCTGTTACCACAGCTGCATTAGTAATATTAATCTCAGCTTTCAACGGAATTGAACAAATGATAGATCGCATGTACTCAGAATTTGATACTGATTTATCAATTCAAGCAGTAGATACTAAAACATTTAATGCTTCTCAAATTGATTTAAAGAAAATTCAGACCACAACAGGCGTAAAATCACTTTCAAGAACTATTGATGAATTAGTGATTATAAAAAACGGTGAACGATGGGTTAACGCTCGATTGATTGGTGTTGACTCAACCTTCTTGGAAATGGCGAAAATCAATAAACACTTGTTGAATAAGGAACAAATCAAAGACTATTCAGACTTTATTATTCCAGGTGCAGGATTGCAAGAAAAACTTCAAATTGGTATTGATATGGAGAACAATTACGATCCAATTGTTATTTATGCGCCCAAACGAAAAATTTCAATAAAACCAGGGCAAAATCCATTTTATCTTGAAAACACGAACGTCAGCGCAATTTTAAACTATAACCGAGAGGTGAATTCCGAAATTGTTTTGAGCTCATTTGATTTTGCCTCACAATTACTGCAATATGAAAACGAATACAGTTCGATTTGGATTGATTTAAATGAAAGTGCCGATCTCGAACAAACCAAAAAATCCATACAAGAGTTGGTGGGGTCCTCATTTAAAGTAAAGACTCGAATTGAAAAGAATGAATTGATTTATAAAACAAGTCAATCCGAAAAAATTATTGTGATTTGTATATTGATTTTTATCTTCATTCTCTCTGCTTTTAATCTTATAGCATCCCTAACGATGTTATTTGTTGAAAAGAAAAAACACATTGCTTCACTACTAAGCATGGGGTTAACGAAGAAAAATATTTTTTCCATATTTTTTATTGAGGGCATTTTAATTTCATCCATTGGTCTATTTGTAGGGCTTGCCCTTGGATACCTTATATGCTTTTCCCAATTGTATGGAAATTTTATTGTTTTACCCGGTACAACTGAAGCATTCCCAATAAATCCGACTATAATGGATGGAATAATGATCCTTTTTTTAGTGGTATTTCTAATCATATTATTCTCCTATTCAACCGTTCATTTTTTAGTGAGAAATAATTTTTCTTCTCAATTTTTAACCATCAGAAAAGAGTGAATACTCGAGAATTTAGGGCAGAAAAAAGCATTTAAATATCCACCGTTTTTTTTCTTTGCATTTTACATATTTTAAGGATTTACTTAAAATAATTAGTTATCTTTGCGCCCAAATTTTAGTGTTAATTCATCAAAAAAAAAGCAGAAATGTCTCAAATCATCGGAAAAATCTCTCAAGTTATTGGTCCAGTAGTGGATGTGATGTACGAAAAAGGTAGTGCATTACCAAATATTTATGACGCTTTAGAAGTGCGCAAAAGTGATGGTAGTCGCGTTGTTTTGGAAGTTCAATCTCACGTTGGTGAAAACTCTGTTCGCGCTATTGCAATGGACTCTACGGATGGATTTACAAGAGGCATGGAAGCTCTTTCAACAGGAAGTGCGATCAAAATGCCAATCGGTGATGCCATTAAGGGAAGACTTTTCAATGTGGTTGGAGAGGCGATTGATGGAATTCAAGCAATAGATAATTCAAATGGTTTACCTATTCACCGTGAAGCTCCAAAATTTGATCAATTATCAACTGCAACTGAGGTCCTTTTTACTGGAATAAAAGTAATTGACTTAATTGAGCCTTACGCAAAAGGAGGTAAAATTGGTTTATTCGGTGGTGCTGGTGTAGGTAAAACCGTATTGATTCAAGAGTTGATCAACAATATCGCCAAAGGTCACGGTGGTTTATCCGTGTTTGCTGGTGTTGGTGAAAGAACGCGTGAAGGGAATGACTTACTTCGTGAGATGTTAGAGTCTGGAATTATTAAATACGGTAAAGACTTTATGCATTCAATGGAAGAAGGCGGATGGGATCTTTCTAAAATAGATTTAGAAGAAATGAAAGAGTCAAAAGCAACTTTCGTATTCGGACAAATGAATGAGCCTCCAGGAGCACGTGCTCGTGTTGCTCTTTCAGGATTAACAGTTGCTGAATATTTCCGTGATGGTTCTGGTGATGGTCAAGGAAAGGACATCCTTTTCTTCGTTGATAATATCTTCCGATTCACACAAGCTGGTTCTGAAGTATCTGCCTTACTTGGTCGTATGCCATCAGCGGTAGGTTACCAACCAACATTAGCATCTGAAATGGGTGCAATGCAGGAACGTATTACTTCTACAAAAAATGGTTCAATTACATCTGTTCAGGCGGTTTATGTACCTGCGGATGACTTAACTGACCCGGCTCCAGCAAATACATTTGCTCACTTAGATGCAACAACGGTACTTTCTAGAAAGATTGCTGAGTTAGGTATTTATCCTGCGGTTGATCCATTAGATTCAACATCTCGTATCTTGACGCCTGAAATCGTTGGAGAAGAACATTACAACTGTGCTCAACGCGTTAAAAACACACTACAACGATATAAAGAATTACAAGATATTATTGCTATCCTTGGTATGGATGAATTATCTGAAGAGGATAAATTAGTGGTACACAGAGCACGTCGCGTTCAACGTTTCTTATCACAACCATTCCACGTAGCAGAGCAGTTTACAGGTATCCCAGGGGTTCTTGTAGATATCAAAGATACTATCAAAGCATTCAACGCGATTTTAGATGGTGAATACGATAAATATCCAGAAGCAGCCTTCAACCTTAAAGGTGGAATTGAAGATGTGATTGAAGCAGGAGAGAAAATGTTAATGGAAGCATAAGATGTTAGTTGTTGATATATTAACTCCTGAAGCAAACGTATTTAGCGGTGAAGTAGTTTCTGTAACTTTACCTGGTTTGGATGGTACTTTTCAAGTATTAACTAATCACGCGCCGATTATCTCTGCCCTTAAACAGGGAACTATGAAAGTGGAATTGTCTAATGCATTTGATTCAGAACAATTTAAAAGTAAATTAATTTCTACCACGAGTGATTCAAAGAAAATTGAAATTACAATCAACGGTGGGGTTGCTGAATTAACAAATAATAAAATGATTGTTCTCGCTGAATAATTAGATCCTTATAAAATCAAAAAAGGGGAATGTTGGTTCCCCTTTTTTTATGCCATTGATTTAGCAGTTGTTTGGATTTTCCTTACTTCTCTAGTTTTAAAAATTCCTCAAAAGAGATAAGCGCCGGTACTTGAACGGTTTTGTTCTTAGCCAATTCTTTCTCAAAAGCTTTAATTGAGTTCGACTTAATTTTTTCAAAAGTAGCTCTTGCCATATCAAAATCCTTTTTCAAAGAAGCTATATTTTCTAATTGCGTAGAAGATGGAGCTCCGTTATAAGAGGCAATTGTACCATAAATATCGTTCAGCTTTTCCTTCAATTCTGGTTCTGCAGCCCCAACATAGTTGTCACCAGTTGTTACAACAACTGTCTTTCGCAAAGCATCAAGCTCTTCACCCAATTTAGAAACAGTTTTGTTAGGCGCACTATTTTTCTTGAGAAACTCTTCAGTTTTCTCATCCCAAAGATCTATTTGATAAACAAAATAGGCTAAGTCCTGAATGATATCAAAAAGTTCTTTCGTAACCTTTTGTTGTTCTGTTCTTTCAACCAAAGTAAAGCTCGATGTTGGATCGTATTGAACCTCTATTTCTTTTTCAAATACTTCATTTCCTTTCGTGATTTTCACTTTGTATTTACCCGCTTTAACCGTTGGTGCACCTGCAAAAAATAAACCTTTTCCTTTTGCTACCTTCGGTGCTAAGCTATTGAATCCCCAAGAAATTGTATTAATCCCTTTTTGTTTCCCAGCCTCAAGTTTTGTTATTAAACTTCCATTCAAGTCAACAATTTCCGCAGTCATTTTGCCAAAAGTATGTCTTTTAGGAAGGAAGTATGAAATTTGAGCATCTGAATTTGGGTTATCCCCTACAAATTGATTGGAAAGTGCTGTTCCACCAAAATTGCTTTTCTCACTTATAGTGAAAGGTTTCGCATCAAAAAAGGTAAGATTTGATTTTAATAAACCTTCATTTATATTTCTTAATGGATTGATATCATCAAGGATGATAATTCCACGACCATGAGTCGCTGCTACTAATGCATTTTTTTCTGGATGTAATTCTAGATAATGAATTGCAACTTTTGGAAAATTATTTGTGAATGGCGACCAACTTTTCCCTCCATTTAAGGTAATATACAATCCATTTTCAGCACCGATAAAAAGTAAATTTGGGTTTTTGTAATCTTCTTGAATATTTCTAACAAATGATGTGATTTCAGGAGTTGTAATAGAAACCCATGTTTGACCAAAATCAATTGTTTTATAAACATAAGGTTTATAATCATTGGTTGTGTGACCTTCAAAAACAGCGTATGCAATTTCTTTTCCGTGCACACTTGCTTCAATATGATAACACCAAGTATTTACAGGCAACCCGGGAAAGCTCTTGGTCAAATTCGACCATGTTTTTCCTCCATCTTTGGTAAGCTGAACATTTCCATCATCAGATCCAACCCAAATAACCTGCTCTGTGAGAGGAGATTCAGCAATGGTAAAGATTGTACAATGATTTTCTGCGCCAGAATTATCCGCCGACAATCCACCCGAAGCTTCTTGATTTTGTTTCGTTTTGTCGTTGGTTGTTAAATCTAAAGATATTTTTTTCCAGCTATCACCACGATCATTTGAAATATGTAGAAACTGACTTCCCACATACAATCGATCAGGATTGTGTTTACTTGTAGTTATGGGAGCATTCCAGTTAAATCGCAATTTCGGATCGCCTTCTACAGGATATGGTTTTATTACTTTTAATTGTTGTTTTTTCACATCAAAACGCCAGATATTTTCAGCGCCTTGCATTTCAGAATAAACGATGTGTGGCTCAGTTGGATGAGGATAAACACGGAAGCCGTCTCCTTGTCCTACAAGCTCCCAATCCCTAGCCTCCACCCCACCCGGACTTGCCGATGGTCCAAACCATGAATTATTGTCTTGTAATCCACCATAGACGAAGTATGGTTCGCGATTATCTACACTCACATGATAAAATTGACTTAAAGGTAAATCTTCTACTATCTCTAAGCTTGAGCCTCCATCCATTGAACGATACAAGCCTCCATCAGTGGCTACAAACATTTTGCTGGTATTCGAGTGATCAAATACTATATCGTGAATGTCAGAGTGCATGGAACCGAGGTCTTTAAAAGTTTTTCCACCATCTCTACTTATTGACCCGCTCAACCCTGCTTTAACGATAATCTCAGGATTTTTAGGATCGACAGTAATTTTAGAAAAATAAAACGGGCGAACAGTTAAACCAAAATCACCATTGAGGAATTTCCAATTTTGTCCGCCGTCATCTGAACGATAAAGTCCTTTTTCTTCTTTTTTCTCTGCTTCTAAAACGGCATAAACGATAGCTGGATTTGACGGAGCAATTGTAACAGCAATTCGTCCAAGTTTTCCTTTCGGTAATCCATTTTGTAATTTATTCCATGTTTTACCTCCATCAGTACTTTTATAAAGAGCACTATTCAATCCACCTGAACTAAATGAATAGGCAGTTCGTCTAAATTCCCAAAATGCTGCATAAAGAACCTCAGGATTTGAAGGATCCATAACCAATTCAGAACAACCAGTCGTATTATTTACAAATAGGATTTTATTCCATGTTTTACCGCCATCTTCCGTTTTATAGACACCACGATCGTCACTATTACCCCAAAGAGCTCCAAGCGCTGCAACATAAACAATATTAGGATTAGAAGGATGAATTTGAATAGAGGCTATACGATCTGTTTTTTCCAAGCCCAATTTAGCCCAGTTTTTACCACCGTCAGAGGTTTTATAAATCCCATCTCCGTATGAAACACTATTTCTTGTCCACGTTTCTCCAGTTCCCACCCAATATGTGTTATCAGGATCATTTGGATCAATAGCTACTGTACCAATTGATTGACAATAATTATCAAAAATCGATGTGAAACGCACACCACCATCTTGTGATTTCCAAACACCACCGCCTGCAGTTCCAATCAGAACTACATTGCTGTTTTTAGGATGTAATTCAACATCTGAAACTCGTCCACTCATTAATGCAGGTCCTATATGACGCGCTTTCAAATCGCCAAAATACTCACCGGCATTCAATACAGATTCTTGTGCAAAAGAGGACAAGGACAGACTCAAAAAGAGAATGCCAATTAAAATTTTTCTCATATATTATTTTTTAGGGAAAGTAAATATGCTATCGTCAACAGTTGGATTTACTTCAATTTTTTCAAATTGAATCGTTTGAGACTCTCCGTCTTTTAGGCCTGATGTAGCTGAAAATGGAAAATAGACTCCATTTACCTCTTGGTAATCGCTAAATTTTGTTTGTGAAATTTTTCCTTTGTCTTCACCAGATAAAATTTCAGATTCCATCATAACAGGAACATTACTTTCTTTATCAAGATAATAATATTCAGTACTAGGCAATTCCTTACCCTCAATCAACTCTGTTTTCTTTTCAAGTTTAATCTTGTGACAATCAGTTCCTTCAATTTTTTCGCTACCCAATAGTGTTGCTGTATATCCTAAATCTTTATAATTCAACAAGGCATCAGGAAATTCTCCAGCTGTACGGCGTTCATTTTCTGAATCTTCAGCTGGACTTTCCTCTGGCAACATTGTCATCCAATTTATTCCCCAACTTGTTTTCCCATCAAATGCTTCGACAATCATGGTATTACCACCAAATGTTACTTTAGTAAAGGAGCGTCCATCCTTCATTTGTACTACCTCAATTGGAATTATCATTCCTTCTTGATCCAAATTTGCTGTCATTCGCATTCCGTTTACAGCATCCCAATTTTTTCCACCTGTGGTTTCATAATAGGAATTGATAATTTCATCCACATTCTGGGAATAGGATATTGAAGTGATTCCCAAAAGGAAAAAACAAAGCAAAGTTGATTTAAAAGATAATTTCATTTTTAATTATTTTAGTTAGGAACGAAGATACAAAATTATTCAATCACACAAATTGTCAAATATTGCTCGAAATTCCTTTGCCGAATCTTCTATTCAAACGATAGTAAAGGGTACTGATAAAATGTAATTTAATAGTATTATAATCGGATATTTTTCGATTATAATTATTTATATTTTATTTTTTTGTAAAAAAAATTATTGATAATCGGATTAATTCCGATAAAAATGTATTATATTTACATAATGAATTTAAGGAGGAAAATAAAAACGTATGCAAATGCTCCAATAACACACAATGTGGTGATGGACGCTTTGGCTACATACAGCAGACCCAATGACAAAATCAGTGAAATGATCAGAAGTGGGGAGCTCGTTTCGTTGCGCCGTGGTTTGTACGTTCCCGGTCCTGAGTTGGATTTACCCATTCCAGATAATTTTGTTATTGCGAATCATTTACGAGGACCAAGTTATATTTCCTTGGAATCTGCTCTGTCTTATTGGGATTTAATTCCGGAGAGAGTATATGAAATCAGTTCAGTGACGACGAAAACTTCTAAAATGTATCAAACCTCACTTGGTCGTTTTAGCTTTCAGTATTTAGGAACTCCTTATTATTCCTTTGGAATCAGGAGTGTTCGTCTGACAGAGTTTCAAACTGCTATGATCGCTTCGCCCGAAAAAGCACTTTGTGACAAAATAGTTTTGACTTCAGGAGTTCAATTGCGAAGTATTTCTCAAACGATGGATTTTCTGCTTGAAGATTTGCGCATCGACGAAGAACAGCTTCAAGCGTTGGATGCTCAAGCGATTCAATCTTGGGTTGTTGATGCGCCAAAAAGTACTAGTTTACAAATACTCGTAAATACACTTCAACGCTTATGATGAAAGAATGGATCGCAGAATATAACCCGCAAAATGAGGAAGAAACACTAGCCGCAATGCGTGAAATCATGCAAGAAATTGCGCTTGCGGCATTGTCAAGAACTGATTTTTTCAAAAAGGCAGCGTTTTTTGGTGGAACCGCTTTGCGCATTTTTCACGGTTTGGATCGCTATTCGGAAGATTTAGATTTTTCTCTTTTAGAAACAGATCCAAGTTTTTCATTAACACCTTATTTTTCAGCTATTACTGATGAATTTGAGGCACTTGGCATTCGAGTGAGCATTCGAGAAAAAGATAAGCGGGTAAAAACTCCAATCGAATCTGCTTTTTTGAAATCAGAAACGTTATGGCAAGAATTGGTGTTAGAAGATATAGTTGTTCAACACGGAATTTCTTCGAATAAATCCGTAAAAATCAAGATTGAAATTGATCGTGTACCTCCTTTGGGATTCGAAACAGAAGAAAAGCTCTTGGTTCAACCATTTTCATTTTATGTCAATTGCTTTTCGTTATCGAGTTTATTTGCAGGAAAACTACATGCGCTTTTATTCAGAAAATGGAAAAATCGGGTAAAAGGTCGTGATTGGTTTGATATGGAATGGTATATTCGAAAAGGAATTCCTTTGAATATCTCTCATTTTTTAGTGCGTGCAACTGAAACAAATGATTGGCAAGAAACGACTATTTCAAAAGAACAAATTTTAGATTTACTGAAGGATAAAATTAATTCTGTTTCCTTTGATGCGGTAAAAGACGATATTCGAAAATTTATTCGCAATGATGAACAATTAAAAATTTGGAATGCCAAATATTTTTATGATTTGGTTGAGAAGATAAGGTGTAGTGAGTGATGTAAAATTAAAAATATTGAAACTGTTTTGATTGCTATGAAGAATTAACGATTTATCTCCTCAGTAATGACAAATATCAATCCGGGTTATATAAAATGCCCCAATAACCAACTTGAAAGTCCTTTTCAAAAGTCTCTTTTTCTTTGAATTTTTTTTCAACTCCATAAACCGTGAAATCTAATTCATCTTTTGAATTTGTTAAGACCACAGTTATGTGAGAGTCTCTAGAATAACAAACATGTGTAATTTTACCCTTTAATCGTTTTTTTGATTGATTATTTGAGAAAGAATGATTTGTAAATAAAATTATAAAATACATGAAAAAACAAAATATTACAGTAATCAAGGCTGGAAATAATCCGCAAAATAACAATTTTGATATAAAATTTTCATTTAAATCATTATAAGTCTCTTCATTAATTTTAGTCCATTTTGGAAACTGTACCCTTTTTACACTAATAAAAATAAATAACAGGACAAATAAGATAAAGGAAGGAAAATAAGTGTAAAAATTTAGTTTATGTGTTAAGGTCCTTTCATATATTTCAAAGTAACTATATGAGAAAAAAAATGAAAAGCATCCTAGTAAGATATATAAAAGAAGTACAAATATAATCATATTACCTAAGCTAAAGTTTTTTGTATTATTTGACATCTTATTTAATTTGAAGTTACATTTTGAAAATTAAATTTACACAATATTTCCTCATCATCAATATTTATTCATCAAAATGTAGATTAGAATTTTCTTGATCAAATTTACTTAGTCCTTTTCAATCACGTTATTTTTGTACACCAGACATGGAACAAAATTCATATGTATTCTGACTTTGACAAGCGTTTTTACCCATGATTTTTGGCTGTATTCGCAAAAAATACCACTTATTTTTAGAAATAAATCGAAAAAAAAATAGGCTTTTGGCTATTAAAAATTGCTCTATTATTTTTAATACTTGAAAACTTCTTTCATTTTCAAACCATTTCAATGATTTGATTGGAAAGATGAAGTTTATTTAAAAACAAGTTCCACTACAATTGTTTGGGTTTCCAGAAAATTACAGGAAGTTCAGCGAATCAAGAATTCAAAAAATAAATCCCGAAAAGTGTTATTGACACAATGGACCAAATAATTGCATCTGTGAGCATGATAGGCAGAGAATCAACTCTTCCTATCGGTTTTCCATTTTTTCTAATTACGTAGATAACAGGGACCTTTATAAAATCTAATGGTTTAAGATATTTCACTTGCATACTTTCAAAAATAAACTCTATCTCAGGAGTTTGAACCTTTATCTGGGTCATAGAGCCAATTTTTTGTTGATATTGATTTTTTCCAGGTAATTCTCTTCTCCCTACAATTTCACCGACTGAACGTTTTCCCCATATTTTTATATAAATAATCAGTATTATCTCTTTTAAAACAAAAAAAATCGTAATGAGAATTGCTGCAATGAGACAAATCAATAAAACTATTTCTTTTCCCGTTAACAATGGATGTATTTTAAAAAAAGTGAACATGTATTCTTAGTTATTGATGTTTTATAATTTATTTATTCTTCTCCAAAATATACTTCAAAATTTTCTCAATCAAATGCGCGCGGTCTTTTCCTGTTACATTATGTTTGTGCATCGGATACGGGAAGAAATCCATTTGTTTTCCCGCCTCTACAAACTTTTTCACCAATGCGTAATTGTGTTACATAACAATAATTTCCTCACTGTATTAATCCCAGTGAGCGAATTCTTAGAAAAACACCTAGCAACTCAACAACCACTGCCAGGCTGGAATTACTTTGATTATGCCTTCTTGTACCTCTATTTCTTTTTCTTCATCGTAAGTAATAATCAATGCATTTTTAATTTCTAATTCCTTCATGGCCGCTCGTAACCCTTTGACCTCTCTTTCTAGCGTATTAGGATCACTAATGCTGTATGACACTTGAATTAATTCACCTTTTTCTGGGATGTAAAAGTCAACTTCCGTTTTTCGCTTAAGAAAATAAGGATTTTCACCTCTGCGACGAAGTTCAATATAGATCTGATTTTCCAATAATTTAGTCGCTTGATCGGTTAGAAACAAACCTAAAATTCCTGTGTCGAGAAAATAGTATTTTTTAATGGTTTCTTTTTCGGTGAACTTGGTGTGGAAATTTGATACAGAAGCAATTAAATAGGAAGACTCAAGGTAACTCAAATAATCAAAAAGAGTGTTGCTCCCTATATTTACACCAGTTGATTTTATTAAATTTTTAATACGAGTAATCGAAGTTTCATTGTTCACACTTTCTGCTAATTTTTTAACCATTAATTTTAGTGTTACGACATTAGACACCTTATATCTAGCAATTAAATCACCGTAGAATAGTTTCTGGTAGACACTCGAAAGAAACTCACGTTTATCATTCATTTGCAATAATTCTGGAAACCCTCCAAAGTATAAAAACGCTTCATATTCTTTAACGATTTTGTAGCGATCTGATGAATATTTCACTTTTGAAGTAACTTCTATTCCTTTAAATGATAAATATTCTCGAAAAGAAAGAGGCAAGATTTCTTTATTAATAAAACGCCCACCCAATGTAGTTGCAATTTCATGGCTCAACATTTCAGCATTACTTCCTGTTATGTAAATTCGTTTTCCTTCATCTGCCAAACGCCGAACAAACTTTTGCCAGTGGGGTACATTTTGAATTTCATCTAAAAAGATAACTGGCTCTAACTCAAATAACTCAAAATATGCATCTAGTATTGACTGTAAATCATGATGGGTTAACTCTAATAAGCGTTCATCTTCAAAATTGATAAGTAAGAACTGCTCGAAGTTATCATTATTGAATTTTTCTTTGATTATTTGGTACAGAAAACAAGACTTTCCGGCACGTCTCAAACCGGTGAACGCATAATTTGCCTCGTTTTCAATGTCTATTTCGCGATTGACAATATTGATTTTTTTGAGCCATTCTTGTTTCTCAATAATTATTTTTTTGAAAATATCTTTCATTTTTATCTTTTTAAAAAGACAAATATAATAGATAATATCTTATATAAAAGACAAAAAACAATAACATTGTACTATAAAAAAGTTAAAATGGGTTTTATCTACTTATTCTTATCCAAAATATACATCAGAATTTTCTCAATCAAATGCGCGCGGTCTTTTCCTGTTACATTATGTTTGTGCATCGGATACGGAAAGAAATCCATTTGCTTACCTGCTTCGACAAACTTTTTCACCAATGCGTAATTGTGTTGCATAACCACAACATCATCAATCGTTCCGTGGATTAACAACAAGTCCCCTTCTAATTTATCTGCGTAATTCAACAACGATGCTTTTTCGTAGCCTTCCTTATTTTGTTCTGGTCGATCCATATAACGCTCACCGTACATGATTTCGTAGTATTTCCAATCCGTCACAGGGCCACCTGCAACTCCTGTAGTGAAAACACCCGGTTGACGCAACATCAACGAAGTGGTCATGAAACCACCAAAAGACCAACCATGAACCGCCATTCTATTTCCATCAACATATGGCAAAGACTTGAGGAATTCAACACCTAATAATTGATCTTCCATTTCAACATCGCCTAATTGACGGTGAATTTGAGATTCAAATGCAAAACCTCTTTCGCCAGATCCGTGATTGTCTAAAGTAAACACAATATATCCTTGATTGGCCATCCAATGCATCCATAAATTCGCACCATACAACCATGAGTTTGTCACCATTTGCGCGTGAGGGCCACCATAGACATAAACCATTACCGGATATTTTTTAGAAGCGTCAAAATTTGCTGGTTTAATCATGCGGTAATACAAATCGGCGCCGTCTTTGGCTTTAATTGTTCCAATTTCTGTTTGACCAATCACGTAATCATCCAATTTTTCTTTGGAAGTTATCAATGGTTTTGCCATTTTTCCATTCGTTGTCCACAGCATGGCTTTGTGGGGAACTGTTCCGCTTGAAAACGCATCGTAGTAATAGGAACCATCTCCACAAAGTGAAAATGTATGTGTTCCTTCTTCACGGGTTACCAACGATGAATTTCCATCTAAATCTACGGAATAAACAAGTGTGTTCATGGGATTTGGCCCGGTGGAAGTGTAATAGATTTTCTTACCCTCTTCGCTTGTTGTCAAAATATCTTTTACCACGAATTCGTGATTTGTCAATTGTTTGATGAGTTTACCTTCAAAATCATAGTAATACAAATTATCAAAGCCGCTTTTTTCTGAAATCCAAATAAAATTAGTGGAGGTCTTACTTGGAAAATATGCCGCATGCTCTGGTTCAACCCATTTGTCGTTTGTTTCTTCGAAAAGCGTTTTAACGAATTTCCCAGTCCTAGCATCGTAGACATTCAACCACATGTGATTTTGGTCGCGATTTACTTCTGCTACAACAATAAATTTCTCATCCGGTGTGAACGTTAAATTCGTGAAATAATCGTCTTTAGCACCTCTTGGATTAATATACACTGTTTTATTTTTCTTAACGTTACAAATACCAACTCTTGGCTGCTCCGATTTTTGTCCGGTCATCGGATATTTAATCGAAACCAATTCTCCAGGAGTAGGATTGATGTCCAACAAAGGATAATTATGAACGCTAGTTTCGTTCTTCTGATAAAAAGCCAAATAAGTACCCTTGTCTGACCAGAAAATTCCATTTGAAATACCAAATTCATTGCGCGCAATTGATTGACCCGAAACGATATTTTTATCTGCATTTTTAGTGATTGCAATTCGCTTTCCATCTGCTTTCAACAGATATAAATTGTTAACAATTGTATATGCCATTTGGTTGCTTGCTGCATGGAACGATTGATTTTCAGCTCCTTCTTCGACTTTTAGAATTTTCTTTCCAGTTTTCGCATTGACATCATACGAATATAGTTTGGAACCATCATTCAATCTGATTTCATGATCGTTAATCCACTCCATTCCAAAGAAATTCGCAAAATCTGTTGTGAGAATCGTATTGATATCAGCAATTTTTGTTAGTTCCATTTCCTTTTGAGATGCAACATCTGATTTGTATAGGATAGTCCAATCTTTACTGCAATAGGAATAAGCAGAACCTCCCGGAATCCATTGAAAATTGGTAATGCGATCCGGCGCAAACTTTCGACCTTGTTGAAGAACGGCTTCATTTAAGGAAATTTCTTTTTTCTGACCAAAAGCAGCCGTTGAAATAAATAAAAAGAAAAGAACTTTTTTCATGTAGTTTATCGTTTAATTAATTCGTTAAAATAAGATTCAACCGGTCTTCCTGCTTCGTAACAATTCAGAACAATCTCATCTAAATTTTCTTGCAAAATGGTTTCCGGTTCAAATTGCGTGTAAAAATACCATTGTTTATTGAAAATGAGCGGTTCAATTCCTGCAGCTTCTCTCAAATGAGCAGGAAGGACTTTGTTTTTTTCGCCTAGAATTTCACCGAAAGTTTTGACAAATGTCGGATTTTGATAAGCTTTTTGAAATTTGGAAATATCCTGTGCAATCCCTTCTCTCACCGCTTCCAAATCTTCTTTGTCTATTTCGTAAACTCCACCATATACTCGCATGTGTTCAGGTCCAAATTCAAAATAGACTCCGTTTACTACCTTGCTTTTCTTTCCTTCGGGAGCAACCACCGCCGAGCACATCATTTTATAGGGAGATTTATCTTTGGAAAAACGAATATCTCGATTGATTCTAAAAATACAGTCTTTAGCTTCCAACTCTTTGAATGTAGGGTCATTTTTAGCTAATTGATCAATGATGTGTTGGACAAAAACGGCGAAAGGTTTTTTCACATTCTGTTCGTAGCGTTTACGATTCAAATCGAACCAATCTTTGTTATTATTCGCTGCGAGTTCAATAAAAAACTGCAAATAATCAGAAGAGAAAAATGACATATTAAATTTTCAACGAAGATAACAATGTTTCCTGTTTCTTCTTTCAAACAAGTTATTTTCAAGTAACAAAACGTTATATTTGATAACTGATTAATTTTACCAGTTTAGTTTTTTATTAAGTTAGATTGGTGCCTTTTATTCTGAAAAAGTGTATCGAATTGAAAATTGGGAACCATGAGGATGCCGAAGGATCACCGAAATGGTCAATTTTCAAGAGTGAAGCACATTGAAGAATAAATCAGCACCGAGTTTCTTTTGCTTCTTTTCTTTGCGGAAAAGAAAAGATGGAATAATCTAGCATTTATAAGATTTGTTTTTTGTATTAGATTCTTAAAAAAAAATTTAAAGCTCATGTCAACTGAAAGTCATATAAAATGTCCGAATTGCGGAACAGATATCAATGTTAATAATATCCTATCACACCAATTAGAAGAGGAAATTCGTCAAAAATACCAAGCTCAGCTTACAGAGGAAAAGCAGAAATATCAGAAAGAAAAAGACGCATTGAATAACGAAAAAGAAGAATTTGAGAAACAAAAAAAACAAGATAAGGCACTTTTTGAGGAGCGTTTAGAAAAACAGCTAAAAGAGGAGCGAATGGCAATAGAATCTAAACTTAAAACTAAATTATCCGAGGAACAAGCAGATCAATTTAAGTTGTTACAAGAAGAATTAAATCAGAAATCAGAGCAAGTAAAGGAACTTAATCGAACTAAAGCTGAAATTGAACGACTTAAACGCGAAAAAGAAGAAGCTAAAGAACTTGCTGAAGCTGAAGCTCAGAAAAAATTGAATGAGCAATTATCTACCGAAAAAGAAAAAATCAGAAAATCTGAAGAGGAAAAGAATGAGCTAAAAATGCGAGACCTGCAAAAGCAATTGGATGATCAAAAACGATTAACTGAAGAGATGAAACGCAAGCAGGAACAAGGTTCTATGCAATTGCAAGGTGAGGTTCAAGAATTAGCCATTGAAGAATGGTTACAAACCCAATTTCCATTGGATTCAATCGAAGAAATAAAAAAAGGTGCTCGTGGAGGTGATTGCATTCAAACAGTGAATACGTTCGCTCAACAAAATTGTGGGAAAATTTATTACGAAAGCAAACGCACCAAAGATTTTCAAGGATCCTGGATTGAGAAATTCAAAGCGGACATGCGAGAAAAAGCAGCTGATATAGGCGTACTGGTTACCGAAGCTATGCCTTCCGACATGGAAAGAATGGGCTTGCGAGATGGTATTTGGGTTTGCACCTATGAAGAATTTAAAGGGCTGAGTGGAGTTTTGCGTGAATCAATCATTCAAATAAGCACTGCCTTGGGTTCGCAAGTTAATAAAGGCGATAAAATGCAATTGCTGTACGATTACCTTACCAGCAATAGTTTTAGGATGCAAGTTGAAGCCATCGTAGAAGGATTTTCATCCATGAAAACAGCTTTAGAAAGCGAAAAACGTGCGATGCAGCGCATTTGGAAAGAACGCGAAAAACAAATTGATAAAGTCATCAACAATACGATTGATATGCACGCTTCTATTCGAGGGATAGCCGGAAATGCCATTCAAGCAGTAAAAGCCCTCGAATTGCCAGGTGAAGATCTGGATGAAATAGAGGACTAAAAAAGTTGTATCTCAAATGTAAACATCCAACTTTTGGCATTAACATTCCGTTAATATTGAGATAAAAGGAATATCTTTATATTCTTTTTTAGAAAACTTACAATGTTCCTCTATAGAATTTTCAATTAATAATAAGCGTAAATTGATAAAAATTACAAAACTAATTACAGTCTTCTTCTTGTTGGTTTCTAGTAGATTAGTAAGTCAAGTTGATCACTGGGAAACCATTGTTTACGACACTGCTTCTTGGCGATATGTTGCACCAACAGCAGCAACCTCGATGAATTGGATTCAACCAAGTTTTGATGCATCCTCGTGGAACCAAGGAAATGGCGGATTTGGATTTGCAGACGGTGATGATGGAACTATAATTCCAACCTCATCCATTTCCGTATTTGCCAGAAAAGAATTTACAATTTCAGACCTTTCTACCATTAAGAAAGTAATCCTTAGCATGGATTATGACGATGCATTTGTGGCATATATTAATGGTATTGAGGTAGCTCGCAATGGTTTAACTTCTGCTGGTCAGCCTGCCTATAATCAACTAGGTGAAATCTCTCATGAGGCAAAATTGTACCAAAACCAATATCCGGATCAATACCTCTTCGACATTGTAGATTTCCCCGCAACACTCGTTCAAGGCGTAAATGTTATCTGTGTGGAAGTTCATAATCAAACTGCCGCATCATCAGATTTGACATGTCGACCATTTTTATCTTTTGGAGTTGATACTCCAACTTTTACCTATTATCAAACACCCACTTGGTTCATTGCCCCTATCACTTTTTCGAATTCAACGTTGCCAATTGTCGTATTAAATACAAACAATATTGAAATTCCAGATGAACCAAAAATTCATGCAACTATGGGAATCATTTATAATGGTGATGGGAATATTAATTCTATTTCTGATCCATTTAATGAATTTTATGGTGAAATTGGAATTGAAAGGAGAGGATCATCGTCCAATGGATTCCCAATGAAATCCTATGGATTGGAAACATGGGGGCCAGATTCTTCGAATTACAATGTGTCAATTTTTGATTTCCCTAGCGATAATGATTGGATTTTGTATGCGCCATATACGGACAAAAGCTTGATTAGAAATGTTTTAACGTTTCATTTAGGTAATGAAATGGGTAATTATTCTCCAAGAACCAAGTTGTGCGAGGTGGTATTAAACGATGAATATATAGGTGTTTATGTTTTTATGGAACGAATCAAAATCAATCCAGGAAGAGTTGATATCAATCCAATTTTACCACAAGACACATTGGAAAATGAACTAACCGGCGGATACATTGTAAAAATTGACAAAACTACTGCTGGAGGAATTATCGCGTGGACTTCCCCTCATTTGGCAAGCGCTCCAAGCACAAATTCAATTTATTATCAATTACACGACCCTGAAATAGAAGAGATACATCCTTTACAGCTACAATATATCCAAAATTATATTACTGCTTGGGAAGATACTTTAGCAGGAAATAATTTTTCAGACCCAATTAATGGTTTTAGAAAATTCATTGATGTTCAATCTTTTATTGATTTTATGTTGGTGAATGAATTATCAAAAAATGTTGATGGTTACCGTATTTCAACTTTTTTACACAAGCAGCGCTACAGCGAGGGAGGAAAACTAGTGGCTGGTCCTCTGTGGGACTTTAACCTGGGTTGGGGTAATGCAAATTATTGCTACGGGGGTGATACTACTGGTTGGGAAATTGATTTCAACAATTATTGTGCAGGAGGATTGGACAACCCTTTTTGGTGGAAAAGAATGTTGGAAGATTCACTGTACGCTAATGAAGTTAATTGCCGTTGGTTTAGCCTAAGAAATGGGATTTTAAGCACAGATTATCTCATGAATTATATTGATAGTTTAGCAGGGATTCTTGAAGTGCCAGCTTCGCGAAATTACAACAAATGGCCTATTTTAGGCACTTATGTTTGGCCAAATAATTTTACAGGTCTTACCTACCAAGAAGAAATTGAATACATGAAAGAATGGATTTTGGGCCGACTAACTTGGATGGATAACAATATGTTTGGTTCATGCCCTAGCGCAGGCATAGGGAGTAAATCTGATAATAATATTACTTTCTACCCTAATCCTACATCGAATAGTTTAAAATTAATAGGATTGATTGGGGACGATCAATTAATAATTAGAGATGTTTTTGGTAAAATCATCAATCAAATAAGAGTGAACTCTCAATCAACAATTGACCTTTCAAATCTTCAGAACGGACTTTATATAATTGAATTACTTCAAAATAAAATGACAACTAAAATTATATTAAATCGATAAATTATGCGACAAATTTTTCTTCTTCTTTCGTTACTTATAATAATAACATCATGTAAAAAAATAGAGGGTCCGGGCGGCACTTCTTCGATACGTGGAAAATTAAGTGGTCAAGATTATTCATTTGGAGAGAAAGAAATTACAACGGTTTCTTTTACAACAGGCGCTACCATTGAACACGGCGATTATTGGTTATTAAATTCAACCGACAACTCCAAATTATATTATATTTATTACACAAACCCTTCATGGATTTCTTCAGCTGATCCTCAACTACAAGGAAGAACGGGAATTGCTGTTTCCTTTAATTATAGCGATTCAAATCTTGAGGTTGCTCAACGCACTTTAGATTCAATACAACAACTAAGCGGATTGCCATTTAGCCTGTCATTATCACAGGATATCCTTACCATTAGGTCTAACACAACCGGAGAAGTTGTTGATGCGGATGACTATTCTACTCCATTTACTGTGGATGTCTCGAACCAAGGCTCCCCGAATATTATAGGAGATTCTTTTGGGAGGGCTGGTGAACGTGTTTATATCATTTACGGTCAAAATGAATATTCTTCAAATTCGGCAAGGACAGATGAAAATGGATTGTTTTCTTTTGAGGGGTTGCAAAAAGGTACCTACACAATTTATTCCTTGTCTGAAGACACTTTGCAAAATGGAAAATTTAATAGAGTGTCAAAAACAATACAAATAACTGATAAAAAACAAATTGTAGATGCAGGTGATTTACATGTGTACTATTAAACGCTCCATTCCTTTTATCGTTGGCATTTTAATTACGACAAGCCATCTAAATGCCCAATTTTCATCATGGTTGGGAGTTAGTGTTAATAAATCACTTGGAAAACATCTTGATTTAGAGGGTTCCTATGAATATAGATTTAAAAACACCAATGAATTTGACAAATCTAATTTTGATTTCAAATTCACTCAGAATTGGACCAAAGGTCTTGAAACTTTTGTAAGGTATCGCAATTCAATGGAAAACAACAAATTCAGTGGATTGAACTCAAGAATTTATGCATACAACAATCGAGTTAGCTTCGGTTTAGATATTTCTTTTTTAAGGTTATTTGATGTTTCTAAACGGACAAAACTTAATTGGACCATTGCTCAACAATTAGATAATAACCAATTTAGAAGAAACAGCAGTATGCTTAGAAATAGATTGACCTTTAAACATGATATAAAAGACTTTTTTCTTTCTCCTTTTGTTTCTATTGAACATTTTTACAGATGGAATCGTGATATAATTTATAGGGAAGATGAAATAATTATCGCCGGTGGCACAAGCGCATTTCGATATTTTTTAGGTTCTGACATCGAAATAAATAAGACACAAAAACTTGTAGTTTCTTTTGGTTTAAGAGAATCTTTACTTAAAAATTCTTCTTTCATTTTAAGAATTAATTATAAAATGAATTTTTAAAGATTTATTTCCGTTTTTGAATAACCTAAGTTCGAGATAACTATTTTGTCAGAGTTTTATTAAATATCCGGGTGTTAGGTGTTATTCTGAGGAATAACTTGTTATCTTAAATGAAATCAAAGCAACAAATGGGTGTATCATGGAACCACAAAATATAAATTTCTTTTAGAAACAGTCGTCTACTTCTTGAAAATCACTCGTGGTATCTTGATATGCATTGTCGTTTCACTTGTGTCTACCAATTTCTATTCAATCTGACTTTATTCTTATCTTGAACTCCTATTAAAATAAAAAAGTGGTCAAAATTTTTGACCACTTTTTAGTTAATTATGTTTGTTCTTATTGTTTAATCCAACATTTAATTGAATCATTAAATTTAATAAGATACGTGCCTCTCTCTAATTTTGAAAGATTAAGTGATCTTTCATTTTCGGAAATAGATACAGAAACAATTACTTTCCCATTTATATCCATGACATCTACAAGTCCATTATGAGTACCTGTAATAACTAAAAAGTCTGTACCTGGATTAGGATAAACAGTCCAGTTTTTCTCAATATTCTGATCATAAACTCCAACCGTTGTGCCAAGGACGTTTACTGTATCAGAATATGTACAACCATTTGCATCACTAATTGTAAAAATATATTCACCACCAACAAGAGCAGAAATATCCTCTGTTGTTGCTCCATTACTCCATGAATAAGAATAAGGTGCATTAGCTCCATTAACAATTAAATCAATTGAACCATCATTTCCAACTAACTCGTCCGTAATTGTTATAGAAACAGAAAAAGCAGACGGTTCAATAACTGTAGCACTTACCGTATCAACACAACCATTGGCATCGGTTATTATACATTCATATGTTCCACCTGATAAACCAGCTAACGCAGAAGAAAATGATGTTGAATTAGTCCAATCATATATATATGGAGCTGAGCCGCCAGTTGCAAGGACAGTCACTGAACCAGTATTTGTACCGTTGCATAGAGGGTTATTACTCGTTCCAGCAGCACTGAAATCTGACAATAATACATTGGTTGAAACAGTATCAGTACAACCAAGGGCATCTGTAACTACGCAAGTATAATTTCCAATGGAAGCATTTTGCAATGTATCATCAGTCACCGAAGAATTTAACCAAGAAAAAGTGTAAGGAGCAATTCCATTTTGGACGCTAACCACTAAATCACTTGTTGAAGTTGAATAACAAACAACAGCGTCTTCAGGTGAGATAGCTTGAATTTGAGATAGCTCGGTTAAGGTATCAAAAACCACAACAACACAACCGGTAGCATCTGTTATTGAACAAGAATAGTTACCCGCTGGTAAGTTATTTGCTGTATCAGAAGCCACTACATTATTTGACCATGAATAGTTGTAAGGTTCTACACCATTTGCCGCCACTAAAATAATCTGACCAGTATTTGTATTTGCGCAACTAACATCAATTGAACTAGTCGTAGCACTTAAATTAGATAAACTTGGTACAACAATATTTTCAGTAGCAGTACATGCATTAACATCCGTTAATGTAATCCCATAAGCACCACTTGAAAGACTTGATAAATCTTCTGTATTTTGTCCATTAGTCCATAAAACTGACAATGTACCCGTACCTCCAGAAATCGCATTGTCAATCGCTCCATCAGATGCTCCACAAGAAGCCGCAGTAACCGTTTCGGTAATTTGCATAGGTACACACGTTTGGAAAATTGGATTTATTACGTAGGACACTAAAAAGTTAAACTGTTCCACTGTTGCCCATGTTGCGGCACCTGCAGGACTTTGGTCCCACTTAAGAAATGCTCTATTTGGGGTATGATAACTGGAAGAAGTTGCTAATCTAATATTTCCAGCATTTTCAATTACACCAAAAAAGTATGTTCCAGCATTTAATGGAAGAGTACCTCCTTGAATAGGCAATTTTAATGCTACACCAGAAGTGTTATCGGCAGTAGTTGTTGTATATGTTGAAGTACTTGCTATAGGGGTTCCTGTAGGAATTCCATTTGCAGTAGCATATATATCAACCCTAACCGGTTGGTTGGCGGGAGTTCCTGCATTTAAAACAAACTGAACCGAATCCAAATAATCATTAGCAGATAAGGTATAGGTTTGACCTAATATTCCGTTATCATATACACCAGCAGTTGCATTATTTCCAATTCCCAATGATCCAGTTATACCGTAAGTTCTTGACATAGACTGTTTTGTTCTAGAAAATCCTGTAGTTGCAGAATTATTTTGTGGAATCTGATCCGTAGCAGCTGAAAAAACATAGTTTACTGTATAATTATCATAAGCAGAAACCAAATAATTAGGTACTGTGAAAGTTCCTGTCTGACCCGCACCTAAATCTTGTGCTGCTGAAGTTGCAGTATAAAGAACGTTTCCTTGTCCGTCTGATATGGAAGCTGTCATTGTAACACCTTGAATTGCAGATGTACCGTTATTCTTGCCATTGGCAGAAAATTGTAAATCATTCCCATTTAAAGATTGTCTTGAATGAATTCTTGTATATTCACCTCCAGGATTTAAGTTGCTAACATAAACAATATCATTTACTGGATCGCTGCCGAATTTAGGTCGAATCATAAACGCATAATTCACGCCAGCTAATTCCATTGGATTCCATGCACCAGTCCCTACCCTAATTAAATTTCTACCTGTTGTAAATACTGAAGCATCGCATCCTACGGGAAATGAAGTCGTTCCTGCTTTTGTAATCGCTACAACATATTCACCCGCTGTTACCGCTAATGGAGCAGGAAATATATGATTTTTCCAACCAGCACCATTATTTGTGATATTTGCAGAAGTATATAGAGCTGTTGCACCAACGACTCCGTTAGTTACAGAAAAAACTTGCACTGTATATGCCTGAGTTGTTGAGTTAGAGGCGATATAATATTGGGCACCAGTCATTTGATCAGAACCAAGCACACTGTATTGAACACCTTGAGAATACCCATTTGATGTTGACCAATTAAAGGCGGTGGTATATGTATTATTATCCCGAGCCATAAAATTATAATCTAAAACTAGATTTTGTTGAGCAAGATCATTGGTTGTAACTTGATCAACCTCATTTTGAGTTTTTACATATTTAATTAAATAAGATTTTGAAGCTGATAGAGTGGGCGCCCAAACACCAGAAACAATAACTTGTTGCCCACCGACCCCTAAATTTATTGCTGGTGATGAGTAGGTAGTTATGGGAGTTGTAGTATTTGGTAATTCATAAATTTCAGCTGATAAAACAACATTCGTCAATGAATTTCCACTAAGGTTCTTTAAAGTTCCACCCAAAGTAATACCATTTGAAGCTTGTGTAATTGGAATTCGAGTGTATCTATTTGTTAAATAATTGATTTCAGAATCATTATTATTTGGAAGAGGGCTAAACGTATAACTCCAAGAAAATCCATTTGGATCCCAAACATCATCCCATTCAAAATAATACGTATTTCCAGCGAGTAATATCACATTGTCGATACGAGATGCATAAGCTGCCGTACCTGTTGAAATACATCCAGCAAAATCATCATTATTTGCAACTGGTGTAAGAGAGGAACAATTCCCTGTCCATATCCACAACCTTGTATCAGCTCCTCCTCCACAGGAAGAAATATTCATTATACCAGAATTTGATGGGGTAAAGCTGTACCATCCAGCAGCAGTTGCATCTGGCTGTGAAGCTACACCTGTCAAGGTTGTTGCGGTAAATGATCCAGGTGTAACAGGCAATGCGGTAGAACAGTCTGCCCCTTGTGCAACTATTTTGAAATAACTAAAGACAGAAAAAACTGTCAGAATTAAAAATAATTTTGTTTTCATATTTTGTTTAATTAAGTTTACAAAAATAATAAATTTCTGAAAGAAATGATAGCAACATCAACAAGCTAAATAATTAATTTTCAGTTTTTTAAATACTTTAAATAAAAACTATCTCTTCCCCAATACAACCCCAATTCCCATACCACCACCAAATCCCCAACCAAAACTAGCTGCCTGCCTAGTTTCAGCATAAGCTGTAAAAGTAAGGCGGTCTTTGAGAATATATGTTCCTTTAAAACCGAATGAGCAAGCATATTTAATAAATAGCTCATCATTCTTTTTATCTTTAATAAAGTCAAGACCCAAAATGTTAGCGTATGGCGAAACATCCCAACCTGGCGCCACATTGTAATGCACGCTTATTCCATCAGGCAAGGCAAGTAAGGCTAATCCGAGTAAAAATGTTCCCACCCCTTTTGTTGTTGTGTCACCATCAAATCCTTTATAAACGCCAAACCCCATCAATAATGGCGCGCCAACAACACCCATAGTAGAATGAAATTGGGTGATGCTATCTTTTCTCATTTGATAGTCAAAATTATAGTTTAAACCCCACCCTTTTTTGAAAAGAATTTCTGCCTTCAATCCAGTAATTGAGTAACCAGCTCCCTGATTAGCAGTGTATTCCGTACCCCCTATTCCACCAGCACCAAAATGGCCATAAACATGAAAATTATTGTCTAACAATTGTGCATTACAATATTGTGAAAAAAGTAATAGAAATAAAATCACATAAATTCTTTTCATGCATACAGGATTCTAATGCCCATCTCCGTCTAATAGATTCCCTAAACCACCTAAAACACCACCTTCTTCTTTGCGTTGAGTGGTTCCATAAGCCAATATACGAGAAGCCAAACGAGAAATTGGTAATGTTTGTAACCAAACTTCGCCTGGACCTTTAAGGGTAGCAAAGAAAACTCCTTCACCACCAAAAAGTGTATTTTTAATACCACCAATAAATTGAATATCGTAATCTACATCTTGTGTGTAAGCAACGATACAGCCCGTATCGACACGCAAAACCTCTCCTGGATTTAATTTTCTACTCATTACATGACCGCCAGCATGACAAAAAGCCATTC
>JBIIFU010000022.1:0-40859 GCA_044237035.1 Crocinitomicaceae bacterium
CCAACTGCTACTACTAATTATACAGTTAATTATTCCTTGAATGGTTGTAATGCTGCTCCGGTGACAGTTCAAGTAGTTGTAAATCCAACACCGACGGTAACAGTAAATAATGCTACAGTTTGTGCGAGCACCCCAACGACATTGATAGCTACACCAAGCGTAACAGGTGGAACTTATTCGTGGAGCACAGGGGCAACAACACAACAAATAACAGTAACACCAACAGTAACGACTACTTATTCTCTTACATATACTGCAGCAGGTTGCTCACCCGCAACGGCAGCTGGAATTGTTACGGTTAATCCAAATCCAACTGTTTCTGTTCCAAGTCAAACAATATGTTCAGGAAGTACGGCTACACTTCAAGCAGCTGGAACACCATCAGGTGGAACCTATATTTGGTCTACTGGTGGATCAGGCCCTAGTATTACTGTAACTCCAACGGCAACAACAACATACACAGTGACCTACACAGTGAATGGATGTAGCGCCACTCAGGCAGCAATTGTTACTGTTACTCCGCTACCTGTTGTTACAGCAACAAGTGCCACAATTTGTTCAGGAGGATCAGCGACCTTGTCAGCTACTGCCAGTCAACCTGGTGGAGTATTTACATGGTCAACTGGCGCAACTGGAAGCTCAATTAGCGTTTCTCCAACTGCTACTACTAATTATACAGTTAATTATTCCTTGAATGGTTGTAATGCTGCTCCGGTGACAGTTCAAGTAGTTGTAAATCCAACACCGACGGTAACAGTAAATAATGCTACAGTTTGTGCGGGCACCCCAACGACATTGATAGCTACACCAAGCGTAACAGGTGGAACTTATTCGTGGAGCACAGGGGCAACAACACAACAAATAACAGTAACCCCATCTGTAACCACAACTTATTCTCTTACATATACTGCAGCAGGTTGCACACCGGTTACAGCCGCTGGTATTGTTACGGTTAATCCAAACCCAACGGTAAGTTTAGGGAGTGATACTACACTTTGTGCCGCTGATTTCCCTTATACATTATTAGCAACCGTTACTGGGACGAATAATCAGTTTACTTGGAGTACTGGCGATCAATCTCAGTCAATAACAATTACAACAGGTGGCACCTACACGGTTAACGTAACAAACTCAAGTGGTTGTTCTGCAAGTGACGCTATTCAAATAACAAGTGATCCATGTGCTTCGTTAGAACAGATAAGCGATTGGAATGTGAAAGTATATCCGAATCCAGGTTCTGAGGCAGTTACGATTGAGTCTAATGAGATTTTCGAGCAAATTTATCTTTACGATTCCAATGGTAAATTAGTTTATTCAAATTCTGTTTCAGCAAACTCTATGACTATTGATGTTTCAAAATTGGTAACCGGAGTCTATGAGATGAAATTAATGAATTCGAATTCAATTGTTTGGAGGAAATTAATAAAGCACTAATACTAAAGGATTTTTAAACGACTCAAAACCCCTGAAAATAAGGGGTTTTTTGTTATATTGATATTGTCGTTATTGAAAATAAACTATTTATTTAATTGCCTTGATAACTATGGGTAAATCCGCTATTTCGTTTTTCCTTATTAACTAGCTCAGAGGTAAACTTTTTCAATTAAGAATTATGCGTCAATTAGCTTTAATTCTAAAGGTTTTTAAAAAGAACATTCCCAAAATACAGATTATCTAGATATTCTATCAATGTCATAATAATGATTGAGCCAAGAATTAATATTGTGTAGGTTTTATTTCTGGTTTTTTTATATAATTGAGACAATTGATTTTTTTCTGATTGGAAGTAAGTTTCAATTGGTTTAAGTTCAATTACCTTACTAAATCCGACAATGACTAATAAAAAATAAAGGCTGTAAAGTATTAAGAATATATCCGTTTGTAAAAAAGCAGCAGCAATCGAAAAAAAGAAATATAATAAGACATTTAGTCCATTATAATAAAAAATGACATCTTTATGATAATCAAATGAATAGGATGATTCTATTGATTTTTTGGATATAAAATTTAATTGTACAATTGTCGTAAAGATCAAAACTGGAATAAAACCTGTGGAAAAGAAAAAAGCCATCATTTGAGCAAAAGTCAATTCCGCTGGTCCAGGAATAGTATTGCCAGTGATTAAATAATTAATTCTACTTACATGTCCAAGTGAAACTTTTTCCCAATCGATAATAAATCCATTCACAACTATAAAATAGCTACAAATATTTACCATAAATTTAACCGGATTAACATAGGTTAAATCATTATTAATGGACGCTTCAACCACTTTTTGAGGATTTTTAAATAAATCAATTACAGTTCTAAAAAGGCCGCTTTCATAGCCTATTCCTTCTTTAAAAAGTGTAAAAAAGAATGTTTTATTCATTCAGAGTTACTTGATTGGCAATGAAAATTCGCCTAGATCAATTTCGTATAAATCATAATTGGCTTTTTCACCAGAGGTAGTAATAGATGCAACAAATCCTTTTTTAAATTCTGGATAATAAGAAAAATGCGTGTCATCCGTAAAAGAGTTTACCAAAGAACCTAAATTTATTGGTTGTCCAAAAACACCACCTTTTAGTTCAGAAACATAAATATCCAGCCCACCCATTCCTGGTAATCCATCTGAACTGAAGAACAAAAATTTACCATCTGGCGTAATATACGGTGTTGTTTCTCTTCCTATTGTGTTGATATAGTCAGGTAATGCTTCTGCTTTCCCCCAAGTACTTCCTTCTTTTTGAACACGATAAATATCCGTAGATTTTTTATCTCCCTTCCGATCCGAAACAAAGTACATGGTTTTTCTATCTGCCGTCATTGTTGCAGAGCCGTCATAGTAGGAAGAATTAATAGACTTATTATCAATGGCTTTTGGCGAACCCCATTTTCCAGTTGAGGTACTCAGGGATAATTCGAAAATATCAGAACTTGAGGTTGTTGACTCCTCTAAAGCTTCATTGTTGATAGTCATTAAAGCATACTTTCCATCCCCTGAAACATAGGTTAATGCATCAAATCCCTTCGTATTCCATTTCAAAGCATTCGTGACGCTATCCCAATCATTGATTTCAGTGTTCCAAAGTGACATGTATATATCTTCAAAATAATCTTGATCATCTGAATTCATTGTGCGCCCTTTCGTATCAGATTTACGCGCAGTAAAATAAAGCACACGCCCACTGTCTGCTAAAATTGGTCCATATTCTGCATAATTGCTATTGATATTTCTACTAAGTATAGATTTTTTGACAGGCTTATTCGCCGCTTTTTCTTTCATGGCAAATTCTACTTGTTGAATTCTAACAGGAATTTGAAAAGCTTTTTTAAGTGAGCCAGCCAGCTCAGTATCAGCAATTTTGTAATATCGTAATGCCGTATCCAAATTGCCCATTGCGTGATTTACTTTGGCGTAGTGTTCATAAAAATCAGGACTTGGTTTACCTTCCGATAATTTTAATGCAGATTTAGCTTGAGAAAGAGACAATGAATAAAAATTTAAGTCATAATTCGCCAAACTAATATAAAACATTGCTTTCCAATTACTTGGGTCTTTTGTGGCTGCATCTTTAAATTTTCCTAGCGCCTCTTTATTCTGACCCATGGAATAAAGTTCAATTCCGTCATTTAAGAGTTTTGTTGATAAAGCCTTATTAATAATGCCTTTAGAGGTGTCTGCGGGTATAATGCACACGTTACCGGCAAAAGAGTTTCCAATAAATAGAAAGAAGGCAAGAGTTAGAAAAAAATTGTTCATACATATAATTTTAAGTAAAGATAATTTTTTTTACAAAAAAAAAGCCGAAAGTACTTTTCGGCTTAGGGATATTTTATTTTTTCTTATTTGCCAATAAACTCTTCGTAAGAAACTAGTTTTTCTTTCAGAGTAGCTTCTGTTTTGAATAAATTTATGAGTTTATCCTCAGCTAGGCGACTAATAATTGAATCTGTTTGTTTTTTGTCTTGAAGAAATTTCATAGCACTTTGCATTAATTCCTCTTCATCAACTTCAAAAATTCCGTAGTTTGCATAGTTTGTTCGCAACAAATGTTTTGTGAAATTAACTAACTCAGTTTGGTCAATTACTAAATTGTGTTTATCAAACAATGTTTTTTCAATCAATTGCCACTTGAGCATATTTCTGTAGCCTTCGTACTCTGCTTCAATTTGTTCGTCAGTAACAGGCTTATCATTGACTTGCTTAATCCATCTTTTAAGAAAATCATCTGGAAAGTCAGCGTTTACTTTTTCCATCAACGAATCGTAAATGGTTCGATACAACTTTTTATCTGAATCTTGTTCAAACATTTTTTCCAAATCTGACTTGATTCGAGCAACAAATTCTTCTTCGTTAGTTACCGTAGCATCTGGATATAATTTCAAGAATAAATCTGAATTTAACTCTGCTAATTCCATCGCTTTGACTTCGTTAATTGTGTATGAAAACAATGAACTCACGTTTTCCAAAGCGTCTTCTTTAACACCTAACATCGCAGCCTTGTCTTTCGGACCTTTAGAAACGTCATCTGGATTTAATTCAATCGAATCACCAACTTTTTTTCCAACAAATAGTTTACGCACGTCATCTGAGTCTAAAAATTCTAATGATATGGATGAGGTATGATCTATTCCTCCTTCCTTCACTGATTTATCATCATTTAACTCAACAAATCTGCCTAATATAAGATCTTTCTCTTGTACTTCATCAGTACTTACTAGTTTGCCGTAACGTCTGCGAATGTCTTCAGCCTGTTTGTTGATTAATTCTTGGTTTACATCTACTTTTTCAAAATCAAATGAATCTTTTTTATTTATTGCCACTTCAATGGAAGGTGGAAAACCAATTTCATAAATAAATTCAAAGTCAGTAGGGTTAGAAAAATCTCCATTGAATCCATTTTCTTCAACAGGTATTGGGTTACCCAACAAGTTCAATTTTTCTTCATAAATATAATTATTGATGGCGTCAGTTACCATTTTGGAAACCTCATCAAACAATACAGATTTACCATATTGTTTTTGAATCATTCCCATTGGAGCATGACCCGGTCTAAAACCTGGAATATTAGCAGTTTTTCTATACTTAGATAATGTTTCGGAAACTTTGGGTTGATAATCTTCAGGAGATACTTTAACTTTTAATCGTGCATTCAATGCATTCAAATCCTCGCGAATAACGTTCATTTTATTTCATTAAGTTTTTAAACAAAAAATGGCCTCGAGAGAGACCATTTAGTGCGGATGGAGGGACTCGAACCCGCACACCTCTCGGCACTAGATCCTAAGTCTAGCGTGTCTACCAATTTCACCACATCCGCTTTTATATCAAATTCATTTGGAAGTCTCGTTAGACTTTCCTGCGTGTTTACCATCCCGATAGCTATCGGGATCACCACATCCGCAATTATATCAAATTTATTCAAAGTCACGTTAGACTTCTGAGCGTGTCTGCCATCCCGATAGCTATCGGGATCACCACATCCGCTTTTATATCAAATTCATTTGGAAGTCTCGTTAGACTTTCCTACGTGTCTACCATCCCGATAGCTATCGGGATCACCACATCCGCAATTATATCAAATTAATTTGGAAGTCTCGTTAGACCTCATAAATTTCAAATCTTTAAACTTTCACAGAGTTGTCAAACAACTGTTAAAGGGCTGCAAAGATACAGAATATTTAAAATCTAACAAATTTTGGACAATACTTTTTTACTCCTTTTTGCTTTAAAATGTTTGAATAATTCAAATTTAATGATGTACATCACTAAGAAACAACACCAAAAAAGCTGAAATAAGTGCAAGGTTTAGAAATCTCGGGTATTTGTTTAGTGGAAATTCTTCTAGGTTTGAGCGTTTGGCAAAATAACCAGCTATCAGAATTAAAATTAAATCAACCCAATCAAAAGTGCCGTCAGTAAAATGAAAAAGCTGAAAAAGTTCAAGCCCAACTGAGAAGAGTATTGGATAATTTGCGATTGTATATTTACGTTCGGTTTTTTCAAATTTTACAGCAAGAATGGTAGTGATATAAACCCAAATTGCGCCGGGTAAGGAATAAATAACCCAATGTGGTAAGGGAAGCAGTTCTTGAATTTGTTTTCTTGCAAATATATTTTCAAGCTCTAGAGATAAAAAAAATTGATTAATAAGAATTGAAGAATCTCTATATACTAAGTAAATACCTGCCGCCAATAACGATAGTAAAATCAAATATAAATAATTGAAAACTAATAATTTATTATACTTAAGCGACATTTAAAATAGATTAAACCCAAACAAAAGTACAGTAATTTAGATTTTCAACACAGCTTTTTCCAACTACAATTTCTGCATGCATTTTTTGTACCTTTGACCTATGAAATTTGTTTATCCGGAGTTTTTATGGGGTTTAACGGCACTTGCTATTCCGATAATTATTCATTTATTTCATTTTCGCAGGTATAAAACGCTCTATTTTTCATCCCTCAAGTTTTTACAGTACCTCGATCAGCAACAGAAATCTGTTCGCAAGTTAAAACATTGGATTATACTTGCTTTGAGAATGCTTGCAATTGTTTTTTTAGTTCTAGCATTTGCCCAACCTTATAAGCCTGTAGATGAATCATTGAACGAAATGGGGAAACCGTTTTTAGCTATTTATATTGATAATTCATTTTCTATGTCTGCCAAAGGAACTGAAGGTGAATTGTTGTCTGAAGCGCGTGAAAAGGCTCGTAAAATACTTAACGAAGCTCCCCTTGAAACACGAATTCTATTGCATACAAACTTGATGAACGGCATTGAAAGCAGATTGATTTCTAAAGTTGAAGCCCTTGAAATGTTGGATAAGATTAAACCTACTTCCATGCGCAAATCAATAGATGAAGTAATCGAATGGGAAAAAAACATTGTTAAAAACGAGGAAACACGGCAGAAAAAACTTGGCGCTAAACAATTTGTATTATTCTCTGATTTTCAAAAAAATCAAACGCGTTTTGATCAATTGACTAAAGACGAGTTGGGTTATTATTATCCTATTCAACTGAAACCTCAACAAGCCTCAAATATTACTATTGATTCAGTTTGGTTTAGCTCTCCAGTACGGAAATTAGGCGAAAACTCTGAATTGAATATTCGTCTAGTAAATCACGGAGATGCGGTTTTAACTAATATTGATGTTTCTTGTTCGATTAATTCTATTAAACGAGACTTTGTAATCGATTTACCTGCCAACAAAAAGACTACTACCACTATTAATTTTACAGATAATTCCCCCGGCTATAAAGTGGGAAAAATCGCAGTAAATGACAAACAACTTTTTTGGGATGATGATTTTCATTTTTCTTACTTTTTAGACGACCATACAAACGTGCTTGTCATCAATGGTCCTGATGCAACAGACGCCATGAGTAAGGTGTATAGTCTTGAAAAGTACTATAAATTAAATGTGGTTGAATTGGGTTCTTTTTCTAAAGATCAACTTAATCAAACTGACCTGGTTGTTTTAAATGGAGTTAATGAAATTTCATCTGGACACGGTTCCATGCTGTTAGAATTTATTCAAGGAGGAGGGGCGCTAGGTCTATTTCCAGGAGCAGCAATAGACAAAGGATCTTGGAATTCTTTTCTCAATCAGGCGCAATTGCCTTCCTTTGGTGGAACGGTTGCATCTGGCACAAAAATCAAAACACTTGCTTTTGACGATCCTTTTTTTAGTGGAATGTTTGAGAAAAAAAGCACGAACATCACTTTACCTGCCGTATCTCAGCTTTATCAAACCCAACGCGGTTCTTCCTCTAGATCTTATGACTTAATTAATCTCCAAAATGGACTTCCTCTCTTCTTACGGTCAAGCAGCGGAAGCTCCGTATTTTTATTTACAAGTTCACTGGCAAGTTCATTTAGCACGTTTACGTCAGACGCTTTATTTCCTTCAATTTTATTGAGAATGGCTGAGATGAGTCAGCGTAAAACACCTATTTACTTGACTATCGGAAAAGAATCAAGTTTTCCATTAAACAAAAAAACAAATGGAGAAACACCGGTTCATTTGAAAAACAAAGAAATTGATTTTATTCCGAAAACTGAACAATCAGGAATGATGACCTACTTTATTTTGCGAGGAAGTGAAGCCGTTGAAATGCTAAAATCAGGAACCTTTGATATTGTTGACGGTGACAAAATTGGTGCGGTTTCCCTGAATTATTCGAGGGAGGAGTCTGAAGTTGTTTACGCTTCAGAAAAAGAAATTGTTGACGGACTGAAAGACAAAGGGATTAAGCAAGTTTCATTTAAGAAAATTAATGAGGGACAAAGTTTGGTGAAAATAGAATTAGATAAACCCATTGAATATTGGAGGTGGATGTTGATAATTGCTCTACTTTTTCTAGTGTCAGAGTGGGCAGTTTTAAAATTTTGGAAGTAATATTGTAAAAACTCAATACTGAATGAAAATTCTTTTAAAATCGGTACTAATTTCAGATGCATCATCTTCTTTCTTTGGCAAAACGAAAGATATTTTAATCGAGGATGGTGTTTATCTGAAAATTGAAGATTCTATTTCAGATGCAGACGCGCAAATTATTCAACATAATGGGTTGCAAATATCTCAGGGATGGGTTGACCTAAAAGCAGATTTTTGTGATCCAGGGTTTGAACAAAAAGAGACAATTGAATCTGGACTAAATGCAGCTGCTGCTGGTGGATATACGCATGTGTTTGTTACTCCAAATACGCATCCGGTCGTTGATGGTAAATCACAAATAGATTACTTGATTAAGAATTCAGAATTTCACACCACACAACTTCATCCAATAGGATGCGTTACTGAAAAAAGAGAAGGACAAAATCTGGCTGAAATGTACGATATGTTTCAAGCTGGAGCCAAAGTGTTTTCTGATGATCAAAAATCATTGAATGGAGGAATTCTATATCGCGCATTATTGTATTCAAAAAACTTTGGAGGAAAAATAATTACCTTTTCTAGGGATGAGTCACTTGCTTCAAATGGGATGGTTAATGAAGGAATTGCAAGTACAAAAACAGGCTTAAAGGCTGACCCTTCTATTTCTGAAATCATACAATTGGAAAGAAATATTCGTTTATTGGAATATACTGGAGGTAGATTACATGTTTCAGGTCTTTCAACGGCTGAAGGGGTTGAAATTGTTAAAAAAGCAAAGGCAAAGGGTCTTGATATTTCCGCTGATGTTCACATAATGAATTTACTTTTCAACGAATTGGAATTACTTGAATTTGATACAAATTACAAAGTATTGCCCGTGCTACGTACAGAAAATGATCGTTTGGCATTAATTGAAGGAGTTCTAGCAGGTGTAATTGACACTGTTGTTTCGGATCATCGTCCATTGGATGTTGAAGAAAAAGATTTAGAGTTTGATCATGCCGGTTTCGGGACTATTTCACTTCAAACGGTTTTTTCCGCAATAAATTCATCATTTGGAGAAAATATTCAGGAATTCGTAAATTCTTTATCAATCAAAGCTCGTCATGTAATTGGCCTTGAACTTTCACCCATTGAAGTGAATTTCGCTGTAGACGCAACACTTTTTGACACATCAACATCCTGGGTTTTTACTAAAGAAACAAATCTTTCAAAATCTCAAAATTCACCATTTTTTGAAAAGCAGTTTACGGGAAAAGTGCATGGGATTATACACAATAACAAATTTACCTACGTTGACCAGTAACCTATGTCAAAAAGATCTTTTCTAAAAGAATTTATTCGAGAGAATAAAACTGTTGGTTCCTTAACTCCAAGCTCACGTTATTTAGCGTCCAAAATGTTGGATAGCATAGATTATTCTAAAATCAAAGTAATTATTGAATTGGGCCCTGGAACAGGCGTGTTTACACGAAGAATAGCCAAAAACCTACCTGAAAATGTTTTTCTTCTAGTCTTTGAGTTGAATGAAGAGTTTTACCTTCAACTAAATGAAGAATTTAATCAACCAAACGTAGTAATTATTCACGATTCAGCAGAACAAATTTTAAAATACCTAAAAGAATTTAATTTTGAGAATGCTGATATTGTTATTTCTTCTCTTCCGCTTGCAAATTTCGATGAGGACTTACGTTCTTTACTTCTTAACAAAATATACGAGTCGCTTAATGAAGAAGGTAAATTTATTCAATTTCAATATTCCCTACAATCAAAAAAGGCGTTAAAGTCCTTATTTCAGGAAGTAAAAATCGGTTTTACAGCTTTAAATATTCCTCCAGCTTTTGTTTATACGTGCTTAAAATAGCAAAATAGATAGACATAATATTTATCGATTACTTCAGTCTTTGTAAGTCAAATTAAGATGGTCAAAAGATTTAAATGGTAAAACTAAAATCAAACAGGTGGTGGTAAAATAATTTTGTTAAATCGGCTGTTTTGAACTTAACTTTTACTTTCAGTTCAATTAGCAAATAGATTCATGTAGATAGAAACTTTTCCTTTTGTATTAATTTAAAGTGTAACCTTAAATTGCAAAATGAGTTCACATGAATTATGAAACAAATTATAACCACAGTATTTTTTTCAGCTTGCTTATTTGCCAGCGCTCAGGATAGCCTAAGCATATATTTTGGCTTTGATAGCTATAAAGTTTTGAATCAATCTAAAGCTGAACTAAAAGCACTTTCAGATAAAACAATTACATCCATTTATGGATATACCGATACTAGAGGCAATAATGATTATAACATTCAGTTAGCCCAAAAAAGAATTAATGCAACATTGAATTATTTGAGGATAAATGCAAGTTCGATACCCCAAATTTTTGCACTTGGGGAAGAAAAATTAACATCTTCCATTCATTCAGAAAATCGCAAAGTTGTAATCTATTTTAGTACAAATCAATCACAAGTAAACAACTCTAAAAAAACGACTGAACCTAAATCTGAAAAGGGGATAGGAGATCAAATTGTTCAAGCTAAGATTGGTGATAAGGTAAAATTAAAGGCATTGAATTTTCAACCTGGACTAGATATTTTATTGCCTGAGGCAGTACCAACTTTAGAGGAATTATTAAAAGTGATGAAATCAAACCAAAAATTAGTAATCCAAGTTCAAGGTCATATATGCTGTGCCTCTGCTGATTTTGCTGATTTATCAACGGCTAGAGCATATCGCGTTTATGAATATTTACTTAACAACGGTATTCAAGCCGAGCGAATTTCCTATATTGGTTTTGGGGTAAGCCAACCGTTATATACCATCCCAGAAAAATCAAGCTCAGAGGAAATTGCCAACAGAAGGGTGGAGGTGAAAATTATAAGTAACTAAATCAGAATTATTTTCCCGAATAAAATTCTTTTAGGTAGTTAGGTTCAAAATATGCAAGATCGGCAAATTGTTTATTTACATATTTATTAAATGCTAGTTCAACTTGTCCAGATGCTGAAAGCTGCACGGTATCATTAAAATGAATATTTCGTTCGGACCAAATTTCTTTACATTTTGTAGAGCCATTTCCTACACAAACAAACGGTTCAAATTCACGATAGGTCTTATCGTCTAAAATATCTGCTGAAATTGATTTTACAGTTTTTCTTGAAGCGTCAAAAATGCTAGAATAAACTTCCATCCGTCGAGCATCCAACATTACACAAATTGTTTCAGAGGGGAATGATTTTCTAGCACAATTTTCAAAAGCTTGTAGTGTATCTATTTCAATTAATGGGATGTTTTTGGCAAAACAAATGCCTTTTGCAGTGGCTACACCAATGCGCAAACCTGTATAAGAACCCGGTCCTGAAGAAATTGAAACTGCAGAAAGGTTATCAAAGGTAATTGAGTTTTTTGTAAGAATTTCTTGAATGAATAGGGTAAGTTTTTCGCCGTGAATGTATTGGTCTCCATGAATTTCAATCACATCAATTAATTTTGCATTGACTGAAATCGCGACTGAACAAGTTTTTGTGGCGGTTTCAAGATGTAGAATCGTTGTCATTGATTATAGCTTTTCCTCAAATTTAAAGCCAATCCCATGAATGTTGCTGATGTGTAAACAGGGGTCTTCTTTCAAGTATTTTCTTATTTTTGTTATGAATACGTCCATACTGCGTCCTACAAAATAGTCGTCCTGACCCCAAACAGCATTTAGTATAATATCTCGAGGCGTTACCTGATTTTTATATTTAATGAGAATTTTTAGAATTTGTGCTTCCTTTTTAGTCAATGTTTTTTGAAAATTATCTGCTGTGAGTAAATAGTTTTCTGAATCAAAACAATATTTTCCAATTTTAAATACCTTTTCTTCTTCTTCCTCCATTTTTATATTCACCCTTTTTAAAAGAGCTTTAATGCGCAATTGCAGTTCTTCTGAACTAAAAGGTTTGGTAAGGTAATCATCACCACCTACCTTGAATCCTTCTACCCGATCCTCTGTCATGGATTTTGCTGTCAAGAAAAGAATTGGCACATCAGGGTTTGTGGCTCTTATTTCTTTAGCAAGTGTGAATCCATCTTTACGAGGCATCATGACGTCAAGTATGCATAAATGATAGTTCTTGGTATGAAATTCTTGTATTGCTTCTATGCCATCAAGACAGAGTTTTATCTCATAACCCAAGGATTGAAGCTCATCACTGAGAATAAATCCCAAATTATAATCGTCTTCAACTAGTAAAATAGATGGTTTCATAGAATAAGTAATAACTGCGAAGTAAATCAATTTTCCTTTAAAAATCAAGAGCCCTTTTCTTTCGAAAAGAGCTCTTGACAATCAACCTAACCTACTACTACTTTACAAAAATAAGCATTTTTTATTAATTTGCAACTAAAATAATATAGGAATTGAAAATAATAATTAATAAAATTATTCAAGCTCCTGTATATCAAGTATAAATTTACATTGTTATTTCTACTTTAAGAAAACATTAAATATTATTAAAAATGCAACAGACGAATAAATTTCTTCCGTAATTTTATAAAAAAAATGCCAATAATTTTAATAGTTGATGATGAAGATGATATTCGACAAATTTTGTCCTATAATCTTAAAAAAGAAGGATTTGAAGTTATTGAGGCATCTCGTGGGGATGAAGCATTGCATCATGTTAAAGAGCGAAAACCAGATTTGATATTGCTTGATGTCATGATGCCGGGTATGGACGGTATTGAAGTTTGTGAAGTATTGAAATCTAATCCAGATAATCGTTCAATTTTAATTTGTTTATTGACTGCCAGATCCGAGGATTATAGTCAAATAGCAGGACTTGATGCTGGTGCGGACGATTATGTAACTAAGCCAATAAAACCAAAAGTACTAATGAGCAGGGTACATGCATTACTGCGTAGAAAGGAAGAGCAAGTTGAAATTGAGCCCATTACAAAAGGCTTTGAAATTAACCGCGAAAAATATATTATCGAAAAAGATGGACAAGAAATTCGATTGCCAAGAAAAGAATTTGAATTATTGGCATTACTTGCCAGTAAACCAGATTATGTTTTCAAAAGGGATATTATCCTAGAAAAAGTATGGGGTACGGATATTATTGTTGGAGACAGAACTATTGATGTTCACATTCGAAAATTGAGAGAAAAGATTGGAGACCAATATATAAAAACAATAAAGGGAATTGGGTATAAGTTTATTTTAAACCAATGAAAATTTAGTCGGTAATTTTTTTTCTGAAAATACTATTGATTAAAGTTTCCGAACCGTTCGTTGTTCGATTCTCTTTTCAAATTTATCCCCTTTGAAAATGCGTTGAACAAAAATACCTGGAGTATGAATTTGATTAGGATCTAATTCGCCTGCTGGGACTAATTCTTCTACTTCTGCTATCGTTATTTTTCCAGCCATTGCCATCATTGGATTAAAGTTTCGAGCTGTAGCTTTATAAATTAAATTTCCTTCAGTATCTCCTTTCCATGCTTTAACGATAGCAAAATCAGCGGTTAATGCCGATTCCAAAATATGTGGTTTTCCATTGAATATTCTTACCTCTTTTCCATCTGCTACTTCTGTTCCGAAACCTGCAGGAGTAAAAAATGCGGGTATTCCTGCCCCTCCCGCTCTACATCTTTCCGCCAAGGAGCCTTGTGGAATTAAATCAACCTCAAGTTCTCCAGATAACATTTGTCTTTCAAATTCATCGTTTTCACCTACATATGAACTAATCATTTTTTTAACTTGCTTACTTTGAAGTAAAAGACCGAGACCAAAATCATCGACACCTGCATTGTTTGAAATACATGTTAGATTTTTTTTCTTCATTTTCACCAAGTGAGCAATTGAATTTTCAGGGATTCCACATAACCCAAATCCACCAACCATTAATGTCATTCCATCTTCAATCCCAATAAGAGCTTCTTCGACGTCTTTTACTACTTTATTCATGATTAAATTCCAAATGGGTTTTCATTTTTAAACTCTCTTCCACCTTTTTCTTCCCCTTTACAAGCATATCTATCCTTGTCATAATTGGGAGGTTCGGGAAAATCATCTGTGGAAATTCCAATTTTAGGATCGGCATAAACTTTATTCATATAATATCCCCAAATTGGCAAGGCAAGCGTGGCTCCTTGAGCTAAACCAGTGTATTCAATACGTACACCTCGATCTTCTGCTCCAACCCAAACTCCTGTTACTAGTTCAGGTGTCATTCCAATGAACCATCCATCCGAGTTATTTTGAGTTGTACCTGTTTTTCCTGCAATTGGGTATTTAATCCCCCCGTATGGCATTCCACTTCTTAAACGTGTTCCTGTTCCTCGTTCAATAACACCTTTTAGAAGCTTAAGTGTTTCGTATGCAGCACTCTCGTCAAAAACTTCTTTAGGATTTGCATCCGCACTATAAATGACCCTGCCATTTCTATCCTCAATACGCAATATAGTTTGGGGTTTGATATAAATTCCGTGATTTACAAAAACACATTGAGCACCAACCAAGTCAAATAAAGAGATGTCAACTGAACCGAGACACATGGCCGGAGTTATAGACTCACTTGGCAGTGAAATGTCCATGGCGCGCAAGAATTTTGCAAGTGTTTTAGGGCCTGCAAACCCTCCCATTTGTCCCATTAGATAGGCTGTAGTTGGATTTGAGGAGCTTACCAACCCTTGCCCTACTGTACCTGATCCACCTCCTTTTGGACACCATTTTCTTCCGGTATTGTTTCCAAGTGTGTCATAAATTTCAACGCAAGTTGATCCGCTCACAGGAGAACATGGTTTAGCTACTCCCATATTCATGGCAGTACAATAAACAAAGGGTTTCATGGTAGAACCAACTTGCCTTTTTCCAGTTCTTACATGGTCGTATGCAAAATGTTTAATATCAACGCCGCCAACCCATGCTTTCACAAAGCCTGTTTGGGGTTCAATAGAAATTAAACCGGCGTGAATATAACTTTTGTAATAACGAATAGAATCGTCTGGAGTCATAACTGTATCTATCTCTCCGCGATACGAAAAGACTCGCATTTGGGCAGGTTTTTTGAAGTTCTGTAGTATTTCTTGATCACTTGCCCCATCTTTTTTTAGTTGTCGATAACGGTCAGTGGATCTGCGAGCATTTTGCATGATCACATCAATATTTTCTTGAGATAAAGAATTAGAAAATGGTGGGTTTTTTAGCGTTTTGAAATTGTTGTTGAATAGCCCTTGGAGCTCAGTTCTTAAATGTCTGTCAACGGCATATTCAGCATGTTTTTGCATACGTAAATCAAGTGTAGTGTATACTTTTAAGCCATCTGCATAAATATTATATTGCAAACCATCTTCACGTTTATACATGAGTGATCCATCTGGATTTTTCTTTGCAAAAAGCTCTGTTAATTCTTTTCGTAAAGATTCTCTGAAATAAGGAGCAACGCCATCTTTATGATCTACTCTTTGGTAATCTAATGCTATTGGTTTAGATTTAAGCATGTCATACTCTCCTCGTGTTAATTTATTTTTCAATGCAGCATTATTTTTTTCGCTGTTTTTTAGCCACTGCATTAGCACTTGATTACGTCTTTCAACGGCGCGTAAAGAATCCTTTGCCCTTTTTGCTTCAATTTCTGTTCTACTAACTTTAGAAACGTCAATGCCTTTGTCCATAGCAATTAATCGCTCATAGTTTTTAATTTTAGGTGTGTATGGATTATACAAAGAAGGGTTTTTACACATACCAACCAACATTGCTGCCTCCTCTTTAGTCACATTTTTTGCGGACTTATTGAAATAAATTTTAGCTGCATTTTCAATACCAACTGCGTTATACAAGAAATCAAACTGATTCAAATACATCGTGATAATCTCTTCTTTGGTAAAACGCTTTTCTAGACGAGTCGCAATTATATTTTCCCTTGCTTTTTCACCAATTCGTTTAAAAATATTATCATTAAGATCAATTTCCTCCTTCTTTCCGGTCATTTTCGCTAATTCTTCTCTTTCTCGACGTTGTAGGGTAAAAATTAGCTTTGATAATTGTTGCGTAATTGTAGACGCCCCTCCTGCTTTTCCTGCCTTTGCCACGGCTCTTCCAAGTGCTTTAAAGTCAACACCTGAATGTTCAAGAAATCGCTCATCCTCTGTTGAAATAAGCGCATCTATAATGTAGGGAGAAATATTTGCATAAGTTGTGCTTGATCTGTTTACTTTGAAATAGCGACCAATCGTATCGCCATTATCAGCCAATATCAGTGATGCTTGTAATTCAGGGGGATTATCTAACATGGATACAGGCGGCATAGAATCCTCCGGCTGAAAAGCAAGTAAGGAAAATACAATCAAAAAAGGGATAAGGCAAATCCCCCAAAATACGTAAACAACTTTTTTATTTTTTGACTGAGTTTTAGGTTCTTTATTTTCTTTCATGAAAGACACTACTTAAGTTATTAATCACACAAATTTAACGCAAAACATCCATTCTTTGACTGTCTAATTTTAACAATATGAACATCATAATGGTGAAAGACAGTATTGAGGAACCTCCATAACTGAAAAATGGCAGTGGAATACCTATTACTGGGGCAAATCCTATATTCATTCCAATATTAATTGCCACGTGATAAAATATAATCATTGCTACACAATACGCGTAAACTCTGTTAAATATTGAACGTTGTCTTTCTGCAATAAAAACAATTCGAATTAAGATGCCAATGTATAATGAAATCAGGACCAGTGTACCCAAGAATCCCCATTCCTCTGCAAATGGACAAAAAATGAAATCGGTTTCACTTTCAGGAACGTGGTTTGCACGAACACTCGATACAGAAGCATTTTTATACCCTTTACCGTTAAATCCACCAGAACCAACTGCCGCCATTGCTCTATTTCTGTTATAGTCTTCTCCATCTGGGTCTTCGCGCATTCCTAAAAAGAATTCGATTCTTTCTTTTTGATGTGGTGCAAGACTTGAGAATCCAAAATGAACGGTAAGCGTTACTGTGAGTGATAGAACATATCCTAAAATAATTGCACTCGTTAAATTACCTCTATCTCTTTTTGAACTGTACTGTTGAACAACAAAAAAACCTATAAATCCCAAGAAAGAAAGAGTTATTATTATGAAAATAAACCCAGATATTTCAAAAGAAGGAAGAAAAACAAACGCAACTGCTACTCGTGATGACAAGATTGTAAAAATAGCAAGTATCACAACAACAAATAAAATGGGGATGAAGTGAGTTCCCACCCAAGTTTGTTTAAACTTAACATTGGGAAATGAATTAATCAGATTAAGAATAAGCGGATCGAAGGTAATTCCTTCGCGATACATTACGAAAAGAAAGGAGGTAAACACAACAAAAGTTCCCGCATCTGGCTGCAAAAGAATTAGTACCATTGGAATCAGAATTATGGAAAATGCCATTAAAACGAGCCGGTTATTTTGAACTTTTAAATTTGCCTCGCTTATAAATTTTGCAAGAACTAATGCGGCTGCAATTTTAGCAAATTCAGCAGGTTGAATACCCAAGGGTCCTATTCCAAGCCATGCTCTAGCACCATTAACTGGTGGAAGAAACAGAACTATTATAAGTAGCAGTAAGACAAATCCGTAAATTGGTAACGCAAACTTTTTATAAATATCTGAATCAATAAGATAAACAACAAAGCCTAGAAAAAGAGCTATCCCCAACCACATTAATTGCTTGCCATAAAGTTGAGAAACATCAAAAATTATAGGGTGTTCCTCATTAAAAGCAACGGAATATAAGGTTGTAACTCCCATAATAATCAGCGCCATGAGTAAAATCACCAAAATCCAATCAATACGGCCAGTTAGGGAGTTATTATTTCTCATTCTTTCTCGTTTTCAATGTTAGAAAGTTTGGCCTCCATTATTCTCTTCTCTTTACTTTCGTTGGTTATTTTTCCAGTTAAGTACTTTTCAATTACTAAACTAGCTGTTGGCGCTGCCCAAGTCCCCCCAAAACCAGAGTTTTCAATAAAAACGGCAATCGCAATTTTAGGATTATCCAATGGAGCAAATGCAATGAAAACGGAGTGATCTTTACCATGTGGATTTTGAACTGTCCCTGTTTTCCCCGCTATAATAATATCAGTTAATTTAGCAGAATTTGCAGTACCGCCAGGTTCATTTACAACTCGCCTCATTCCTTCGATTACAGACGGGTAATATTTAGAGTTAACCATCGTAAAATTCTTTGTTTTGAATTTATCCAATGGACCTTTTCCTGAAATAGACTTCACAAAATGAGGCGTGTAATACCACCCTCTATTGGCAATAATTACGGCAATATTTGCCATTTGAAGTGGGGTTAATTTAACTTCACCTTGCCCAATAGAAATAGATCGAATACTATTGAATTGCCAATTATGATAGCCATACCACTTATCGTAAAACGCAGGTCCTGGTATGAGGCCTTTTTTTACACCGGTAATATCAGTTTCAAGCTTAACTCCGAGCCCAAAACTATTCATGTATTTTACCCATTTAGCCAATCCAATCTCTGCATCCGCAAAAGCATTTTTCTTTTTGCCCTGTTGGATGATTTTTTTCATCACGTAATAAAAATATGGATTACACGAATATTGAACCGCTTTTGGAATATCTGTAGCCATAGCATGTCCGTGACAACCTACCATACTTTTGGTGCAGGGGAACCCCGAATTTTCAGTTATGACTCCTTCCTGCATCCCAATTAATCCTTGTACCAACTTAAATATGGAACCCGGGGGATACTCAGAGGCCAATGGGCGAGGATAAAGCGGCAAATTCGGATCTTTATTTAATTTCGGATAGTTCTGACTGATGTTGCGTTTTCCTATTAATAAATTTGGATCAAAGGAGGGAGCCGAAACAAATGTTAAGATTTCCCCTGTTGAAGGTTCTATTGCAACAATACACCCTTTTTTATTTTGCATTAATTTTTCGGAATAAGCTTGTAGATCAATGTCTAACCCTAAGGTTAAATTTGCTCCGGGCTTGGCTACAGTATCGTATTTCCCTCCAGCATAAGATTGTATGGCATTATTCATTGCCGAAGTAACCACGTATCTTATTCCTTTTATTCCCCTCAGTTCCTTTTCATAATACCTCTCAAGTCCTGTTCTACCAATATTGTTTGAAGGTTTATAAAAACGCTCTTTTTTAATTTCTTCTCCTGTTACTTCCGCCAAGTACCCTAAAATATTTGCGCCATTTGCATAAGGATAACTACGCATGCTGGTCGCTTCTTCATAAAATCCGGGAAAATTATCAAGGAATGGAGCAATTTTTAAAACTTCGTCTAGGGTTAATTCTTTCAAGAACGGGTATGCCCTAGATTTCATGTAATTTGAAGTCCGTTTCTTAGTGCTTTTGTTATAGTAACTACCTTCGCCCTCCTTAATTTCCTTAAATCTCGCCACAACTTGTTCTTTTGTCCAACCTAACATTTTGCCAAATGCTACTGTATCAAAATTTTTCAATTTTTCTTCAACAAACATTAGGTTGTAATAAACCTTATTGGATACAATTTGCTTGTTATTTCGGTCAAATATTGCCCCGCGATTAGGTGTTATTTCTTTTCGTTTTTCTGCTATTTCTTGCGCTCTCAACACCCAAGACTCGTCAATTACCTGCATATAAAATAGACGAATAGCATAAAGGATCCCCACCAAAAAGACAAATACAATGATTACATACTTTCTGCTTTCAGTATTCATCGGCTTTTCTCCTTTTTAAAGAAAATATATTGTAAAATGAAACATAAAATAAAGGTAATGCCTCCACTTAAAATAGTTTTTTTCAAAACAATAAATGTTTCATCAAAACGAAATGATTCAAGGGTAAAAAACCAAAGATGATGGACAAGTAATAAGGTTCCAAAAGTCATAAGATGCCAACGAAAACCCATGTCTAGGACAGTAGGTTGTTTCAGGTTGTCGTACCCGTCTCGCGGAGAAAAGTATTTATAAAACGTTGGTCGCAATAGCGCCATTGTTAATGCAGCAGACGCATGAAGTCCGAAGGTGTTAGAAAAAATATCAATGATAAAACCAAGAAAGAATGAGAGTGTTAAAACTGAAAACACATTGTAGCTAAAGGGCAATATTGCAATAAAAAGAGGATATACCATAATATGGATACCGAATCCTGGTTCAATCGCATTCAGTACAAATACCTGAAGTAAAAAAACACCTAAAAAACGCAATACTGGGACTATTATTAACTCCATTATTTTTTATCTTCAATTGGTATATTTGACTCTAATTTTTTTTGTTCTTCTTGCATAAGATTTTTTATGACATATACGTTTTGAATGGCTCTATAATCTTGTGCGAATTTGACAACAACATTCCAAATTGGTTTCCCCTCGACAGGGATAAGTTTTTCTACTTTCCCAACTGGGATTCCTTTAGGGAAAATTCCTGATGCCCCTCTCGTATATATTAAACTATTCTTAGCTAATTTTATATCGCTTGAAATACCAATGACGGAACCTCTTTGGGGATCTTTTCCATCCCATTTCAACAAGCCGTTTAATCCACTTGGTTGAATTTCAACATCCACATTACTATTCTCTGACAAAACCGATTTCACCAAGGAAAAGTACTTACTTGTCATATATACAACACCAACAATTCCTTTGTCTGAAAAAACACCCATTCCAACTCCAACTCCTTGATCAGTACCAATATTTAATGTAAAATAATTATTTCTTCTAGTTACGGTTGAATTTATTACGCTGCCAGGAATGAAATCATAGTGTTGTTTGTAAATGGTATCGTGTTTCTTGATTAATTGGGAAGATATTTTTACATAGTTAGAAAGTTGATTCTTGCGAAGACGAATATTCTCTTGTTGGAGTGTGGCATTGTTTTCTTCTAAATGGAAAAACTTGGTAAAATCATTCTGCCAGGATAAAAAAGTTCCTGAAATTGCCCAAGTAGAAGTAAGGAATTGTCCTTTGGGGTAGGCAATATAACTGAAGTAAAAGCTTAACGCAATTACTTGAAGAAAGGCAAAATAGATAAATACTCTAAATCGTTGTAGAAACGCAATCAAATTCCGCATAAACAAAGTTAAAAAACTCTGCTTAATCTAGGGCATAAAAAAACAAATCAATCGCGAATAAGGAACTGATATTTGTTAATATTTTTTAAAGCGATACTAGTTCCACGTGCAACAGCCCTTAGTGGGTCTTCTGCGATCCAAACGGGTAATTTTGTTTTTAATGAAATTCGCTTATCTAACCCACGAAGCATTGAACCTCCTCCTGCTAAATAAATACCTGTTTTGTATATATCAGCTGAAAGTTCAGGTGGCGTTAACTCTAATGCACTTAAAATCGCCTCTTCAATTTTTGCGATTGTTTTATCTAATGCATAAGCAACTTCAGAATAAGTAACTATAATTTCTTTTGGGATACCCGTTACAAGGTCACGACCACGAACCGCAAAATCTTCAGGTGGATTGTCTAATTCCGGGATGGCTGCTCCAACTTCAATTTTAATTTGTTCAGCAGTTCGTTCACCAACCAACATGTTGTGTTGGCGACGCATATATTCTTCAATATCGTTAGTAAAATCATCACCCGCAATACGAATGGATTTATCACAAACGATTCCTCCCAACGCGATAACTGCAATTTCAGAAGTTCCTCCACCGATATCAATAATCATATTACCCATTGGTTCTTCCACATCAATTCCAATTCCAATAGCGGCAGCCATAGGTTCGTGAATTAAGTAAACCTCTTTAGCTCCTGCGTGTTCAGCTGAATCTCTTACGGCTCTTTTTTCAACCTCGGTAATACCTGAAGGGATGCAAATCACCATTCGAAGTGAGGGATTGAACAGGCTTCTTCCCGGATTGATCATTTTAATCATTCCTCGAATCATCTGTTCTGCACTCTGGAAATCGGCAATCACACCATCCTTTAATGGTCTTACAGTTTCAATCAAACGGTGCGTTTTCCCATGCATTTGTTGCGCTTTCTTACCGATAGCAACAACTTTTCCCGTTTGTATGTCCTTAGCTACAATCGATGGCTCATCAACCACAACCTTGTCATTCCAAATAATTAATGTATTCGCCGTTCCAAGGTCGATGGCAATTTCTTGTGTAAAGAAGTTAAACAAACCCATTTTTAATCAATTTGATATTAGTATTTTTTAAAAACCTTAATCTACTTCAAAACTAAAAAAAAGTTTCAAAAATAGTGAGTAAAGTTAATGTTTAAAATGACGCGTTCCAGTAAAAACCATTTTTAATCCAACAGAATTGCAATAATCTATAGATAATTGGTCTTTTATAGAGCCTCCAGGTTGAATTACAGCTGTTATTCCTGAGTTGTAAGCTATTTCAACACAATCAGGAAATGGGAAAAAGGCATCAGAAGCCATTGCCGCACCAGTTAAGTCAAATTCAAAGGAATTTGCTTTGGATATTGCTTGTTTTAGTGCGTCAACTCGTGAGGTTTGTCCAGTTCCACTACCTAAAAGCTGTTTGTTTTTTGCCAAAACAATCGTGTTTGATTTTGTGTGTTTAACAATTTTGTTTGCAAATAATAAATCTTCAATTTCTGAATCGGTAGGTTTGTTATTGGTTTGTGGAATCAAGTCAGCTAATTGTTCCGTTTTATCATTTCGGTCTTCTTCCAAGACTCCGTTTAATGCGGATCGAAGAACGGTTTTAGGCCAAGAAAAAGGTTTTTGCTTCAAAATAATACGATTCTTTTTTGTTGTAAGAATTTCCGTTACACCGTCTGCATAGGACGGAGCAATCAATACCTCAAAAAATAAGTCATTCATTAAATTTGCCGTTTCTATATCTATTTCGGTGTTTGAAATTAGCACTCCGCCAAATGCACTCACCGGATCGCCGGCTAATGCATCTTTGTATGCTTCACTGATTGATTTTCGACTTGCTACTCCACAGGCATTATTGTGTTTCAAAATCGCAAAAGTAGGTTCGTCAGATGAAAAATCATGCATAAGATTTACTGCGGCATCCACATCCAATAAATTGTTGTAAGAGAGTTCTTTACCATTTAATTTATCAAAAATAGCATTCAAATCTCCGTGGTAAATACCTTTTTGGTGTGGATTTTCACCATAGCGAAGTACAGAAGAATTACTCTCACTTACTTTTAAATAGGGTTGCTCTCCTTGATTGAAATAATCGAAAATTTTTGAGTCGTAATGCGAAGAAATGTGAAAGGCTTCACGTGCAAATACTTTTCGTTGCTCTAGTGTTGTTGCGCCATTTTGATTGGCTATAATATTCAGAAAATCAGAATAATAGGCTTTAGCCGGAATGATTACAACATCTTTGTAATTTTTTGCCGCTGCGCGAATTAATGAGATACCACCAATGTCAATTTTTTCAATGATTTCTTCGTGTGTTCCTCCGCTAGCTAACGTTTCCTCAAACGGATATAAATCTACAATAACTAAATCAATTTCAGGAATTTCAAATTCTTCAATTTGTTGAACATCCGATTCGTTGTCTCTGCGGTTTAAAATTCCACCAAAAATTTTTGGATGTAGAGTTTTAACACGACCACCTAAAATTGAAGGGTAGGATGTTACATCTTCTACCGCAACTACCGGAATGCCCAGGTCTTTTAAGAATGTCTCCGTTCCACCAGTTGAATAAAAAGTAACTCCTTGATTGTTAAGTTCTTTTACGATTGGTTCAAGGCCGTCTTTATTAAAAACAGACACCAATGCAGATTGAATTTTTTTTGTTTGTTGCATTCCCAAAAATTAAGGCGCAAAGCTACGAATTTTCATTTGTCGGATAGAATTGATTTTATGCTTTGTTGAAAAAATATCACAAAAAATCAATGTAGAGTAAACCTACAAAATCGACTTCTCCAACAATTTTCCAAACCAATAACAATCTTCAAACGAATTATATAGTGGAGCTGGTGCAATTCGTATGACATTTGGTTCACGCCAGTCAGCTATAACTCCTTCATCACTCAATTTGTCAAATAAGGATTTTCCTTGTCCATGAACAAGAATTGATAATTGTGCTCCACGCTTGGTTATTTCGGATGGAGTAATAATTTCAAAAGTACATCGTTGTTTGTTTCGCTCTGAAACATCATGTATAATGAATTCCAAAAATGCTGTCAACACATCTCTTTTTCTTCCAATGCGCTCCATTCCTGCCTCATGAAATAATTCAAGTGATGCTAAATGAGCTGCCATCCCCAACACAGGAGCATTACTCAATTGCCATCCCTCTGCACCAGGCATTGGAATAAATCCCGGTTCCATTTTGAAGCGAGATTCTTTGTTATAACCCCACCAGCCTGCAAATCGTGGCAATTCAGGTTTATTAGCATGACGTTCATGTACGAACATTCCAGAAACACCTCCAGGTGAACTATTCAAATATTTGTATCCACACCACGCGGCAAAGTCAATTCCCCAATCATGCAACTGTAAATTGATATTACCGGCAGCATGTGCTAAATCAAATCCAACGATTGCACCAACTGAATGTCCGGCCTCAGTAATTTTCTTCATATCAAATAATTGGCCGGTATAATAATTTACACCACCAATCATCATCAAGGCTAATTCATCGCCTAACTCTTGAATTTTATCTAAAATATCTTCCTCGCGAATTAATTGTTCGCCTTCTCTTGGAGCAACTTCCACCAAATGCTCCATCGATAATCCATGAAACTTAATTTGAGATTCCAAGGCATATTGATCACTCGGGAATGCTTTTGCCTCACACAAAATTTTAGTTCGTTTTCCACTCGGCCTAAAAAAAGAAACCATTAATAAGTGCAAATTGGTTGTTAGTGAATGGGTAACAACCACCTCAATTGGTTTTGCCCCAACAACCTCTGCTGTGTATTCGGTCAGATTTTCATGATATGCATACCAAGGTCGTTTGGCTAAAAAATGCCCTTCAACTCCATATTTTGCCCATGCTTCAAGTTCTTCATGGATGTACTGAGCTGCTTTTTTCGGTTGTAGTCCCAACGAATTTCCGGTGAAATAACGAATCGGTTTTTCGTGAAAAGTTGGAAAATGAAACTGATTTCTAAAATCCTTCAATGGATCGTTTGCGTCCATCGTTTGAGCAAAAGCAAGAGAATTTTCAAAGGGTATCATTGCGCACAATATATTATTAACTTTGTTCTACGGGTACAAAGATACACATTATGGACACCAAGACTACAATTAATCGAACTGTTTCAGCAGAACTTTTTGCTAAATCAAAAACCTATTTTCCTGGCGGAGTAAATTCTCCGGTACGAGCTTTTAAATCAGTAGGGGGAACTCCTCTCTTTATCAAAAAAGGAGATGGCGCCTATATTTGGGATGAAGACGACAATCAATTTATCGACTTTTGTTGTAGTTGGGGCCCGTTGATTTTAGGGCATAATAATCCAGATGTATTTAACAAGGTGGTAGCCACTATGGCAAATGGAGCCAGTTTTGGCGCTCCTACCAGGTTAGAAAATGAATTGGCCGAACTGATTCTAGGAAGAATTCCATTTATTGATAAATTGCGTTTTGTTAGTTCTGGAACTGAAGCGGTTATGTCTGCCATTCGATTGGCTCGAGGTGTTACAGGAAAATCAAAAATATTAAAATTTGAAGGGTGTTACCATGGACACGTAGATGCTTTGTTGGTAAAAGCAGGCAGTGGATTAGTAACTCTTGGCACTTCGTCGAGTGCTGGCGTGCCCGAGGCGTTGGCAAACGAAACGTTGGTGTTACCCTTAAACGATTTGACTCAATTGCGCGAAACTTTGGTTCAATATCGAGAAGAATTGGCTTGTGTCATTATTGAACCCATTCCTGCAAACAATGGATTACTTCTTCAAGACAAGACTTTCTTGACTCATTTGAGAGTATGGTGTACAGAGTTAGGGATTTTGTTAATTTTTGATGAGGTGATTTCTGGTTTCAGAGTAGCTTTTGGTGGAGCAGCCGAGGTGTATGGAATCACTCCAGATATTGTTACATATGGAAAAATTATAGGTGGAGGATTGCCCGTTGGCGCCTATGGAGCAAAGAATGAAATCATGTCTTTTGTTTCACCCGATGGACCTGTTTATCAAGCGGGAACGTTGTCTGGTAATCCAGTTGCCATGTCGGCAGGTATTGCCCAATTGACAGTTTGTAATCAACCTGGATTTTACGAAAATCAAGAAGCGCGAACAAGAATAATGGTTAATACAATTAACGAACATGCCAAATCAAAGGAATATAATTTCGAAATCGTTCAAATTGGATCTATTTTCTGGCTTTCATTTGAAGGTAAAAAGCGTATTCAGGACGCAGACGCGATCAATCCAGACATGACAAAGTTCAATCAGCTGCACGCAGCCTTGCTGAATAGAGGAGTTTACCTAGGTCCAAGTGGATATGAGGTTGGGTTTGTTTCATTTGCTCACACTGAGGAAGTTCTCAAAGAGGCAACAAGTTTGTTTTGTGAGGCGCTTGATGAAATTTATCTAGGTTAAAAGAAGTATTTCAAAGTCGTTTATCCTTCTATCTATTTAAACAAAGAAAATATTCATATTAAAAATTCAAGAAAACACCAGCAGAAACTGCTCTTGTTTTGGGAGCTGCATTTTTGTCAAATACATCTGAAAGCCCATAATTTAAGTATAAACTAATGTCGTTATATCCAATCATTGCGAGAGCCGAAGCCGTAAAAGGTCTGAAATTATAATCACCCTTGATGTTGGTAACGTCATTCCCGGTTTTTGTCCTCCAACTTGAACCAATTCTAAGACCTCCAACAACACCTACAGATAAATGCCAGGCCTTATCTTGATTTTTACTTGATGAAAATTCAAATAAAATCGGAGCTTGGATATAAGCGCTTCGTAATGTGCTGCGTTTGTATGGATTTAAAATGGAACTTGTAAATAATAGCGTGTCATTGTAGTTCAATTGAATTCCGTTATTTTCTAAGGTAAATCGGTTCCACTTAAATCCAAGACCAGTGCTTATACCTATGTATTCGTTTAAAATTGGAAACCTTTTTTCCAAAACATTGAATTGAATTTCATAGCTTTTAGCGTAATCAAATTGTAAGAAATCAGCATCACTTTCTGTTGTAAATTTTCCATCTGAATTTAACATACCATTTACGCCATAACTGAGTCCTGCCCAATAAGTAAAATCGTTATTATCTGATTTTTTTAAACTGTTATTTTTGGAATCTTTTTCTTGATCCTCCAATTGAATATCCTTGTCAATAATAATTTTTCGATCCTGATATTTCTTAGGTTTTCCCTCTATTTCTTTATCTTCAATTATTACAATATTCATTTTCCCCAGCTTAATTTTAACAGAATCCTTTTCTGTCGCTGTACCGTCCTTTTCCATTCGAATATCCATTTCTTTTGTAAAAAGTGAGTCAAATGAAAATTCAACTTGATTAAAATTATGTTCCCCGTCTATTTTATAGAATGATTTTAGGGTTTTTTCAATTAAAGAGTCTAGATTCCCAGTCATTCCATTCATTTCCATTATGAGCGTATCATCCCCACTGATATGAATAATTCTTTTTTCAGTCTTTTGTGCATTAACGCTGATACTAAGGGTGATCAATAAATAAAGAAGTGCGTTTTTCATAGTGTTTTTCTTATTTGACGTTTTGTTAATTGTAATGTTACAGTTATTTATGTTCATATTTAAATTTTCCAATCGATAAGCTAGCTAACATAAGCTTTTCCTCTTTTCCAGGAGTTTTTTTGAGTTTGACATCTATATTCAGAGTGCGTTTTAATACTGATGTTAAAGCATAATATTTGTCTTGCTTGTCAGGATTTTGCTTTCTATATAACCATTTGTTCACCCTTCTATTTATAAATTGGCCCAAGGTTAAACTTTCTATTTTCTTGTTGTCAGAAAGATCAATAGGCTTTGTTGATGGGAGGATATTATTTTTTCTAATTTTTTTTGCCACTTCATTTTGAATATCCCTTTCAATCTGAATACTTTCCACAATATTCGAATCTTTTTTTGATTGATTTTCTTGGGTCATTATAACAATAATCTGACGAGGAGACTCTGAATTTGTATCAATTACAGTAGAAAATTGACTTGAATGGGAAATGAATCCTTTTTTAAATTGAATGTTTTTATTTTTTACTGATGCATTTGTATTTACATGTTTTTCTTTACTTGTTCGGTATGTTTTATTGGTGTTTTCTGCTAAATTAGTTACAATGGGTTTTTCTGTTTTATTTGTGAGCCAAACAAAAAATATTAAAGAGGCCGCCACAGATGACCAATAAATAGGTTTCAATACGTTAAACGGAGACTTTTTCTTTAGGTTTTTTTTCTCGGGAAAGATGAACGAATCAACCGGCAAGATGGTTTTTTTATAAGCTTGATACCTCTTTTCAAATCCATGGTCAGATGCTCGTTTATTGTTCAAATAAATTCTTTCACTTTCTGTTAATTGATTTTCAATGGCAGCTACCAAAAACAGTTCTTCTGAATTTTCATCAACAATTTGAAAATTAACCGGAAAAGCAGGCTCTGACCTTCTTAAAGATTGTTTGAATTTTTTGTCAAGGGGTGGCTCATTATTTGAATTTTTTTCTTCTTCAACCTCAAGTTTATCCAAATAATTCAACAATGAATCAAATTCTTCATCAGTCAATTCTCCCGAGCTAAGTCTAGATAAATAAATAGATATGTTGGTTGTATTTATCATAATTTTAACTATAATAGATTTTCCACAGAAACTATGTATTCTTTCAAATGTTGTCGAGCTCTAAAAATGTAAACCTTTACTTGGTGTTCAGTTAAATTTGTAATCTGGCCAATTTCATTATAGGAATAACCCTCGTAATCACGCAACATTATTACATGTCGTTGAATTTCAGTTAATAATGACACTGCCTGATTTATTTGCTCCTTAAGATCTATTGAAGGAATTTCGTAGATGGAATTTTTACTGATTTTTAAATGTTCAGATTTTTTCTTTTCTTTTCTATGAAAATCGATAGCAGCATTGTGTATGGTTGTAAATAGATATGCTTTTCCTTTTCCAGTTTGAACCGTTGGTAATTTAACCCATAATTTTTCAAATGCGTCTTGCACAAAATCTTTGGCCATTTCCGAATCATTTATACTTTTTCTAGCAAAGCGATAAAGAGCATCGGCAAAGTCATCTACACATTGGTTATATTCATCAATTGTCACGATTAAATGACGAAGGAAATGTAAATTTGTTACTAACATTCACTTTTTTAATTGAAACAATTGAGGATTTTCTTGACCCATGTCTTTTTACAAAAACAATTTAGAAGATGTAATCTGTTTTTTATTTGTTTTATAAAACTTTAAACCATGAAAAAACTGCTACATTTTCTATCGGCAATGCTCCTTGCCAATTTCTTAAATGCTCAAATCAATTTGGTGAATGCCGCTGATGGTGTTCCAAAAGTTGAATTTCCAAAAATCAACCGTCAACAATTAGCAGACGAAGATGTCATTCGTGACAAACAAGGAATTTTATATCGAATAGGTGTTGCTCAGTTTACGAATATCACAACAGAAAATTCCGGAGTTTGGTCAATTAATACAGATGGAAGCCGGACGTGGAAATTGCGTGTAAGTTCTGAAGGGGCTGAGGCATTAAGTATTCTTTTTCAAACGTTTAAAATTTATATAGGGACTACTTTTGATGTTTTAAATTTAAATGGACGTAAGGTTCATAATACAATGACAATTAATGATGTACAAGAAGCATTCACTCAAAATGCGGCTTTGTATCAGTTATAATAGATGAGGATTTTCAATTAGTAGATGAGGTATTAAAAAATCAAGTTTCTCAAAAATTAGATAAATTTGATTCAATCGAAATACCCAAAGATGGAATTCACAATAATCAAATAGAATTAAAAATAGAAGAATTAAAAGATGAAATTTCTTTCATTGATCAAGTTTATTTGAAAATAAATGACAAGATAATTTTTCCTGACAAATGTAGAGATTTAGAGAAGATTAATAAGGAAGATTCAAACTATTTGCAACTAAGCAAAGGAAACTCAATAATACTTACGTTCGACGTGCCACTGAAAAAAGAAGAGTTACAACAAATTCATTTTTATGCAAAAGGATATTATGAACTTTTGCCTGAATCAAAATAAACTTTTCAACTCAACTTTTTAAACTTTACTAGATTGATTTGTGTATTGATTAACAATTGCATAAAATCAGTAAGTTTGCAAAAAACAAAACGTATGAAGAATATTGCGGTTATCGGTAGCGGGACAATGGGAAATGGGATTGCTCATGTTTTTGCTCAATTTGGATATAATGTAAATTTGATTGATATTTCTGCTCCGGCACTTGAAAAAGCAATGGTTACGATTGAAAAAAATCTCGATCGCCAAGTAGCCAAAGGTTCGTTGAGCGAATCGGATAAAGCAACAACGTTAAGTAATTTAAAAACTTATACTTCTATTGAGGAAGGAGTAAAAGGAAGAGATTTGGTGGTTGAAGCAGCCACTGAAAATATTGATTTAAAGCTGAAGATATTTAAGCAATTAGATGAGGTGACTGAGCCACATGTAATTTTAGCCACAAATACATCTTCTATTTCGATTACAAAAATTGCTTCGGTTACAAATCGTGCAGATAAAGTAATTGGAATGCACTTCATGAATCCGGTTCCAGTAATGAAATTGGTTGAAATTATTCGCGGTTATTCTACTTCAGATGAGGTTACAAAGCTAATTATGGAGACTTCCGTAAAATTAGATAAAGTTCCGGTAGAAGTAAATGATTATCCTGGATTTGTTGCCAATCGCATCCTGATGCCGATGATTAATGAAGCAATTTATTCTTTGTACGAAGGAGTGGCTGGAGTCTATGAAATTGATACGGTTATGAAATTAGGCATGGCTCATCCGATGGGGCCTTTACAACTGGCAGATTTTATCGGATTAGATGTTTGTTTGGCTATTCTTCAAGTTTTACAGGATGGCTTTGGAAATCCGAAATATGCTCCTTGTCCTTTATTGGTTAATATGGTAACTGCTGGAAAAAAAGGGGTAAAATCAGGTGAAGGATTCTATTCTTGGACACATGGAACAAAGGAATTGATTGTTGCAGACAATTTTAAGAAGTAGAAACTTATTTAATCATCAATTCTTGAAGATTTTTTCACTAGTTGGCGAGGAAGGCTCAAAATGAAAAAATATCAATGCGTAAAAACATTTGTTGGAAATTCATTTTTCTGATGCCTTGCTAAATAGAGCTTAATTATTGATTTCTTAGTAAGAACCTTCTATCCTTTAATTTAATATGTCAGAAGATTTCTTTTCCTATTTTGCTGATTATCAAACCCAACCAAAGGCGGGCACTCGACTTGTGTAACATAAGTTACACCGGAATTACAACCCCCCCATTTTTATTCCATACCTTTGCACCCGAAGGCCGTTGCAAAATATTTCATGTTCTATTCTTTCATTTTTTTGATCTAAAATTCAGTAACCAAAATTCAATTTCTCTTCATTATTTCCATTTTTCTATTCAAAAAGTTCATATTCTGACCCTGTTACATTGAAAAAAGATGGGTTTTTAACAAAAAGCGTAGATTTCTCTATACTTATTTCAACACTAGATGTAGTCAACGTTCACGAGAATTTAGATGTTTCTTTAACTAAAATTGAGGTTGGATTAGATTTAGCAAAGTTAGTGGATGTAAAACCCATTTATTTTGACATGAGTAAATACAATATTCGTAAAGATGCTGCGGTAGAGCTCGATAAAATTGTGAAAATAATGAATGAATATCCAACCATGATAATTGAATTAGGTTCACATACAGATTGTCGTGGTACAATTCAACAAAATCAAACACTATCTGACAATCGCGCAAAAGCTTCAGCAGACTATATTAAGTCAAAAATTAGCAATCCAGAACGCATTTCCGGTAAAGGATATGGTGAAGGCAAATTAGTTTCTGACTGTCCATGTGAAGGTACGGTTAAATCAAAATGTTCAGAAGATGAGCATCAGAAAAATCGTAGAACGGAGTTTATCATCATCAAGATCTAAGTAATATAGTATTTTCATTTTTCAAGGAATTTTTAGTGGTCAAAGCGTTTTTTGAGTAGCTTTGTTTTCTAAAATTAATTTTATGCAAATTACCAACAACTCAGTTGTTTCTCTCAACTATAAATTATCCAACCACCAAACTGGTGAGAAAATTGAGGAAACTTCTGTAGAAAGCCCACTTGTATTCCTCTATGGAGTTCAATCTATGATTCCAGAATTTGAACAGAAAATTGAAGGTAAATCAAAGGGGGACAAAGTATCCTTTTCCATATCGGCTGAAAATGCTTATGGCACTTATCAAGAGGAGCAAATCGCAATGATTCCAGCAAATATTTTTCACAACGAAGATGGTAAATTTGATACTGAATTTTTCTTCATTGGAGCAACAATTCCAATGTCTGATAATGAGGGAAACCATTTGAGAGGTACAATCCTAGAAATCACCGAAGACAACGTTAAAATGGATTTTAATCATCCATTAGCTGGTACAGATTTACTTTTTGATGTTGAGGTCTTGGATGTTCGTGAAGCAACTTCAGATGAAATTGACCATGGACATGTACATGGAGAACATGGCCATCACCATTAATTTATCTTTTTCCCAATGCCGACTTCAAGAATTGAAAATCACTTTTTAGAGGCTGAAAAAATCTTGAGAGAATTTATACTTTCAGGAAATATTCAAAATATAGAATTAGCCGGTAAAATGATGGTTAGTTCTTTAAAAAAGGGCGGTAAAATTATTAGCTGTGGAAACGGCGGGTCAATGAGTGATTCCATTCATTTTGCCGAAGAGCTTACCGGAAGATACAGAGAAAATAGGAAGGCAATTCCCGCTTTGGCAATATCTGACCCAGGTTATTTATCTTGCGTGTCAAATGATTATGGCTACTCACATGTTTTTTCAAGGTTCATAGATGGTGTTGGAAATAAAAACGATGTGCTTTTAGCAATTTCAACCTCCGGAAATTCAGAAAACGTGATAAACGGAATTCTAGCAGCAAAAGAAAAAGGAATGAAAGTTATTGGTTTGACAGGAAAAGATGGAGGTAAAATGTCCGAGCTATGTGATGTAGAAATTCGAGCCCCCCACAGCCAATATGCCGACCGAGCACAAGAAATACATATTAAAGTAATCCATTCATTGATTGACTATATTGAAGCACACCTTTTGAATTAAACTCATTTTTAAAATGGCAAAAAAAACAAAAACAGAACAACAAGAACCAAACTCCTTAGATCAAAACAGAGGTGTCATTTTAAACCTCTTAACGTTGAAATCTGCGTTAAAACAAGATGTTGCTGATGATTCTGAAAAAGTTTTTGAGACCTTAAAGAACATTATTATTTCTGAATTAGAGGAGCTAAAAAAGATCGTAAATGACGACCGTATTCGTTTGAGTTACGAAGACAGAGGCAAGTTTGAACTAATTGTTTTTGTCGGTAGCGACATGCTCGTTTTTCACCTCCATACGAATATTTTTCGCCTTCCCGATTCAAGTCCATTATGGGGAACGCACTATTTTTCATCCAATGAAAATAATGGTTATTTTGCCGTGATTCATATATATAATTTCCTTGCGGAATCCTATTTGAGAAATAGATTTGAAGATCGTGGAAATCTTATTGCGCGCGTTATGATGAATCATGAAAATCATTTTATGGTAGAGGGGCGTGGACAATTAGGAACTCTGTTTAGAGATCCAGAACACGCTATTTTAAATGAAAATTACATGCGTTTGCTCATTCAATTATCTTTTGCATTTGCCTTACAGTTTGATTTATACCTTCCGCCTTATGAATATTTGGAGGAAATTACCGTTGCTCAAGTTCAAGAAATAAGTGATAGTTTAAAATTAAAAACTGGAAAAAGAATGGGGTTTAAACCTGGAAATGGCGATTAATTCCCTCTCCCACAAAGAATCCTAAAAAAAATGGGATTCAATATTTGTATCAATTGAAAAAACCCGTATATTTGCAATCCCAAAAAATGCGGGATTTTTTTTTGGCCCATTCGTCTAGTGGTTAGGACGCCAGGTTTTCATCCTGGAAACAGGAGTTCGATTCTCCTATGGGCTACCAAAGTTTTTTGGCCCATTCGTCTAGTGGTTAGGACGCCAGGTTTTCATCCTGGAAACAGGAGTTCGATTCTCCTATGGGCTACAGGTAAAATGTTAAATACAATTTAAAAATGGCAAACCATAAATCCGCTCTTAAGAGAATTCGTTCAAATGAAGCGAAAAGACTTTTAAACAAGTATCAACACAAAACAGCACGTAACGCTGTGAAGAAATTAAGAAGCTTGAAAGATAAAACTGAAGCTTTAGCTCTTCTTCCAACTGTTGTTGGTATGTTAGATAAGTTGGCTAAGAAAAATATTATTCATAAAAATAAGTCAGGAAACTTAAAATCAGGACTTCAGTTACAAGTTAACAGTTTGTAATAATCTGATTTTATTATCATTTAGGGGCTACTTCGCCCCTTTTTTTGTTATGTTTGTTTTCTGAATTTAGTTAAAGAAAATGTCTCAAAAAATACTTTTATTTATTTGTTTTTTTCTAGGCATTTTTCACCTTTCAATTTCTCAGCAACAATATTCCTTTTTGGAAATTGATTCTCTCAAACCATCTCACTCTATTGCCGGAAAATTGTCTTCGATAGATTTATCGTCCGGATTCTCGCTCTCTTCACTCGGTTTTGCTTCAAATCAACCATTCCTTTTTGATCCATTACAAACTTTCTATTCAGGACTTCCATTCAACTCACTTCAGCCTACTAAATCAATTCGCTACACTTCTCTGCCACATATTGGTTTTGCCTATATTTTTGGATCATCAGGATTTCAATTTGCTAAATTTCAATACACACAGGCTTTTTCCAATAAATGGGTCATAAATCTTGATTATAAAAATCAACAAACCAATGGAATTTTAAGAAATTCCGAGTCGAAAAATCAATTAGTGAATCTAAAACTTTCTAAGCAATCTAAATTTCTAGAATCACTTCTAACTGCAGATTATTCATTTCAATCATTTGGTTGGAACGGTGGTATTGTTGATGATAGTTTGGCATTGACATATTCACCCGGTCTAATTCCTGTGAATAAAGAGGATGCATTTTCGTCCCGTAAAGAAGTTCTATTGAACTCCTCAAACTATATTAACATACTTGCAGATTCTAGTCAGAAAACCGGACTGTATTTTACGACAAATTTTCATTCTAAAAATAGAAGATATCAAGAATCAGGAGATTTAGCTTCTCAATACGGTCAAATTTATGTAGATAGTTTTCAAACAAATGACCACCTTCAAATTAGTAGTCAATCTAATGAATTTGGTTTTTTTGTAACTAGAAAAAAATGGAATTTTACTACTGGGGGACATCAAGCATTTTGGAATTTTAGAAATGGAGATATCTACAGAGATACTTTAGAATTGGACTTAAAAGAATCATTTCATCTCAACTTACAAAATTTAAGACTTGACCAAACTTTTACTTTTAATTTACTTGGAAGAGGTCAAAGTTGGAAAAATGAATTTGCCGCAATTAAAAAATTTAGAAAAAGCAGCATAGAAGCCACTTGGAAGATGGAAAATACATGGCCTGAGCTATTCCAGCGACATTATTTTTCAAACAACATAAAATATCAATTATCGAATTATGATCTTCAATTCAAAAACAAATTGGATGTTGCGTATAATTTATCACTTAAGGACAATGAAATTGCATTTAAAGTCGGACATGTTTTTTTAAAAAATCCATATTTCTTTAATGGGAACACTTGGTCGAATACACAAATTGATCGATTAAATTTAGTGAATGCATCAATCAGTGCAGAGCTTAAATTTAAATCAATTACATTTTTACCTTCTTACTCGTTCTACCTGTTCCCATCAACCTGGAACTTCTACCCAAATCATTTGCTAAAACTTCGTTTAGTAACACAACGAGGGGTACTCAAGAAACGAAAACTCACAAGTTATTTTGGCATAGAGCCTCAGCTAGTTGGTGGTTTTAACCCACTTCTCGTTTATCCATCACTCGATGTTTTCATTCTGAATGCAAATTCCACCACTCAAAGCGCTTTCGTTGATTTATCTTTATTTGGTGGGTTTGAATTGAAAGGATTCAAGTTTTTTGCTAAAGCAGAAAATTTAGGCTATTTTTGGAATAATCGAATGTTGCAATTGGCAAAGGGCTATCCGATTCCACCAATGCAAATTCAAATAGGAATTATATGGGATTTTTGGAATTAATATCGATAGTCAGAAAATTAGTTTTGATTTTTTTCTTGCTTGGTTATTCCAACCTATATTTTGCAGCGAAACTTTCATTAGAAGGTGTCTATCAAGGAAAAAACGTATTTATACAAAATCCTTCGGATGCAAGCGGCTTTGGTTTTTGTGTATCTAAAATATATGTTAATGGGGACTTAATGCCAATTTCACTCAACTCTTCAACTGTAATAATAAATCTTAAATCTTTAAAAATGTCGATTGGTGAACCTGTTTTTTTAGTAATACACCACGGCGACGATTGTACTCCAAAAATTGTCAATCCTGAAGTTTTATTGCCGAAAAGTACCTTCCAACTTAATTCCATTTCGGTGGTAAATTCTACCGATTTATCTTGGTCAACAACAGGAGAGTCTGGAAAATTAAATTTTTTAATTGAACAATACAAATGGGACAAATGGGTGGTAGTTGGAGAGGTCATGGGTCAAGGAACCGCAACGCTAAATACCTATTCATTTAAGTTATTTCCGCATTCCGGAAAAAATGAAGTTAGGGTATCTCAAATAGACAATACATTATTAAAAAGATCCTCAAAATCCACCTCATTTACATCGTCCGTACCTTTAGTTTCAAAGACACCCACCAAAGTAAAGGATTTTATAACTTTTAAAACAAATAATTCGGAAGCAGAAACTTATTTTGAGGTGTTTGATGCTTATGGAAATATTTTAAAGAGTGGCAAGGCATCTAAAGTAGATTGTAGAAAATTATTAAATGGTTTATACTATCTAAACTTTGACAATAAAACAGAAAAAATTATTAAAAATTAATATGTTTCGTAAAATTGAACATCTCGGAATTGCCGTTAATAATATGGAGGAGGCGCTAAAAATCTATGAAGATTTACTCGGACAAAATTGTTATAAAATTGAAGTTGTAGAAAGTGAATTTGTTAAAACAGCATTCATTCAAGTGGGAGAAAGTAAAATTGAATTACTAGAGGCTACTCATTCGGACAGTGCAATTGCAAAATTTTTAGAAAAAAAAGGGCAAGGGTTTCACCACGTTGCTTTTGATGTCGAAAATATTGATTCTGAAATTAATAGACTGGTAGAAAAAGGATTTGAGTTGATTCATAAAACACCTAAGGATGGAGCAGACAATAAACGAATTGCTTTTTTACACCCGAAATCGACAAATGGACTTCTTGTTGAACTTTGCCAAGAAAAATAGTACTTTAGTTTAAAAATATGTAATTAGATTACGTATCAATGACACTAATTTTGAAAAATTTACACGACATCAGTAATTTTATTTTACACTAAAATAAATATATTGATTATTTTAATTCGCATTTAATTTTTGAATTTTGTAAAATGCAGCACAAAGGAGAAATACTGGAAAAAGCGGTTAGGGATAGTGGGATACCACTAACCAAACTAACCAAAAAGCTCAGTAAAAGCCGTAGATGGATTTACAACGCTTTTGAAAACCCAAATGTGTCAATTGATTACATTTTGGAAATCGGTAAGATTATCCATCATGATTTTTCTGATGACATCGCGGAACTAAAGCGTTATAGAACCTTTGCAGCTATTACGAATCTGGAGGAAACTGGTTCTATAACTGGTGACACTCAGTCTGTTGATTATTGGAAAAATAAGTATTTACGCCTTTTGGAAAAATACAATGAAATCCTAGAAACGAAAGTTCCTAAATAATCACTGACCATTCTACTACGCAAAAGGAAGCAATGCTTCCTTTTTTTGTTTTCAATAAAATTGGCTAAAAACATGCTTTAGTCTATCTTTGCATTCCTTTCAATTCTATCAATATGATAAATATTACATTGCCCGATGGTTCAATTAGACAATTTGAAAATCCAATTTCTTCGCTGGATGTGGCGAAAAGTATATCGGAAGGCCTTGCAAGAAATGTACTAGCAGCCAAAGTAAATGATGAAATACTAGATGCAAATCGTTTGATAACATCAGATTCTACTTTACAACTACTTACATGGAATGATCAAGAAGGAAAGTCAACCATGTGGCACTCATCTGCTCACCTAATGGCTGAAGCTCTTGAATTTTATTATCCAGGAATCAAATTGGCAATCGGTCCACCAGTAGCAAATGGTTTTTACTACGACATTGACTTTGAAAATCATTCGATTAGTGAAAAAGATCTTGAGAAGATTGAACAAAAGATGAAGGAATTAGCCAAACAAAAGCTACAATTTATTCGTCAAGAAATTTCCAAAAAAGAGGCTATTGCTTATTTCGAAGAAAAAGGAGATCCGTATAAACTAGAATTACTTTCAGAGCTTGAGGATGGAACTATCACGTTTTACACACAAGGTAATTTTACCGATTTATGTCGTGGACCTCACATTCCTGATACTGGATTTATAAAAGCAGTTAAACTTACCGCTATTGCAGGTGCATATTGGCGAGGGGATGAGAAGAACAAACAGTTAACTCGAATATATGGAATTACCTTTCCGAAACAAGCTGAATTAGAAGATTATTTGGTGAAAGTTGAGGAGGCAAAACGCAGAGATCACCGAAAATTAGGAAAAGAACTTGAATTGTTTACTTTTTCTCAAAAAGTAGGTCAAGGATTACCTCTGTGGCTTCCCAAAGGAGCAGCTCTTCGTGAGAGATTGGAAAATTTTCTGAAAAAAGCTCAAAAAAAGGCTGGTTATCAACAGGTTATAACTCCGCATATCGGAAATAAAGAACTATACGTTTGTTCTGGTCATTATGAAAAATATGGGGCTGACTCTTTTCAACCTATAAAAACTCCTGATCCGAATGAAGAGTTTTACTTGAAGCCGATGAATTGTCCGCATCATTGTGAAATTTTTAAGTCCAGACCAAGATCCTATAAAGATTTACCGGCACGATTTGCAGAATTTGGAACTGTTTATCGTTATGAGCAATCGGGAGAACTTCATGGATTGACACGTGTTCGAGGATTTACGCAGGACGATGCTCATATTTTTTGTACGCAAGAACAAGTAAAAGACGAATTTAAAAACGTTATTGATATTGTTTTATACGTATTGAAAACGCTTGATTTTCAGAATTTCAAGGCGCAAATTTCACTTCGCGATAAGGAAAATCGGGCAAAATACATTGGCTCTGAAGAAAATTGGCAAAAAGCGGAACAGGCTATCATTGAAGCCGCTGCTGAAAAAAATCTTCCAACTGTTGTTGAATATGGAGAAGCCGCATTCTACGGACCAAAATTGGATTTCATGGTTCAAGATGCTTTGGGTCGTGAGTGGCAATTGGGTACAATTCAAGTAGATTACAACCTGCCTGAGCGCTTTGAATTGGAATATGTTGGCGCTGATAATCAGAAACATAGACCGGTCATGATTCACCGCGCACCTTTTGGTTCGATGGAGCGTTTTGTGGCTGTTTTATTGGAACATTGCGCGGGTGATTTTCCACTTTGGCTTTCATCCGAACAATTTGCAATTCTTCCAATATCAGAGAAATACAACGAATACGCTCAAAAACTTTCTGATTTGCTAAATATTTCCGATATTCGCGGATTCGTAGACGACCGAAATGAAAAAATCGGCAAAAAGATTCGGGATGCAGAGATTGCTAAAGTACCTTTTATGCTGATTGTGGGTGAAAAAGAAGTTGAGTTGAATCAAGTTTCTGTGCGTCAAAGAGGTGAGGGTGATAAAGGTTCTATGTCGGCTGAAGAATTTTCACAATTAGTTCAGCAAGCGATAGAAAAAGAATTAGCGTAACAGTAAAAATTTGAATGAGAAATAACAACAGAAAACCTTTTGTAAAAAGAGAAGAAGAGGCGCTTCACAAGATTAATGACAAAATAACCGCCTCGGAAATTCGATTGGTTCAAGATGGGGAAGAGCCACAAATTTTGTCCATAAGACAAGCGTTGACCATGGCTGAAGAACAAGAGCTTGACCTCGTTGAAATCGCTGCTAACTCTGTTCCTCCAGTATGTAGAATTATGGATTACAAGAAATTCTTGTACAACCAAAAAAGAAAACAAAAGGAACTTAAAGCCAAGCAAAGTAAAGTTGTTGTCAAAGAAATTCGATTTGGTCCAAATACGGATGACCATGATTTCAATTTTAAGTTGGCGCATGCTCGCAAATTCTTAGAAGAGGGAAGCAAAGTCAAGGCCTATGTGTTTTTT
>JBIIFU010000023.1:0-40556 GCA_044237035.1 Crocinitomicaceae bacterium
ATTAGAAAATGCAATTCGTATGCAAAATGGGGTTCCACAAGGACTTTCATCAGCAATAATGACAAATAATTTAAAAGAAGCCGAAGCATTTTTATCCCAGGCAGGTTCAGATTGTGGAATTGCTAATGTAAATATTGGAACTTCAGGTGCTGAGATTGGTGGTGCATTTGGTGGCGAAAAAGAAACAGGAGGAGGAAGAGAATCGGGTTCAGATTCTTGGAAAATCTATATGCGTCGTCAAACAAATACGATCAATTATTCAGACAGTTTGCCATTGGCACAAGGAATCAAGTTTGATTTGTAGTTTCTTAACTTAGATTTTCTAAGAAAGGCAAATTTTATGATTCAAACGATAAAACGCTATATTTCAGATGTTCTCAATCGAAATCGCTCGAACAAGGACATATTTTCTAAGATTTATGACAACCATCAGTGGGGTGGAGAAGGAGATGAGAATTTTTACTCGGGAGAAGGAACCTATTTCAAAGACGTTCAAGTTTATATTGATACAGTTTCCGATTTTATCAAGGAAAATAACATCAAAACAGTTTGTGAAATTGGCTGTGGTGATTTCAATGTAACTGGAGAATTACTTAAAAAAGTTGATGTTGAATACACAGGATTAGACGTTGTTCCATCCTTAGTTGATCATCTCAATAAGAATTACCAGTCCAAAAACATTCATTTTTTGTGTGTGGATGCTTCGTCTCCCCAAGCTGAAATTCCTAAAGTTGATTTGTGTATTATCAGGCAGGTGTTACAACACTTGAGTAATGAAAGCATTCTCAAAATTTTGGAAAACACGAAGCATATTCCAAATCTCTTGATAACGGAACATCTTCCAGTAATTCCGGGCGAAATAAACGGAGATAAAGTAACTAACGGATACATACGACTGCAAAATAAAATTCCTTCGGGTGTTTATCTTGATCAAGCGCCATTTTCAACGAAAATCAAAAAAGAACTTCTTAATTTACGTTTGGATGATAAAAATCATACAGGTGAATTAATTGATGCTCAGCTGGTTACTTCGTGGGTATTGAATGAAGTGATTTAACTATATATTTTCACCAACATTTCTTTCCGTTCATCATTATCAGTTTTAATCTTTACAAAATAATTTCTCGTCTTCAGAAAACCTGGTAAATTCTAATTTTAATATAAACTTTACGAAAATACTATAATTTACAAATAATTTAGGTTACTATCCCAACCCATACTTCTCCATCTTCGCATTCAGTGTGTTAATTGTCCAGCCAATAGCTATTGAACTCTGACGTTTATTTCCTTTGAAATGTAAAAGTACTTTTTTAATGTGTTCCTTTTCAATGTGTTCCCAATGCATGGGCTGTTCGGTGGGTTCTTGCTTCAATCGTTTTGGCAATACTTCCTCTGTCACTTTTTCATCATTGAAAACATAAAGACGTGAGATGATATTTTCCAATTCACGAACATTTCCAGGGTATGAATAATTAAGAAGAACTTCTAGTGCAGGCTTGGTGAGGGTTAATTTTTGCGGTTTCCTCAGTTGTTTTTTCTTTTGTGTTAAGAAAAAATCAATCATTTGCTTCAAGTCTGTTTTTCCACGCTGAATCAAGGTTGGTAAATCCAATTCAACAACCGATAATCGATAATACAAGTCCCAACGAAAAAGTCCTTCTTCGCAGCGTTTAACTAAGCTTTGATTGGTTGCCGCAATTATTCGAACATCAATTTTTTTTGCTTTTCCCCCCAAAGGCATGATTTCTTTTTCTTGCAAAACACGAAGCAAAGATTGTTGCATATAGGGTGAAATATCACCTATTTCATCTAGGAAAATCGTTCCTTCGTTAGCTAATTCAAATAATCCCTCACTATCTTTATCAGCACCGGTAAAAGCTCCTTTTTTGTAGCCAAACAAACGAGATTCAAGCAAGGTATCGCTGAATGCTGAGCAGTTTATAGCAATGTAGGGTTTATTGGATCGAATAGAATTCGTGTGAATATATTTTGCGAGATTTTCCTTTCCCGTTCCACTAGCTCCAAGAATTAATACAGAAACTTCGTCGGTTAAAGCAACTTTACGAGCATTTTCATAGATTTTTTCTATTCCAGGAGTTGTGAAATAATTGTCTGAACTTGATTTTTTAATGTCTTGTTGGTGATACAACGCGGTCATTCCAAGTGCTGAACGTTCCATCTTTATTTTGATCAATTCTGGACGGTCTTTCTTAAGGGTAAATTTTGCCGGTCGTGTTTGATAAAGAGTTGTCTTTAGATTCAAACTCATGTGTGCAAGGTACCAAACAACTTGCATTGCTGGTGTGCCTGGAGAGACAAAGATATCAATTTCCTCATCTTTCAATTCGGCCAAAAAGGGATGAATTTTCGATTGGATTTCAGCATGGTCAATAGGGTCGTTGAGGTCCATGTAGCGAATATCAATGTTTCTATCTGAATATGTTTTGATTAAATGACTACTTAAATGCAAGGCACGCAAATCTTCCTCTTTTTCGGCGGATAAAATAATATGTTTGTCGTGTCTGTAAAAATACCGATGAAATGAATTGGTTGGACCGTCATCTACTACCTGACCAGCAGTAAAATCTTGATTATAAGCGTGCCAAGAAATAAGGATCTTCATAATAAAATTTGTATAAAATTTTGATATATAAAATTAAAAAATAATATTAATTTTTCGTAAAAAGATGTAAAAATCTCCATTTAAGGCATTGGTACATACTTTGCCAATTGACCACCGTTCACGAAAAAAAAATAGTCTTATGGAATCCTATGTTCTAACAAGAATATCAGAAAAAGAAAAGCAAGAGGAATCATTTGTTTTGAGAAAGTTTGAAGCTGCATTCTTGGGGAGAGATATTGAAGTTTTGGATGATCTATTAGACGATAATGGCAATTTTTTCAATGGAATGACTAAAGTAAGCGTTTTAACTTCGTTTTACCGGTATTTTAAAGAAACAAAGTCAATTGATAAGATAATGCATACAGTGGTTAATAAGGGATTTACTTCCGATCACAAACCTTGTCAGCCTGTTTTAGAGTTTCGCTTTCCTGATTATGATCCTTTTTCGGGTAATCGTGTTGATTTAGATCGACCATTGTGTGCAAAACCGAATTCGGCGAGAAATGAGGTTGTATATCGATTTGCCTTTACTATTCGTGGAAAGAAAGTAGTAGGAATGAGATTTCCAACTGTCTGTAAAGAGTCGCTTGAACGTGAAATTAAAATGAATTAATAAAAATAAATAACAATGAATAACAAAACAATTTACCACTTTGTAGTGGATCAAAGCGGTTCCATGGCGGGACTGGAGAATCAAACGATTGAAGGATTTAACACGCAATTAAAGACCATTAAAAAACTGAAGGAGGAATTTCCTCAAAACGACTACATTGTGTCTGTAACGTATTTTGAAAACGAGGTATTTGATGTAATTCGTTTTGGTAAAGTGGAAGATATTCCATTATTGAATAAAGAAAATTACAATCCTGGTTCCTCAACATCACTATTAGATGCAATCGGTCAGACTATTTACTCTATAGAGGAGAAGTTTGGAAATGAAATAAATGAAGATAAAGCAACGGTAGTCTTAGTGATTTTAACTGACGGCTATGAAAATTCTTCTCGTAAATATTCCTACAATCAAATCGCCAAAGATATTGATCGCTTAAATGAAACAAACAAATGGATTTTTACCTTTTTAGGTGCAGGTATAAATGCACAATCTATAACAAATAGAATTAATATTCGCTCGCAAAATGTTGCCTCATTTGAGCGCGCTGAATACTCAGCAGTGTTAGAAAAGATAAGTCGTTCCGTAAGAAGGTATGAGGAAAATAAATCCGTAGGGCTTTTTTCTGATGATTTTTTAGATGGCGATTTTTAAAGCAAATTTAGGATGGAAAACAATTTAAAATTTCGTAAACGCCTACATGATATATCTGAAAATCCTACCTTTTCTGATGCATATGTATTTGATAAGTTGTCGGAACTTTTAGCCGAGAATCAACATCTCGCGTTAGATCAGGTAAAACAACCATTTAGTTTTAGCGAATTGGTTGAAAATTCTATGTCCTCATTGAGAATAGAACAGAAGGAATTTGAGTGTAAAAGTAATATTGAGCATTTAGATTCTATCACGGGTGGATTTGGGCAAGGAGAGTTTATTATCATCGGAGCAAGACCTGGTATAGGAAAAACCAAGTTTTTAAATCACCTTGCTCTTGAAGCTGCCAAGAAGTTTCCTGTTTTATACTTTGCTTTGGATACTGGAAAAGAACATTTTATGTTAAATCTACTTTCCTCCTTATCGGAAGTTGAATATAAATACTTCAAAAATAACAGTCTTTCACCTAGTCAATGGAAAAGGATTGAGCGCGTGAAAGCAGATATTGAAAATCTCCCGATCTACATCAGTGATGAGGTAATTAAAAGCATGCATGCATTTCGCATTCTATGTGAAAAATACATCGAGGAAAAAGGAGTTAAAGTAATATATATCGATTTTCTTCAATTACTTGGTTCAAATAGATATAGATATCAGCGGGATTTAGAATTGGGATACATAAGTAGAGAATTAAAGAATATGGCGCGCGAAAAAAATATTTGCGTAATTGCTACAAGTCAATTGAGTAGAAGTTGTGAGACTAGAGGGGGGGATAGAAGACCTATTTTGAGTGATTTGCGCGAATCGGGTTCATTTGAACAAGATGCTGATAAAATTTTATTCTTGTATAGAGCGGAATACTATGGTTTTATGGAAGATGAGAATGGGATTTCAACGAGGAATATTATTGAAATTGACGTTGCAAAAAATCGAAATGGTTATGTGGGGCGAACATCCGTAAAACATAATTTGCCCTTCGGAAGTTTTATATCATTTCTTCCAGCTGATGCAAGTATTCAAATTATTCAGGAAAGATTAAAAGAATTAGAGGACGAAGATCCACCTTTTTAAACCCATACTGCCGGTCTAAGGTATGAGTCGCATGGTACGATTAGAGATTGTGTTCCGCAATCCAGTAAAGAAAGAGAGATTTTGATCTCCGATCGCGTGAATGCTTCGCATCCCCGCAATCGCCAACAGAGATAACGACCGGCAGTTTTTATTTATTAGTCTATGATCAATGGTAGTATGAAATGGCTTTTACGCTTTGAAAAAAGAATTAGCGATAAAGATATAATTCGTACAATGATATGTAACTCAAATCAGGAATTTTTCCCGTATTTGAATTCTATAGCTGATTCAAGAGCTTTTGCTTTATTGAGTATAAATACTTGGAGAGAATTATCCTATTTATTGAACCTAACACCATTACAGGTCGAGCAAATCATAAATAATCCGAGCTATATTGAATTTAAAATCCCTAAGAAAAAAGGAAAACCCCGTTTGATTTGTCAGCCTAATGCTGAATTAATGAAAATTCAACGTAGGTTAAATCTTTATTTTCAAGCGATTTATGAATTCCATATCCCGTCTTGTGTTCATGGTTTCGTTTCCAAGTCAAACACGGCAAATAGATCGATTGTTACTAATGCGAAACCTCATATTGGTAAAAAGAATATTTTGGTAATTGATTTAAAGGACTTTTTCACCACTATTCGAGCTAAAAGAGTTAAAAATTTATTTAGTTCTTGGGGTATTAATGACGAGATTGCATCGACCTTGGCTTTACTTTGCACTTACAAAGGAACCTTACCAATGGGAGCGCCAACCTCACCAATAGTATCAAATTTATGTTCGTATGAATTAGATATGAAACTCATGCGATTTTGTGAACTAAATCAAGTAACCTATTCGCGTTATGCGGATGACTTAACCTTTTCCTCTAACGGAAACATCTCTGATGAGCTAATTCAATCATTGATTCAAATGATTAGAGAAAATGGTTTTGAAATAAATTACAAAAAATTACGCCGAATAGGAAGTTATAGAAAACAAAAAATCACCGGTATTATTGTAAATGAAAAATTATCAGTTGAACGAAAATTGATAAAGAAACTAAGAGCCATTGAGCATGATATTAAATTGAATGGAATAGCTAAAGCAGCTGAACGACATTTTGGGTCAAGCAATCCAGTATCTGATGAAATTCAAAATAAATTTCAAAGAAAGATTAATGGATTAAAATCGTTCAGAGATATGGTTGAGATTAAGAATTAATATTCAAATTATAATAAAGAAAATAAAATGATATATTCGAATTCGTGAATTAGATCAACATATCAATTCGATGTTCAGAATGTAAAAAAAATCAACCAGGAACAGTTTCGGAATTTATTACTTTCAACAAGCCAAATGTCTTTAGAAAATCAAAAAATAGATTTATTGTTTTCTTTCAACATGGATGAAGGCAAGCAAAAACATACCAATGATGAAAGCGTAATTTCCGTAAGGATTTGACCAATAGGGTTTTTATTTTTTTGTTCTTAAAGCTCCTAAGAGTGCCAAAACTCCTAGTGGAAGTGGTATCCAAAACAAGTCATACAACTCACTTAAGTGAGACGAGTCTTTACCAATAATATACATTGCAATAGAAGCACTAAAGGCAAGGGTTGATACAATAATTAAAAGTGTTTTGTTCATAATCAAGATGTTTTCAAGTAATTGTCAAATGTAGAATTTATTATTCAATTTTATCATTTTAACATAAAAAAGCCCACCTCGACATGCTCGGTGGGCCAAAAGATTTTAAATTAATTGTCACAAAGTCCCCCGAGCTTGTCGAGGTGGACTTTGTCTTTTTACTGCAATACAATCTTTCTCACCGTAACCGTATTGTTTTGCGGATCGATGAGGTGAACGAAATACAATCCGTTTCCAGTCCAGGTGCTTAGATCTACATAGAATTGTGCTTGATTGATTAAGCTTTGGAAAACTTGCTGACCGGCATTGTTCTCAATTTTAATCGTGTAACCTGTCATTGCAGTATAGTTTCCATTATCTATCGTAATGTGATCACTCGCCGGATTGGGATAGATTAAAATCGTATTCTCGTTGTTTGGTGCCGGTAAACTCAAGGTTGTGTTGATTATTAGAGTATCGTAAACAGTTACGTTTGTGATACACGTATCAGTTATTTGGATGGTTGCTATATTGGAGGTATCGGTGCAGTTTGATGAAGTTGAAATGGCACGAATCGATTGATTGTGATTAGCCAACTGCACATTTGCAATACTTAGGTTACTGGTATTAGTACCAGAATAATTTCCATAATTATTTAAATTTTGGAAACCTTGTCCAAAATCACTTTGCCATGAGAAGGTTGAATTTGCATCAGATGTTGTAGCTGTAAAATTGGCTAGATTACCAATTTGCAGAGCATTCGAATTTGGTGAAATTGTTAAATTATTTACGCAAACAGTTGAATTATATAAATCACTGACTTCTTGTGGGGTTAAAGGACGGTTCCATATCCCGATATCATCTAAATCGCCAATTAAAAATCTCAAAGCTCCATTATCATTAGATTTACCAAAAAAATTATCATTACCAAATGTATTATACTGTAGAGCCAATACATTATCAATTAAGCCATTTATAAAAACTTTAGTATTATTCCCATCATAAACAACACATACATTATTCCAGAAATCATTGGATACATTTGTTCCATTTGCTGGAAAAAAATCATTATCATATCCCATTACACCAACTACCCCAAATGGAGATGAAACCGAATTCCCCTGATAAAAACCAGAGCAGTTCAAACAAACATTAAAACAAGAATTATATTGTGCAGTTCCAATAGAAATTGGAATTTGTTCTCCAAATGAGGTTTTTATCCAAAAACTTATTGTTCGATTATCATTATTACTGATAAGTGAATTTGATATTGATATAAATGCACCCCCATCAAAACTATACGCCTTATTTGCTACTCCGAATCGATCAGTGGTCAACGTGGCGCCATTCACGGTACCATTATTTCCATTCCCACTTTCATCGTTGGCATTTCCATTAAACGGCCAATAGCCCACTAATCCATTCGTTGGAACATAACTTGGGACTTGCGCCATTACACTTGCAGTTAAACAAAGCCCAAGTGCGAAGGCGATTAATACATGTTTTTTCATATCGATTTGTAATTGTTTCACGCAAATTTATAATTTATTTACATAAGTATTCTTATTAAAGCACATTTTACCTTAGTGTACTAAAAAAAGTAAAACTTAAAGACTTTTGCTACATGCAAGAGCAAGAAGAATTTCAACAAGATTTTCATTGGATTTCACAACGATTAAAGCCGCTTCGAAAGGAGAAGGGATACAAGAATTATGAACATTTTGCGTACGAATTAGGCATGAGTAGATCTGCTTATTGGCGCATAGAGAAAGGATCTAATTTTGAAATGAAAACCCTTTTTCGTATTTGTAAATTGCTTGGAATAACAGTTCAAGAATTCTTTACAACTCCAAACCCAAGCGAGTAATAGTTTAGCTCCTAACTAATTTAACCACCTCCTGTACATCCTTGTAATTTCGAACAATGAATTTTTGCTTTGCGTCTACTTTATCAAATAAGGTTTGCTGTTTTTTGGACAATTCTTCGTTGTGGAATTTGCATTCAATTAATAGTTTAGATTCTGAATAAAAATCCAGTTCAATTGTATTTTCGTAGATGTATTTCAAATTCAACTGTTTCAAGCTCAAAAAAGCAAAGTTTTCAAACATAGCGCCCCAATCACGTTCACCCGTGTAATAATTTCTAATTCCAGTATCGCAGCAATAAATTTTCTTTGGAGAAACAAGTTGTTCGTTCAATTTTCCATGTCGCGAAACCGGATAAATAATGAATGTATCGCAAAACAAATCAAAATATCGTTTAGAAGATTCTGTAGAAATACCAAGTATTTTAGCGATTTTATTAATGCTCAATGTTTTTCCACTCCGTTCCATCAGTAAGAGAAAATAGTCTTTCAATACACTGATCTGACGAATTCCATGTACTGCCGCAATATCTTTGTAGATAATATTGTCCATTAATTCCCGGATATATGCATCATCATTCGTTAAAACGTACTCTGGAATTCCACCTTTTACGAGATATTCCTTGAAATAAGTTTCGTGCAAATGAGCATCCGATTTTGATATTTTGATATTTCTAAAATCAAGGAATTCTTCGTAATTCAAGGGCAAAACTTCAAACGTTATAGATCTTCCCGTAAGCAAGCCACTTTGAGATTTTAATAAAGATGCACTGGAAGAAGACGCAATTACTTTAATATTACCAGCATCGTACAAGTTTTTCAGCTGTTGCTCGTAGTTTGGACAAAACGTTATTTCATCCAAGAACAAATAGGTTTGATCCTTAATGCTCAGTGCATTCATTTCACGGAAATATTCAACGATTTCTAAAATCGTTTTTTCTTGCAATAAGTAATCATCTAAACTGACGTATAGAATATTTTTTGCTGGGAATTTTTGCTCAAAAATCAAGTGTTTAATGCTTAATTTCATAAGACTTGTCTTTCCGATGCGCCTCAGGCCTGTTAGAAAAATCACTTGTTTGTTGGTTAGATTTGGAAGTAATCTCTTCCGAAAATCAGTTCGTTCCTTCAAGATAGTTAATTTCTCAAAATCATCTTCCCACCAAGGATTATAGCGATAAAGATCTTTGTCCATGCCTCTTCAATTAGTAATTCAGGAACAAAAATAACAAAACCATTTGGTATAAACAAACGGAATAAATTAAAACCATTTGTTTTTAGCAAACGAAAATAACAAAAACCATTTGTTATGAGCAAACGGAATCGTTAAAAACCATTTGCTCTTAAAGAAAAAATCATAAAAGTATGTGATAAATAAAATCTTACTCCATCAAGGAGTACTCAACGAAACGGGTAATATTTTTCCTTTGAAAAAACGGTTGCCATTCTGCGCGAAATCTACGATAAATGCTGCCATTTGATCTGGTGTGGTAGGCGCCTCATAACCGGGGAAAGCTTCTTGTAACATTTCTGTTTGAACCGCTCCTAAGCACAAACAATTCATGGAAAGGTTAGTTTCTTTATATTCCTCTGAAAAGAGTTCTGTAAAGCTACACAAGGCTGCTTTAGAAGTAGAGTAGGTGCTTAGTCCAGCAAACTTTACCGAGCCTTGAAATCCACCCATGGAACTGATATTTAGGATATGAGCATCTGGATGAAACAAAGGTAAAAATCCTTGAACGGTTTCCATAACGCCAATCACGTTAATTTGATACGACAGTTGAAATTCTTCGTGTGAAATAGAATTAAACGGTTTGTTTACTAAATATCCGGCATTATTGATTAAAATATCAATTGTTTCAATTTGTGCTGAAATTCCTTTTACTTGTTCTATGACATTCTTAGAAAGATCAAACGCAAGTGGAGTAACATTTTGATATTCTCTAAAAGCTTCGTTCATTTTGTCTATATCCCTAGATAAAGCAAAAACAGAATGTCCAGCTTCGGCAAATTGCTTTACTAGTTCAAAACCAATTCCTCGACTTGCACCAACGACTACAATAGTTTTAGACATCGAAGGTAATTGTAACGTTTTCACTTGTTGGATGCGCTTGACAAGTTAGGATATATCCTTTTTTCACCTCCTCATCCGTAAGAGAATAATTTAATTTCATGGAGGCAGATCCTTCAACTACTTTTGCTTTACACGAGCAACATACACCTCCACGACAAGAAAATGGGACGTCCATTCCTTCATTTTCAGAAGCCTGTAAAATTGTATCACCTGAAGTCGCCAATCTAAATTGGGTAGTTTCGCCTTCTAAAATAACCTTCACTACACTTTCACCTGAAAAATCTGAGTGAACTGTTTCCGTTTGCTGTGAGGCTAATAAAACAGGGGTAGTAAAAAGTTCATATTTAATTTTATCGCTAGCTACACCAAAAAACTTAAGATTATCTTCAACAGTTTGAATCATAGCTTCAGGTCCACAAATCATAAACACATCCGCTTTTAATAGTTCAAGATTTGATTTAATTTCATCACGTAGATTTTTTTCATCAATTCTACCTGATTTACAACCCTCATGTGTCTCTTGGCTTAAAAAATGAATAACATTAGCATTGGATAATTTCTCCAATTCTTCACGGAACAAAATCTCATTAAAACTTTTACTTCCATAGTACAACGTCAATTTATTATTCGTCCCTTCCAATGATTTTGCAATAGATAAAATGGGTGTTATTCCACTTCCGGCTGCGAAAGCTACAATCGTTTTATCCGTTTCTTTCAATCCAAAATTACCTTCTGGTTTTGAAATGTGAAGTAAATCACCTTCTTGTAAGGAATGAACCAAAAATGTTGAAACTATCCCATTTTCAATAGCTTTCACCCCAATAGAAAGCTTTTCGGCAGGACCAGAACAAATAGAGTAGGACCTTCTATACTCCTGACCTTCCACTGTTACGTTTAAATTAATGTATTGTCCAGGCGCGAAAGAAAATTCCTTTACTAATTCAGCTGGAATATCGAAAACAAGTTTCACCGAGTCTGCGGTCAATTGTTGTTTTTTGATTACTTGAATTGCGTGAAATCCTTTGTGTAAAGGAGTTGATGCATTTTTTTTAAATATACTAAATAATCCCATAATTAATCGTCAAATGAAACTACCAATTTATCGCTTGTTGGATGCGCTTGGCAGGTTAATATATATCCTTTGTTTACTTCATCTTTGTCGAGTGCATAGTTAACATCCATTGAGGTACTTCCTTCTATAATTTTTGCTTTACAAGTACAACAAACTCCTCCTTTACACGCAAAAGGTAAGTCTGCTCCAGCTTCGAAACCTGCGTCAAGAACACTTTTTCCTTGTGAAGACATTTTAAAGTCGTAAGTATCTCCATCAAGAATCAATGAAACACTAGAGTCGAAAGAAGGTTCATTCGTTTCTTTAACTGCTGTCTTTTTAAAGCTACTAGAACTTGTAAATAATTCAAAATGAATATTTTCTTTACCTACTCCTTTCTCAATTAATGTTTTTTCGACGTCTAAAATCATGCTTTCTGGGCCACAGATGTATACTCCGTCAATCATTTGGTTTTTTAAAAATGCATCAAATAATTGAGAGCATTTTTCAGCATCTATTCGTCCCTTTTGAATCTTGTTACCCAAACTTTCTCTTGAAAGAACATGTATAATTCGAAAATTTGAGAGATGTAAACTTTTTAAAGCCTCCAATTCTTCCCGGAAAATTATACTCGAAAATCCTTTATTCCCATAGAACAAGGTAATATCGCTATTTGGTTCTTGCTTTAAAATAGTTTTTGCAATTGATAAAATAGGAGTAATTCCACTTCCAGCTGCAAAAAGCACGTATGATTTTGTGACTGAATCTTCGGGATTGAGCTTAAAATTACCCATTGGAGTCATAACTTGTAGTTCATCTCCAACAGTTAATTCATTATTCGCCATCGTTGAAAAAACACCATTATCAACCTGCTTAACAGCTACTCTCCATTCATTTTCAAAAGGAGCTGAACATAAAGAATAAGATCGTCTTACGTCTTCGTTATTAATTGTTGCACGAAGCGTTAAGTATTGACCTGAAATGTACTTGTATTCAGATTTTAAGTTTTCAGGAATGTCAAACGAAATTGAAATACAATCGTCAGTTTCTCTTCTAACATCCTTGATTTTTAATCTGTTAAACTTTGGTGTCATGCTGTGTTTTTCTGAGATTTCAAAAGTACAAAATTCATTTCAAATCGACTCCGTTTTTCCTACAGGCAAGAGAAATGATTAATAAAAAACAGAAGCAATGTGTAACTAAATTGATAGTTGTGGCGTATTAGTTAGTCCAAGAATTATGAAGAATTTTTTATTTATTAGTGTTCTTATATCAAAAATTGCTTTTGCAGAGGAGAAGGTTATTTCTCGTTCTGAATACATTACTTCATGGAAATTAGTGGCTATTGAACAGATGAAATTACATGGGATTCCAGCAAGTATTACGATGGCACAAGGGATTTTGGAATCTGGAAATGGTAACTCAAAACTAGCCAAAGAAGGGAAAAATCATTTTGGAATAAAATGTCACAGTTGGGAGGGTGAAAAGATGTATTTAGACGATGATGCGAAAGATGAGTGTTTTAGAGTTTATGCAGATGCTAAAGATTCTTATCTCGATCACAGTGATTTTCTAAAAAAGTATAAACGTTATGAGTTTTTATTTAATTATAAATCAACTGATTATAAAAATTGGGCAAAGGGGTTGAAGGATGCAGGTTATGCTACGAATCCTAGCTATGCGGAAAGTTTGATTAAATTGATTGAGGAAGAGAAGTTATTCGAACTCGATAAAGAAAACATAAATTCAGAAACCATTTTTGCTAATAAGGTACAACAAAGTTTTTCAACCCATTCAATTTACACTAATCAGAATGGAACAAGCTATGTGGTTGTTAAGAAAGGAGATACATTTTTTAAAATCTCTCAAGAAATTGGAATTTCAATGACCTTGTTGAGAAAATTTAATGATTTTCATTTTGACAAAGAGTTTTTAGTTCCAGGAGAAAAAATTTATACAGAACCAAAGGTTCGAAAATCAAAAAAAGAAAATTCTTTTACAGTCGATTCAAAGAAAACATTGCGAGATATTTCACAAGAAAAAGGAATTCGCCTAAAATCACTTGTGAAGAAAAACAACACGTTCACACCCGATCAACATTTGCCGAAGGGCACAAAAGTATTCCTGAAATAGCTGAATTGACGTTCAGGAATTTGTTTGTTGTTGTTTGTTTAAATGGAAAGAGGTTGCCTTGGTGACCTCTTTTTATTTTAACGTATTAAGGTGATGTTTCCCGTTTTTATTTTTTTAGAACCATCTTCGTAAATGATTAAAGCTTGATAGGCATATATTCCCGACATACAATTATTTCCTTTGAAAGTTCCATCCCAAGAAAAGTATAGATTGTCACTTTCGAAAATAAGTTCTCCCCATCTATCGTAAATAAAGAAATCAATAAAGGAAACTTTTTCATTTACTATTATTGAAAAAGAATTGTTCTTTTCATGACCAACTCCGTTAGGGCTGAATGCTGAAGGAATTATAACGCCATCATCTTCAGTAATGGTGTTGGAAACAGGGCAATTGAAATACGTACTATCAGCACTCCCAAAGGAGGAACCATTTCCTATTTTCTTTGAGTCTAAGAAAACTTCGAAAAATCCGTTACCATAAGCACAACAAATTCCGTCGTTGCCTGCGTCGTTAACAACTACAATTAGGCATTGTGAAGTGTCAACGCAAATTTGATCATTGTTACTTGTCCCAGACAATATCTGCGTGTTATTTTGTAAAATTTGCCACGTAATTTCATTCGAAAAAAAATCAGGAACTATATTGATTTCTAGTAAGGATTGCCCCGATGGACATTGTGAATAAAAACTTGCCCTAGCAACTAGAAAGAAGATAACTATGACTAAAAATTTATTCATCGTTCAAAGTTCATAAAAGATATATTATAATGTGTGATAAATGGATTGGGAATTATTATAAGTTTTGAACAAATATCAGTCTGTGAACCCAATTTATTTTAATTCTAGTAAATTTGTAAGGTGTCCATTTTACGCTTTTTTCTTTTTCCTTTTTCAATACTTTACGGAGTAATTACCTGGGTTCGAAATGCTTTTTATGATTTTAAATTTTTAAAATCTAAGGAACATCCCATAAAGCTTATTGCTGTTGGAAATTTATCGATGGGTGGAACAGGTAAATCACCCGTTACTCTTTATTTAAGTGATTTATTAATTGAACATTTCAAAGTCGCTATTTTAAGTAGGGGATACGGACGAAAAACAAAAGGATATAGGCAGGTTGATGTAAATTCTTTGGCGTCTGATGTTGGAGATGAACCTTTGATGTTTAAATTTATAAGTGGAGATAAAATTCAGGTTGCTGTTTGTGAGGACAGAAATGAAGGTGTAGAACAAATCCAAGTGGATTTCCCGAAAACAGATCTTGTGTTGTTAGATGATGCTTTTCAACACCGAAAAATTAAAGCAGGATTTTCAATTTTACTAACGACGTTTGACAACCCATTTTTTCATGATTTTGTAGTTCCTTTTGGAAGTTTAAGAGAGTTTAGAAATGGCGTTTTGCGAGCTAATGTACTATTAGTTACAAAATGCCCAGTTACTATTTCAACAAATGATAAAATTTATTTCCAAAATAATCTTGAAAAATATAAGAAACCAGTGTTTTACTCTAGGATTAAGTATGGTGCTTTGTCGAGTTTTACCTTTGAAGTTCAAACTATAAAAAATGTAGTTATTGTCGCGGGTATTGCAAATCCTAAGGGTATGATCGAACATTTATCCTCCATATATCGGGTAGAATCATGTATTTTTTCTGATCACCACCAATTTACTAAGACTGAAATTGATGAAATTCATCTAAAATTTGATAACTTTGCAGGAGAAGAAAAGGCTATCGTTACGACCCAAAAAGACTTCATGCGCTTGAAGGATAACATTGAAAAATGGGGATTGAAAAATTATCCGTGGTATGTATTGCCAATCTCGATTGAAATTGAAAAAGAACAAGAATTTAATAAATTAATAAGTGATTATGTTGGAAAAAATTAAGGAATCTGCGGCGTTTATTCAGTCTAAGACATCGATTAAACCATCCATTGGAATTATTCTAGGAACAGGTTTAGGAGGGTTAGTTAAGGAAATTAATGTAATTGACACCATTTCTTATGAGGATATTCCAAATTTTCCGGTGTCAACGGTTGAGAGTCATTCAGGAAAGTTGATCTTCGGAGAACTTGGTGGGAAGAAAGTAGTAGCGATGCAAGGTCGTTTTCATTATTATGAAGGATATTCATTGCAACAGGTTACTTTTCCAGTTCGAGTTATGAAATTACTTGGAATTGAACGACTTTTTGTTTCCAACGCTTCAGGTGGCGTTAATCCTGATTTTGAGGTAGGAGAAATTATGATTCAAGACGATCATATTAATCTATTTCCTGGTAATCCTTTAATTGGAAAAAATATTGATGAATTAGGACCTCGATTTCCTGATATGAGTGATCCCTATGACCCGAGTATGATTGAATTAGCTAAGAAAATCGCTTCAGAAAATAACATAAAAGTATCGGTAGGTACTTATGCAGGATTAACTGGACCAACGCTAGAAACGCCAGCTGAATACAGGTATGTAAGAAACATTGGGGCTGATGCAGTTGGAATGTCGACAGTTCCTGAAGTAATCGTAGCTCGACACATGGGAATTCCTTGTTTTGCTATTTCGATAATTACGGATCTTGGAGTACCTGGTAAAATTCAAAAAGTGAGCGTTCAAGATGTTATTGAGGTCGCAAGTCGACAAGAACCTAAAATGACTTTAATTATGCGCGAACTAATTTCCAGAATTTAAGATGGAGCAGTTACTTCGCGATAAATACGAGGTTGTTGTTGGGCTTGAGGTTCACGCACAGATGCTCACTCATTCAAAAGCATATTCAAACGATTTAAATGAATACGGTGCTTCACCTAATTCAAATGTGAGTGTTATTTCACTGGGTCATCCGGGGACATTGCCGAGAATGAACAAAAAAACGATTGAATTTGCTATAAAATTAGGTTTAGCTTGTGGATGTGAGATTGCTGAAAATCAATATTTTGCACGAAAGAATTATTTTTACCCAGATTTACCGAAAGGATATCAAATAACACAAGATAAAACACCGATTTGTACGGGTGGACAAATTGTAATTAAAACAGAAACAGGAGAGGAAAAATCTATTGGTTTGACGCGTATTCACATGGAAGAAGATGCGGGTAAAAGTATCCACGATGTTGATGTTTATGACACTTTGGTTGATTTGAATAGGGCAGGGGTACCACTTTTGGAGATTGTTTCTGAGCCTGATATTCGCTCTTCACAAGAGGCGTATTCCTATTTGACCGAAGTTAGAAAGTTGGTTCGTTACCTTGATATTTGTGATGGAAATATGGAAGAAGGCTCGTTGCGTTGTGATGCCAACGTTTCAGTTCGCTTGAAAGGCGCTTCGGAATTTGGAACAAAAGTAGAGGTGAAAAATATGAATTCCATTCGAAATGTCCAACGTGCTATTGAGTTTGAAATTATTCGACAAATCGAAGCAATTGAAAAAGGAGAACAATTAGTTCAAGAAACTAGAAGTTTTGATGCGTTGAAGGGAATTACAATATCGATGCGAACTAAGGAGGCAGCCAATGATTATCGCTATTTTCCTGAACCCGATTTACAACCGATATTGGTAACTGAAAAGCAAATTGAAGCTGTTAGAAAAGAAATGCCAGCACTACCGCGGGAATTATTTCAAAAATATACACAGCAATTCGGATTAACTGATTACGATGCGTACAATTTAACTGATTCTAAATCCATTGCTTTGTATTATGAAGACTTGGTTGGTTTAACCTCAAATTATAAAGCGGCTGCCAATTGGATCATGGGAGATGTAAAATCTTATCTTAATGAGAATGGAGTTGATATTGAAGATTTTCCAATTCAACCAGTTGGTATTGCTAAAATAATTGAATTAATTGATACGGGTAAAGTGTCATTTTCTATCGCATCTCAGCGAATATTCCCTGAATTAGTAAACAATACGAATGAAAGTCCCTTGTCAATCGCAGAAAGATTGAATTTAATTCAAGATTCTGATGAAAGTACAATCCTCGGTTTTATTCAGGAAGTAATTGACTCCAATCCCAATGAGGTGGAGCGATATAGAAATGGTGAAAAACAATTAACCGGCTTTTTTATGGGACAATTGATGAAGGTTTCAAAAGGAAAAGCTGATCCAAAAAGTGCAAATGCCTTACTCCGTAATAAATTAGAATAATGAGATTTTTTGTGCCATTTATTTTTTTAATTTTTAGCTCCGTTGTTTTCTCCTCTTGTTCAGGAGGTGTAGATGATGAAGAAATAAAAACAAATAATTTTGAAATTTCCGGAACGGTTAAAGGAGCCTCAGGAAAAAAAATAGTTTTAATTAGTATAAATCCTGATGGTCAACAAAAAGAATTAGCCAAAACAATTGTTGATGGCAAAGGAAATTTTAGGCTTGATGGCCATATTGATTTCTTCGATGCTTATCAGCTTTTTTTGGAAAACGAACAAAAGATTCTTGAATTGGCTATTGCTCCAAATGATAAAATTAAGTTGAACACCAGTTATGCTGATTTTGATCTAAATCCTCAAATTAGTGGTGTTTCTTGGGCTAAACAAGCAAATACATTTACTAAATTAAAAAGTGATTTTTTGGGCAAACAAAATCAGTATCGAAAAGATAAACCTACAGCAACTAGAGAGGAATCTCAGCTGTTTTTGAGTGGTCTGATGGCTCAATTGGATTCGAATGTCGTTCAACTTGTTAAGAGCAATATCAATTCAGAATTTAATTTGGTACTTTTTTCATTTTTAGCGCCTGTTCAATCAATGGATGAATGGAATAGTGATAATTTGACATTAATGAAACAAGTGGTTACTTTTCTCAAAGGGAAATATGCAGATGCTCCTCGGGTTCAAATGATAGAGCAACAAACTTCACAAATTGAGCGAATTTACGAAGAAGAAAGACTTATGAAAGAGGGGAAAATTGATGCTCCTGATTTTACTGTAAAAACTCCTGAGGGAAAAGAAATTAAACTTTCATCGTTAAAAGGACAAGTTGTATTAATTGACTTTTGGGCATCTTGGTGCGGACCCTGTCGTCAAGAAAGTCCAAATGTGGTTAGATTGTACAATCAATATAAGGCAGACGGATTTACTGTTTTTTCAGTTTCCTTGGATGAGAAAGCTGATAAATGGAAAGAAGCAATTCTGAAAGACGGGTTAATTTGGCCAAATCACGGAAGTGACTTACAAGGTTGGAAAACTCCTTTAACGCAATTGTATCAATTTAATTCAATTCCACATACCGTTTTGGTAAATAAAGAAGGCAAGATAATTGCTAGGGGCTTGCGCGGAATTGCCTTAGAAAATAAACTCAAAAAACTTTTTGGAAAATGAAAAAGCCATTCATACTTGCCTTAATTATTGTTTTTATCAATACTTGTTTTTTTGCCCAAACTGAAATTACTATTTCTGTGTCTGGCCAAATGGTGAATACCCAATTTGCTGAAATTGAACTTATTCAAATTTTGCCAACAGGAGCGTTTCAAAATATAATGAAATCTCCTCTAAACTCAGATGGTTCTTTCTCTTTCAAAGGAAAACTTTCTTCACCAGATTATTATCATGTTAAATTGAATAACCAGTTGGTGCCCCTTATTTTACGAAATAATTCAGAAATCAAGATTTATGGCGATGGAAACAAGTTAGATAAATTTTGTAATATCATTAATTCAGACGAATCTCAACAATTGTTGGAGTTTCAACGTGCAGAGAATACGTGGAATAGAATCTTGGATTCAGCAAACAATGAATTAAAGAAAAATCCAGCTAAACAACAAGAATTATCCAATGAAATAACACCAAAGTATATGGATTTTCAGCAGTTCAAGCAGAATTATGTACAAATGAATCAAAATTCAGCCGCTCTTTATCCAATGATTAAAATGTTTGATCCTGAGAAAGATTTTGAAAACTACCAGTTAATTGTTGCTCAAGTAATAAATGCTTTTTCTGAGAGTTCAATGGTTAAATTGGAACAAGAAAAGTATTTGAAATACAAAAAGAAAATGGTTGATGATAATCCATTGGCTAAAGGAAAAGTGGCTCCAGATTTTGACGAATTAAAGACTGATGGAAAAACAAAAATGAAATTATCTGATTTAAAAGGTAAGGTTGTTTTAATTGATTTTTGGGCTTCTTGGTGTGGACCATGTCGAAAGGAAAATCCGAATGTGGTAAAGACTTTTGAAAAATACAAAGACGCCGGATTTACAGTAATGAGTGTATCGTTAGACAGTGATAAAGTCAAATGGCTTGAGGCTATTCAAAAAGATGGATTAGTATGGCCAAATCACGTTTCAGATTTAGGAGGATGGCAAAGTAAAGTAGCAAGGCTTTATGGAGTAGGTAGTATTCCTTTAACAATTTTACTGGACAAAGAAGGAAAAATAATTGCTACTAATTTGCGTGGCCAAGCATTAGAGGCAGAGCTTCAAAAAATCTTTGGTTTCTAGTTTGAACACTGAAAAAAATATCTATTTCGCCTCTGATTTTCATTTGGGATCTCCCTCGTATGAAAAAAGTTTGGAACGTGAAAAGCAAATTATTTGGTGGTTAGATTCAATTAAAAATAAGGCTTCTGAAATTTTCTTGGTAGGCGATGTTTTTGATTTTTGGTTTGAATATAAGCATGCAATTCCTAAGGGATTTGTGCGTTTGCAAGGGAAAATCGCTGAGTTAACAGATTCTGGGATAAAAATTCACTTATTCAAGGGAAATCATGACATGTGGATTTTTGATTACCTACCAAAAGAATTAGGAATTGAATTACACGATCACACAATTCAACGAGAGTTTTTTGGAAAGAACTATTTAATTGGCCATGGGGATGGTTTAGGACCGGGAGATTTTAAATATAAATTTTTGAAGAAAATTTTTAGAAACAAAGCATGTCAATGGTTATTTGCACGTTTGCATCCCAATTTTGGAATTGGATTAGCTAATTTATCTTCTCGCAAAAGTAGAGCAGCAACAGGTAAAGAGGATTTTATTTTTAATTCAATAAATGATGAAAGGCTTTTTCATTATTGTCAGGAATATCTCAAAACTCAGACTATTGATTTTTTTATTTTTGGTCATCGACACCTTCCGTTAGACATTCAAGTTGATAACCAAGTAAGATATATTAATTTGGGAGAGTGGTTATTTGAGCAAACTTATTTAGAAATCAGTGCTTCTACGATTCAAATGTGTCAATTCAAAGATGGCATATCTTCAAAGTATATCACATTAAATAATCGACAAAATTAAAACGGAAATCCAAGTCCAAAGTGGATTGCTGGAGTAAATCTCTTTGGTAAAATATTCAATACTTGCGTTTGTTGTGCTATTGTATATCCTCCGACTGGTTCAGGCCCTATAAATTTTTGTAAACCTTCTTTAACGTAGTTTGTGCTCGGCTGAAAAAACCATTGAGATCCGCTGGGAAATACAGGGTTATACAACGGGAACCCAATATCAAAGCGAACAATGAAGAAACTGAGGTCAAGTCTAACACCTGTTCCTGCTGCAAAAGCAATTTGCTTGTAAAAATCTTTTGTAAATTCTCCTCCTTCACGTTTTGGATCAGTTTTGTTTGTCCAAATATTTCCTGCATCCACAAACAAACAAGACTTGAGAGTTTTAGTAATGTTAAAGCGATATTCAACTGACATACCTAAGCGAATATCAGCTACTTGAGTTATTGTACGATTGGTGTCAAGATAATATTTGTAGACACCAGGCCCTAGGCTTCGTGCTTTCCATCCCCGGTTATCGTTTGCCCCACCGGCAAAAAAAGAATAATCATAAGGCAAGGACGTTGATGAATTTCCATAAGGAAGGCCATAACCAGCCTGTAGGCGACCATGTAAACTACTCTTAACATTTATCTTGTGAGAATAGATAAAATCATTGTCCAGTCTGAAAAACTGAGAGTAACCAAGTCCAAAAATTTGATATTGATTTTCCGAATTTAATACTTGGTTTGATCGAAAAAACCATGGTGTATTTCCTGCTAAATCAAAAGAGGAACTAAAATAAATATTATCTTGAATTTTTCGTTTTGATTCATCTCGTTTTTGGTTATTTAATTCAAAAAATAATCTGAAATCCTGCCAAATAAATTGATTTGAATAGGTGTTTTTCAAAAAGGGGTCATTCAATTGGTTGATTTTTGCACTGAAGTCATCACTAGGATTGAAAAGTACGTATTTTATTGATGATGCTAACGGAAGACCAAACTGGAAAAGTTGCCATTTGTCCTCAATGAATTGCCAAGAATAGTTCAATTGAAAAATTTCTCTGTCGAAAATATCTCTTTTTTGAAAATTGTAAGCCAGGTTTATCATGGTTTGTGGCTTCTGTCTTTTAGATAATTTAGTTACAGGAACAGGAAAGAGGCCTGGTATTTCTAATTTTAACGATGGTCCGATTTCAAAGGTGTTAAAACTTCGATTTGATGTTTGAATTTTATCTCCACTTTCTGTTCGATCAAAAACCGGAGGTTGGGATTCAAAACCTCCTCCAAATGATAATGTTAACTTCTCCCCACCTCTGAAAAGATTTTTGTTTGTATAGTTAACAGATGCTGAGAGCCCTAAAAATCCATTCGAGTTTTTAAATCTTGGTTCAAATCGCACTAATTGTTTTTCAGCAGGTACAAGGTAATAATGAACATCAACAAGGTTTTTATTTTGAATTTCAACAAAATGCGGTTTTATTGAGCTGAACAAACCAAGTTGTAATAGACTTTTATAAGATCTATCTAAATAGTAATCTTTGTAATAATTAGTTTTTTCTAAATAATTTTGGAGTTCGAGATAACTCGGTCGAATAGGTGGTTTTTTTCCGTTATAAGTAACAATAATATCTCGAAATGGATTTAACACTTTTCCTTTTTCTTTGATTTTGTTTTTCTTTTTTTCAGATTTTGTGTAAGGAATTTTATTATAGCCCAGAGTATCAATCGTATTGACAAATTGAGACAATAATGGGTCGTTTAATTGTAGTCCTCTTTTTAAAATTTCGCTTGAAAAATCAGTGAATTTGGTTGTGTCGCATAGGTGAAAAAACACATTTTGAATCCTGTAAACCCTATATTCAGTTGAAAGAATATTACCGTCATCTTTCGAAATTATTCGATCAGAGATTTTAACTCCAAGTGTAATAGTATTATCTATAAGGTTACTATCAGCTTTGTAACTCACACTGGAACTAGTAAAACCATAATAACCATCGTCTCGCATCCTTTTTGCAATTTTACTTCGTAATTCATCCAAGTAAAAACTGTCGAAGGGCTTTCCAACAAATGGGTGTTCCTTTTCTTTATTTACATAATTTTTAATAAAATCGTTTAATGATTTAGTATATCCTGGATTTTTAAAATCAAAGTAAATTGAGTCTATTTTAAAGAGAGGACCTGTATAAACTGTATAGACTGCACTCGCTTCTGTTTTATATTTTACCGAACTTTGTACGGATGAAAAATAATAGCCTTTCTTTTTAAGATAATTTCTAATTTGCTCGTTTGATTTTTTCATTAACAAACTATCAAAAATAATAGGCTTTTCACCATATTTATATTTTAGCCACTCTCTAATTCCCAATTTTGGAACAAGGGTATCTATGATTTTTTCAGTGTAATATTCAAAGCCTTTGTTAATAGCTTTTTTCAATCTTTTTTCGTTAATTCTAGCTTCCTTTTCTTTTAGTTTTTGATTCTTAAGTTCAATTTTCTTAAGTTTTTTCGCCCTGTTTACAGCAACAACAGCTGAGTCTATTAGATTGTACACCCTAAGCTTGGCTCGAATACCGATTGTCCGATAATTGGGCTGAGGGCGCAATAATATAATCAATTCTTCTTTGGTAATATTTGTTTCTTTTATCAAATTTGAAAGATCAAGTGAAAGTGAAGTTCCTTGTGTGGTGTCTAAACTTGAATAATTTAGAGTTAGTTTATTTCGCTTGAGTAAATACTTACCTTTGGGGACATTTTTTGATATGTTGCAACTTGCTAAAAGAAGTGCGACAATCAAATAAAAATAGGTAAGTTTACGGTACAAAAACATAATTAGCAACAAAAATAAGAATAATACGCTTTCATGGGTACATCCAAACAATTACTCAAGGATATCGCTAAATTGAAAATGCATAAATTTAGAGAGATGCAGAATAAATTTGTTGTTGAAGGTGACAAGTTGGTTGTTGAGGCGATACAATCTATACCTCAAAGTGTATTACAAATTTTCATTACTCCTGAAACGAAAATTTCATCAAAAGAGTTAGAGAAGTTCAATGTTTTTGAAATTTCTTCAGCTGACTTGGAAAAGATTTCTACTCAAAAATCACCTCAACATTCGCTGGCAATTATTGATTCATCTTTTCAACCTACAGAAACTAAAAATGTTAAATTAGTTTTAGCATGTGATGACATTCAAGATCCTGGAAATTTTGGAACAATAATAAGAACTGCTGATTGGTTTGGAATATCTAGGATTGTTGCCTCAAGAAAAACGGTGGATGTATTTAATCAGAAAGTGATTCAAGCAAGTATGGGATCTGTTTTTCGAGTACCTGTTGAATACGTGGACTTAAAAAGCTGGTTAATTAATTCAGAAAGAAGAATTCTTGGCGCATTATTAGACGGGACTTCAATTTTCGAATACCAGGTTGAACAAGAATCAGTAATAATTATTGGCAATGAGGGAAAGGGTATCTCTCAAGAGATTTCAGAATTAATCCAAGATAAAATCACCATTCCAGCAATCGGAAAAGCTGAATCATTGAATGCAGCAGTGGCAACAGGGATTATTGTTGCTGAACTCACGAAAAAGATTACCAATGGTTGATTTATCTTTTAAAAATAATAGGTTCCCAAAGAAAGGCAGTGTTTTGTTATCTGACCCCTTTTTAAACGATAATTATTTTACACGTTCCGTTGTAATTCTTTGTGATTTTTCAAATGAAGGTTCCTTTGGTTTTGTATTGACAAATTATTTAGATGTTGATTTAGCTTCTCTAGATCCTACTTTCCCTATAAAAAATGCAAAAATCAGTGTTGGTGGACCAGTTGAAACTCAGCATCTTTTTTATGTTCATCAGTTTGGTAATCAAGTTGATGAATCTATTGAAATAATGAGTGATTTATACTTTGGTGGAAATTATAGTCAATTACAAACCCTACTAGAGGAAAATATTGAGAATCATAAAAAAGTTAGATTTTTCCTTGGGTATTCAGGCTGGGGGTATTCGCAGTTGATCGAGGAACTAAAAGAAAATTCTTGGATTGTAGTAAATAACATTACAAGTCAAGAAATCATTGATACTGAGAAAGAAGATTTCTGGAAATATTGTATGGAAAAACAAGGGAATCGCTATAAAATAATGTCCAAGTTCCCAAGAAATCCAAATGAGAATTAAGTATTTCATCATTGTTATTTTCTTAGTTTTAATCTATCCTGTTTTTTCTCAAACAGAAAATATTAAGTTGAATGAAATCCGAATTTTAGCCTCGCACAATTCCTACAAAAAGCTTCCAAATAAGAAGATTATTCGATTTTTAAGTAAATTTAAAAAACAATTGGGTACCGAAAATGATCCCATTCAATTAGATTATGGCCATTCTACAATTGAGGAACAACTTGAAAATTATCACGTTCGCGGCTTTGAGTTAGACATTTATTATGATCCCAAAGGTAAATTATATCGAAAAAGAAAAATCAATCGCTTTATTTTCGGTCAGAAAGTTCGTGTGAAAAATAAAAATATGCATCAACCCGGATTTAAGGTTTTACATATCCCTGATATCGATTTTGAAACCAATTATTTAACACTTATAGAATCGCTAAAAGCCATTAAAGGTTGGTCTGATTTAAATCCCAAACATATTCCCATTTTTATAAACATAGAAGCAAAAGGTTCATCAGCAGCCGATGAATCAAAATTTTTGAGAATGATAGGATTTAAAAGGGCTATCCCATTTGATAGTCTTGCCTACAGAAATCTTGATGATGAAATAAAATCTGTATTTTCACAAGTAAAGTTATTTACTCCAAAAGATTTAAGGTCGGATTTTTCGTCAATTGATGAACGTCTGTCAACAATTGGTTGGCCTGATTTGAATGAATGTAGGGGTAAGATTATTTTTATTTTGCAAGGTAATAACGAACAGATTTACAAGGAAAGTATTGATAGAAAAGACGACCGAATGATGTTTGTTTACGCAGAACCTGGAGAAAAAAATACGGCATTTGTTATAAGAAATTCATCTCAAGGACAGGAAAATGAAATTAATGAATTATCCCAAAAGTATATTGTTCGCTCGAGAACAGATGCCGGCACTCATCAATCTAGGAATAATGATTATTCAGATTATCATTCAGTTCTAAAAAGTAATGCACAAATTATTTCAACAGATTATTACAAGGCTGATCTGCGTTGGAGTTCGTATGAAATTAAATTAGAAGGAATTAATAAGGACAGGCCTTTTGTTTTGAGATACTAATTAAAAATCTTTTTTTAGCCAACCTCGTCTTACGAAATAGGCCAAAAGAAAAACTCCGATAAAAAACATCACACTAACAACTGTGTAATAGCCATAAGTATATTCTAATTCAGGCATATATTTAAAATTCATTCCGTAAACACCAACAATAAAGGTAAGAGGAATAAATATTGAACTTACAATCGTTAATACTTTCATGATTTCATTCATTCGTTGTCCTTGCGATGCATAATAGAGGTTTGCCATACCATCTAAAATTTGCTTATTTGCGTCAATTTCATCTAAAACAGTTAAACAAGCATCTTTCAAATTTTTGTAATACATTTTATTGCCTTTTTCAATGAAATTATTGTCATTCATTTCTAATTGGTAAGTAATATCGCGCATCGGTTGAGTGATTTTTCGTAATTCAATCAGTTTTCTTTTTTCTGTTTCAATTTCCTTAAGGATATTTCTTTGACTTTTTTTCAAAACAATTGAGTCAAGTTCAGCGATCTTGTCGCTAATATTTTCAATTACTTCAAAATAGTTATCAATTATTGCTTCTAAAAGTCGGAACATTAAAAAATCAGCTTTTTTCGTTCTTACTTTTCCTCTTGCTTTTTCAATGCGATCTCTAACATCTGTAAAATGATCTGAGGATTGATCTTGAAAGGAAATAAGATAATTTTTACTTAAAATGAATGAAATGTTTTCTTGAAATAGGAGGTTCTCAGCATGATCAGAAGGTAAAGCAGATTTGATACTAAAAAACATATAATTTGCAAATTCTTCCACTTTGGGTCTTCGTGATGGAAAATAGATATTCTCAATATTTAATTTTTCTATACCCAAATTCTTACAAAGAATTTCAATACTTTCACGATCTTTTAATCCGTGAAAATTTAACCAAGACACATAGTCAGCATCTATTTCAGTTAGATGAAATTGATTTTTAAAATAAACAGGAGTTTCTCGATTTATTAAGTAAAATTCTTGATTATACTTATATAATTGGCATTGATCGAGTGTATCTGCTGATATCATATTATAAATTTTTAAAAAGTATTGAATAGAGTTCAATCATGCTATAAATATCTGATTTATAAACTGTCTCTTTGTTTGTGTGAACATGGTCCTCTGGTGCACCAATGAAGCACCAATCAATAGGCATATGACTTTTCTGCAAGGTGCTTCCATCGCTTCCACCGGCTGATTCTACCTCTAATTGAAATGAAACATCGTGTTGTTTGCATATTTCCAGGATGCAAGTCAAATACGACTTTCTTGGAATTAAGGAATCACGTAATGAAATAGCTACTCCTCCTTCATGTTTCACGCCATCTGTCACCCAAGTTATGTCACAAATTAATGCCTGATGTAAATTGTAAGTATTGAATAAATACTTGGCGCAATAGCCAACAGAATTGCCACCATGTTCTTCGTAAGTTGTAAAGACAATAGCTCCATTCTCAATTGTTTCGGCTAGTTTCAGCGCAGCATAAACTCCAAGTCGATTGTCCAAATAAGGTGATTGAATGTATCTATCAGTTTCTATGAAGTTTGGTTTAAAACTCAAAAGTGTACCAGGGTCAATTTGCCTATCGTAAATACATTTTAAGTCAATATCGCCATCGGGTTGTTCAAAGACCATTATTTCAGTTTCTATTTCACCTTTTGAATCAGATCCAACTAGAATCATTGAATCTGAATAGCGCGGGCTTCCAATCGGAATTAGGTTATTTGTATATCCTACGGAATATCCAATAGTATCTATATGAGCATAAACAGCTGTTTTGGGTTTTCCAAAAACGAGAATTAAACAATCATGTAGATGTGGTTCGTAAACAATTAAAGGCTCACACTTCCAAGAAGCCATATTTTCTTCGCAATAATCCTTTATGAATTTAGCAATAGTGCTTTCATCACCTGAAACTCCTTGAATTGATATTAGTTTCTTTAGTAATTCCATTTTAAGTGTGATTGAGTGTCTAAAATAAAATTTCTTCCCATTGGACCTTCACAGAAAATAAGATCCAAGATAGATAAATTTGATTGAAATGCGAATCGATCTGAAAAAACTTGAATATATTCTTTATAATTGTCTTGTCTTTCTAAAAAAGAAAAAAATAATTCATTCGTTAGATTTTCCTCACTTATTTTTATAGGCGGTAATTCAAATGTTGTAAAGAAGAAATCTAAAATTGAAAAATTCAAATCAAAAAGGAATTCATATGATGAGAAGAGTAAATTGTGAATTTCGAGGTCAAAAAACTCAAAATAGGGAGCGTTTTGATAGGCGCTTTTGATTGCTCCCCAATGATCTTTTTTCCAACTGTTCGCTTGTACGATTCGAATATCTCTTGTTAATGTTTTTGATCCATCTGTTTTTATCACTGGAATTGAAAGTGACTGAATTCCATTTCCTGTAAGGATTTCACAGCGATTTCGAAAAGATTGCTTTACGTAATTTTCATTTCCCGAGATTACGGGATTACGACATGAACAAATCGCTTGTAAATAAGAAATTGAAGGAAAATAACTTGTAGGAAACAAGTTCATTATTCAATCCACTTGAAAACACGCTCCCAGCGAACACCTAAATATGGGCTTTTTGAAAACCAAACCAAGGACGCTCTACCAACAACGTGATCTTCTGGAACAAAGCCCCATATTCTTGAGTCGGCTGAATTGTATCGATTATCTCCCATTAACCAATAATAGTTCATCTCAATGGTGTACGTGTTTGTCTTTTTCCCGTCAATGTATATTCCATCCTTCTTTTCTTCTAATTTATGACCTTCGTAAGCTGTGATAATTCTTCGATACCAAGCGATACTTTCCTTTTTAAAGTCAACAACTTTTCCTTTGTATGGAATTTGAATACGATGAAAATCAGTGATCGTATTGTCCACGTCAAAATCATTCGGGAAGGTACGCAAATTATCAAGTTGTAAATTGTTTTTACTCGCTGATTTTTTTGCAATAGCAATAGTAAACTTTGCTTTCGGGAAATCTTTTTGGATTCTATTTTTTTCAGAATTACTAATGTTAAAAGCGTAAAAATCCTTGTTTGGATCTACATTGTATTGTAATGAAAATTCCATTTTGTCTGAAAACTCCATTGTTTCAGGCGCTTTAAAATCACCTCTTTCATATTCTAAACCATATTTTTCAAACATTTCCTCTGCTGTAGGAAAAGTAGCTGTTGATTTATCAACAAAGTATAATAAACATTGATTTTCAGCAATAAACGCAGGTTTGTCATTTACATAGAGAATTGAATTTTTAATTTCAATCCAGTCTTTCGCTATTGCTACACAACGTTTTATATAGTTTTCACGTTTGTCAACCGGCCTGTCTATTAAACCAAAATGTTCAATATGATTTAATTCAGTTCCAGCGGCACCTCCTCTGCAATAGGTAACTCCTTCAGCCATATTTTTACGAGCAATACCTTTCCAATTTAGATAATTTTTTCTGAAATCTTGACCAAATGAATCAATGTATTTTTCTTTTGCTTGAAATTCATATTGATATTTGTATTTTTGAGCGATGTCACCAATTTTTGAGGCATTTTCTTGTGTCCAATAGTATTTCGCTTCATCATTCAAAATACCGTGATAATCATGCCCCATTAATCCGTCGGGCATTCTTGGATCATACACAGCTGTATCGCCTGATGGGTAATTAAAAACAACGACGTCATTTCTATTTACTCCACCAATTCCTGGTAAACGAAAATACGATCCTTTTTCAAGTGTTGTATAAGATTTGATGTTGACCCAGGGAACTGTGTTATGAACAAGCGGGTAGGAGAGAGGGGTAACAGGAACTTTAGAACCGTAAGCCAACTTATTTACAAAAAGAAAGTCACCTACCAATAAGGTTTTTTCCATCGATCCCGTAGGAATTTGAAAAGGTTCAAAAACATAAGTCCTGATTATTCCAGCCGCAATTAGAGCAAACCAAATGGAATCTCCCCATTCTTTAACTAGAGTTTTATCACCACTTTTTTCTTTTTTAATCAAGCCAACAACCATCACCAAAACATGAGCAATTACAGGTAAGCTTAAAAACAAAATCAAGTGATCACTCCAAGATCTCGCTGCTCTGTCCTTTTCTCTAGCCCAATTTGTTCCGGGCATGCAAGGGTCGCCATTTGAACCAATTTTATACATTAAGTAATATGGAAAAAGAATTCCTTGAACGGTATCTGATAAAGAGAGGTATCCAAATTTCCTGAAGTAGGAAATATTCAAAACGGCCAACATTATTAAATGCACACCAGGGATTAATAACAGCAATGCCCAAAGGGGTTTATTGCAAGCTATTTTAAAAGCAGCAAAATAATTATAAATAGGAACTAGTGCTTCCCATTTTTGGCGTCCAGAAGCTGGAAAGGACATCCACCAACAAGCTAGATAGGGATGTAATAAGATTAGTCCGTAAAAATAAATGAAAGACATTTTATGAGTTTAATATGTTTGACATTGTAAAGATTCCTTTTTTATTTTGAAGCCACTCAGCGGCTATCACTGCTCCTAAGGCGAACCCTTTTCTATTGTGCGCTTGATGAGTCAGGCTGATCGTATCAATTTCAGATGTGTAATTTACAGTATGAGTTCCTGGAACATCTGGCTCACGTTTAGCAATGATTGGTAATTCATCACTTTTCACCTCTGGTTTTTCGTTCAAACCTGTTTTCCAATCATTGTAGTTTTGATTGTACGATACAATTCCTTTGGCAATTTCTATAGCAGTTCCGCTGGGTGCATCTAATTTTTGCAGATGATGAATCTCCTCAATCTCCGCTTGGTACTCAGGATGGTCAGAAAGTAATTCTGCTAGTCGTTTGTTGATTTCAAAAAAGATATTTACTCCCAAACTGAAATTTGAAGCATATAATAAGCTTCCATTTTTATCTAAGCAAATAGCTTTAATCGTTTCTAACTCTTCGTGCCAAGCCGTTGTGCCAACTACAACCGGAACGGATGAATTTATGCAATGGATAATATGTTTTGTTGCTAACTCAGGTTTTGTAAACTCAATGGCTACATCAGTTGTTGAAAAATCGACATTTTCAATAGGATTCTCACGATTTACAATACAACTAATTTCATGTCCTCGTTCCAACGCTATTTTTTCAATAGCTTGACCCATTTTTCCGTACCCTATTAATGCAATTCTCATATGATTAACTGCGAATTTAATGAAATTTCAATTGAAGTGTTAAACCGACTGCATCTTGTTGTAACATTTTAGGTTTTATTCGCAAACTTATGTCATCTGAAACATCAAAATTCACGAAATGCGCCTCAACGCCAGCATCAGCGACTTGCAACCCATACATTACAAAAAACAACAACATGGAAAGGTCACGATTGTCTAAGTATTGGCGTTGCAGTGTTACTAATGCTTGATTGTCGTAAGGTTCCCAAGTTGGGTCTAAAACACCACCTGACAATCTGTTTCGGTATTCTTTTTTAATACGCGATTGAGTGAGCTGATTTTGAATTAGAAAATAAGAAGTTGTTCCCAAGCCGGCATAGATTAGTGGAACCTTCCAAAAAGCTTTTTTTTGCCTCTTAGGCATAGCGATGTGATTGTAGATTTGCCCTGCGCCAGGAATACAAGTTGATAAAATAACTGCTTTCTTTACAGAATGTACTTTGGAGGTGTCATTAATTGAATCAGAAAGAATTTTTTGTTGAGAGAAACTTATCAACGAAAGGCATAAAATCAAACTAATCAATAAATAGTTGATCATTGATTTTTTAAGATTTGAATAATGCGATTTAAGTCGGCTTCAGAGGTAAAGGATAAGGATATTTTTCCAGAGCCTTCCGGTGTTTTTTGAATGGATACTTTGGAACCAAGTTTGTCTGTTAAAAAACTTTTAAATTGATCTTGTTGCTTTGTTAAAGGTTTTTTTTCAACTGGTTGAAATACTGGCGATTTTGTGGATGGTTTCACCAAATATTCAACGTCTCGAACAGATAGATTTTCCTCTAGCGTAATTCGGTATTTCTCGAGCATTTCTACTTCATTTGTAATACTTAATAGAGCTCTGGCATGTCCCATGGATATTTTTCCATCTCTAACACCAAGTTGAATTTCAGCGGGAAGTTTCAAGAGTCTTAAAAAATTGGTTACTGCCGATCTTGATTTAGAAAGCTTTTGACTCAGTTGTTCTTGCGTTAGATTACATTCTTGAATAAGCCTATCGTAGGAAAGAGCAATTTCAATGGCATTTAAGTTTTCTCGTTGAATATTTTCGACAAGCGCCATTTCAAGCATAGACTGGTCATTGGCAATGCGAATATAGGCTGGAACTTCTTTGATGTTTGCAAGTTGACAAGCTCTGAAGCGTCTTTCTCCTGAGATAAGTTGGTAGTTATCGCGACCCATTTTACGAACAGTCAACGGTTGGATAATTCCATGTTCCTTAATTGATTCAGCCAATTCAAGTAAAGCTTCTCTTTCAAAGTGGGTTCTTGGATTAAACGGATTTGCTTCAATATCAGCAACCGCAATCATAGATATTGAACCCACCAATCCGGATTGGTTTGATTTTGAAGTTATATCTGTATCTGAATTTTCGAGAAGTGCGCTTAAACCCTTTCCTAATGCGGGTCTTTTTTTAGCATTAGAGCTCATGATCTATTTCAATTTTTTTGTCGTCGTTACCTATTTTAGTTAAATTGTTTTTCTGAAGAATTTCTCGTGCAAAATTAAGATAATTAACCGATCCTTTGCTCGAAGCATCATGCATGACAATGGTGTTGCCATAACTTGAAGCCTCACTCAAAGTGGTGTTTCGATGAATTACCGTATCAAAAACTAACTCTTGGAAATGGGTTTTAACTTCGTCAACGACTTGATTTGCTAGTCGTAAGCGGGTATCATACATTGTCAATAAAATGCCCTCTATTTCCAAATCTTGATTAAGTCGACCTTGAATGATTTTAATGGTATTTAACAATTTACTTAATCCTTCCAGTGCAAAGAATTCACATTGAACAGGAATCATTACTGAATCAGCAGCGGTTATGGCATTGACTGTAATTAATCCCAAGGATGGGGAACAATCGATTAATATAAAATCAAATTCATCTTTAATTTTTTCCAATGCAGAGCGCAACATTTTTTCGCGATTCGGCAAATTTATCATTTCGAGTTCTGCGCCTACTAAATCTATATTCGATGGAATGATAAATAAATTTGGATTTGTTGTTTCAACGATTAGTTCGTGTGGATCAACATCATTTACAATACTTTCATAAATATTCCGAGAGTTTTTTGGATCTAAACCTAATCCAGAAGTTGCATTGGCTTGAGGGTCAGCATCAATAATCAATGTCTTATATTCAAGAACGCCCAGGCAACCAGCAAGATTGATTGTGGTTGTTGTTTTTCCAACTCCTCCTTTTTGATTGGCTATAGCTATTACTTTTCCCATAGAAATATTTGAATGTTAAAGTTACGCTTCTTTTAAATTGAAAACATGTGTTGATTTGTTTATTTATCAACGAAAAACGAACAAATTAATCAACGATTGATTGTTGACTTTATTACAGTGCTTGCCGAAAATTGATTATTTGAGTAAATTATTTTTGTTTAAATGAATATCGCTCGAAATCTACTCTTTTTATTTCTTTTTCTTGCATCAAGTTTTTCACTTGTGGCCCAGCATCCTATTGGGGATAAATTAGAACAGTTGTATTATCAAGGACATTACACAATTGTTTATCGGAAATCTAAAAAATATATTCAAAAAGAAGAAACAAAGCAGCTTTTGGCGCCCAAGTATTATTTTGCTTTAGCCAGTTTGCAGAGGTCTAATAATTTGTTTTGGTTGAAACGAAATCCGGGAATTGTTGAGAAGTCTTTCGTGCTGCTGGGTGAATTAAAAAAAACTGACGCCGGGAAACAATTTCTTATAGCTCATTCCTATGAATTATTTGAATTGGAAAATGACTTGTATAATTGGATTACTGAATTGAAACAATCTAGAAGGAAAGAGGATATTCCAAAGTATTCAGCATTAATGACGAGTTTTTTTAAAGATTTTGATTTTTCTGAATTTGACAAAGCTGAATTGGCTAAAACTGACTGGAAAGAGGATGTTAAGGGAGTATCAAAAGTTAGATCGGATTTAGCCTCCTATGCGTCTAATTACATGGGAGTTCCATACAAATGGGGTGGCACCACCGCGGATGGTTTTGATTGCAGCGGATTTACACAGCATGTATTAAAATCTGCAGGTTATTCACTACCAAGAACTGCCGGTGATCAGTACCAAAAGTCAACAAAGATTGAGTTGGACAATGTTCAGTGCGGAGATTTGGTCTTTTTTAAGAACGATGCAAAAATTTCTCATGTAGGAATGATTTTATCTAGAAAAGGGAATCAAATTAAAATGATTCATGCGAGTTCGTCCAAAGGAATAAGTATTGTTGAAATTAACAGCTCTGACTATTGGAAAAAGCGCTATTTTGCATGTGGAACCTATTTAAAGTAAAAATCGAGTTTACTTTATTCAATAATAAATTTGAAATGTATAGTACGAAACTCCGTCTTCTCTTTTAAAAAAGATCATGTATCTAGGAATATCTAATGAATTTTTTACTTCTCTAATTATTTCTATTTCAGCGATAAAGTCATTTGTATTTATCCAAAGATTTTTTTGAGAACAGCTATTTTCATCTGATGCTAATTGATTAATACTTTCAGAATCAGCCCACGAAATCGAGTCGTTTTTTAAACCAAGTGAATCTAGGGCAATTAAATAAGCCTTTTGTTCGTCTGGTCTTAAATTTTGAAGAATTTCATCGGTCATAGAACCTCCAAAGCGATAATCATCAGATGATATTGTTGTCCGAATAGCAGGTTGTGTATGAGTGTAAAAGATAAAACCAAACAAAAATGCCACGAACAACTTTATTCTCATTTTTTCTTATCTTTATAATTCGCTGGATCCAGTGAATTTATTGTCCAACTGTCTAAAAATTCTTTTACTTTTTCTACGCTATGGCCTTTTCCTTCCTCAAGATAGGCACTATTTTGTGTGTGTAATCGATTCCCATCTGAATCAAGAATAACAAAAACAGGGAAGCCAAATCTCTGTGGGTAACCAAGCTCCTTTAAAATTTCGCTATTTGTATTTTCATTGCTGTAGTTGAGGTGATAGATTACATAATTGTCGTTCAAGATTTTCTTTAGCTCCTCGTTTTCATTTACTTTTTTATCAAAAGCAATGCACCATCCACACCAGTTTCCTCCAATTTGCAGAAAAACATGTTTGTTTTCTTTCTTTGCTTGAGCAATAACATTTGAAATATCCTTTTTTGCATCAGCGGATGGGTTGTATAACTTCGAATTGTTGGATGGTTTTTCTTGGGCGAATAAACTCAAATTGCTCGCAATAAAAATAAGTAGGAAGTGGGTGGATCGTTGCATGTTGAAGGTAGGTTTACGTGAAGTTAGGATTTTTAGATTAATCTACAAAGTTTCAAAGCTAGGGGCACGGCATAGTTTGTTATAAAATTTGTATACTGAAGTTAAAAATATTACTTCTTAAAATAAGTGTTATTCCGAAACGCAAACCTAAACTCGTGCTTAGTTGTTTTATAACCATTTCATTCTTTTCCACACACAAACACACACAATTTGGTTTTTTTTATAATTTTGTTATCATAACAGGCTCATTATGAAGAAAAAAACACTTGTTCTAGTTTCATTTTTCGCCCCTTTAGCTGTCTCAGCTCAGGAAGTCATTTCCACGCAAGGAGATTCATACTCTATTGCCAGTGGTCATTTAGATTTCACCATAGGCGAAGTGATCATAGCCACAGGCACCGATGGAACCAATGACTTAACACAAGGTTTTCATCAAACCAACTGGAGTTTTTTAGGTGTGGAGGATCACGTTCCAAGTTACGTTGCTTCTATATTCCCTAATCCTACATATGATATCTTAAACATAAGAACAAGCATGTTCGAGAATGTAACGTACACACTCTATGATGCACAGGGAAAGCTTGTGATGCAGGATATTCTTTCTGCTGAGCAAACACTCATTAAAGTAAGTCAATTAGCTCCTGGGACTTATTCATTGACCTTGAAAAACGAAACACAAAATCTAAAAACATTTAATCTGGTTAAAACCCACTAAATAATAAAATCATGAAAAAAATACTACTATCACTCGTTGCCATCGCAACAATATCACTAAGCTCTTTCGGACAAGCACCAGAAGGCTTCAAATACCAGGCAGTTGTTAGAAATGCAAGTAATACCATTTTAAACAACCAAGCAGTTGGAATGCGCGTGACGATCCAACAAGGTTCTATTGGAGGAACAGCAGTTTATCAGGAAACATTTGCAACAACAACAAATGCCTATGGTTTAGTGAACCTAGAAATTGGAAACGGAACTGTTGTAAGTGGAGATTTCATAACGATTGATTGGGCAAACGGACCGTTCTTCATTGAAACGGCTGTTGATGTAACTGGTGGAACATCATATACAGTCATGGGAACCAGCCAACTGATGAGTGTGCCTTATGCGTTGTATGCAAATACATCTGGTAGCTCAACACCTGGGCCACAGGGCCCCGCAGGTCCACAAGGTCCTCAGGGCGATGTCGGTGTGACAGGCTCTCAGGGCCCCGCAGGTCCACAAGGTCCTCAGGGCGATGTCGGTGTGACAGGCTCTCAGGGTCCAGCTGGTCCACAAGGTCCTCAGGGCGATGTCGGCGCTACAGGTCCACAGGGTCCAGCTGGTCCACAAGGTCCTCAGGGCGATGTCGGTGCGACAGGTCCACAGGGTCCAGCTGGTAATTTTTCACCAGGAACTGCTACCGGAGAAATGTTGTATTGGGATGGTACAGCTTGGGTAGCTGTTGCTCCTGGGATTAGTCTGCCCGGTAATCAGGCTCAAACGTTATCTTTTTGTAATGGAGTTCCCACTTGGGGGCCTTGCCCTGCGGTTCTGCCAACAGTAACAACAACTGCAGTATCTTCAATAACTGAGACCACAGCAACAAGTGGTGGAGCAGTTACCAATAATGGTGGGGCTAATGTTACCGCATGGGGAGTTTGCTGGAGTACTTCACCTAACCCTACAACTGCGGGTAATTATTTACAAAATAATGGAAACTCAGTAGGATTTAGCAGTTTATTAAGTGGATTAGCACCAGGTACAACATACTATATTCGTGCTTTTGCAACAAATAGTACTGGAACAGCTTATGGTAACGAGATAAGTTTCACAACCATTATAGTGGTTATACCAACGCTAACAACTGCGCCAATTACGGCAATTACTATGAATTCTGCAACAACTGGTGGGGCTGTTACGAATAATGGTGGGGCTAACATAACCGCATGGGGAGTTTGCTGGAGTTTATATCCTAACCCTACAATAACCAATAATATTATTGTACCAAATAATTTAAACCCCCAAGGATTTGTAAGTGCATTGAATAATTTACCCCCAACTACGACTTACTATGTTCGTGCATACGCAACTAATAGTGCAGGAACAGCATATGGAAATGAACTAAGTTTCACAACTCTTAACCCGGTTGTGCCAACCGTGGCAACTTATCCGATAAATTCTTTTACTTCAGACAATGCACATACTGGAGGAGGTGTTACGTTTAATGGTGGCACTTCTGTTAGTGCATGGGGAGTATGTTGGAGCACTTCTCCAAATCCGACTATGGCAGATAATTATTTAGAAAATTATAATTTTCCCTCAAACTCTTCTAGTTTTAGCATTTGGATAAGTGGTTTAGCACCCAGTACAACATACTACGTTCGCGCTTATGCCATAAATATCGCTGGAACTGGTTATGGTAATGAAGAAAGTTTCACAACGCTTACACCAATTTTGCCAGAGATAACGACCTATCCATTATCCGGAATAACAAATTCTTCAGCATCAACAGGTGGAGGTGTTACAAATAATGGTAATGCTACTTTAACTGAATGGGGAGTTTGTTGGAGCACTTCACCCAATCCTACACTAGGAAATAGTTTTTTACAAAATAATGCTAGCTCTTGGGGTTTTATAAGTGTAATAAATGGATTAACTCCAACTACAACATACTATGTTCGTGCATATGCTACAAATAGTGCAGGAACAGCTTATGGTAATGAGCTAAGTTTCACTACAGCAACTTTTGGAATTGGCCAAAGCTACCAAGGTGGAAAAATCGCTTATATTGATTCTACAGGTCTTCATGGGTTAATAGCTAGCAACGTTGACGAAAGCCCAGCTCAATGGGGATGTTGGAGCACATGGATTACAACAAGTGGTTCAGGGCCATATTATGGTGTAGGCATCGGATCCGGCGCTCAAAACACTATTGATATTATGAATGGCTGTGCTACTGCTAGCATAGCAGCACGCATCTGTGGAAATTTAGTATTGAATGGATATAGCGATTGGTACTTACCAAGTAAAAATGAATTATACCAATTATATAATAATAGAGCAGCCATAGGAGGCTTTAATACTAGCGCTAGCGGAACCTCTGCTTGGTATTGGAGTTCAACTGAGTATAATGCGAATAATGCTTATATTCTAGACTTTTATAATGGTAGCCAACCCTATGATGGTAAGAACAACTCGCGTAAGTTTCGCCCAGTTAGGACTTTTTAACTCTGCGAAGCATCACCGAAGGTAATTCATCCTGTATATTGGGTAATTTGCAGTGTAGGGGTCAATTTTGAAAAAAAGATTTTTTTTCCATTAAAAACCGCTCCTTTTCGGAGAGATTTTTTTTGATGTACTTTAAGTCTGCTATTGGTTATTACTTTTTGCAGCTAAAAGAAGTGCGGCTTTGAAATCGTTTCTAACCGGAATGTTTGTTGCCATTTGCAAAGAAAAACAACTTTCTTTAGCGCACTTACTAATAGTAACCTGTATGTGTTTATTTTTTAAATAATTTAAATTTCAAAAAAAAAAGTGAGTACTAATACTCACTTTTAAAATACATCAGATGATTTTATTTAAATGCACCAACATTAATAAGTTGAACCGGATTTTCTTTATTTAATCCCATAAATTTATTTGCAGTAACGTCGTAATAAAAGCTAAATAAATTACCTTGAATTTCACCTTCAACAAAGAAAGTTTTGGCTGCAAAAGGATTCCATGCCTCATATTTAGATCTGATATCTTCTGGAACTAAATCCATAGAATCAAATACAGCATAAGTTCCATCCATTGCATCTTGTTTAGTAATCATGGACTGAATGCCGGTAGAATTAATAGTCGTTGTATTTGCTGCTAAAACAAAATACATTTTATCTTTTGAAAAGACATAGTAAATAAATCGAGTTGAATAGGGAGCAGATGTAATCCCGATATCTTTTCCTGTCATAAATTTGCCATTTAATTTTGCCTGCCAAATGCCAAGTACTTTTGTGCTGTTTTGCGAATAGGCAGTAAGGCTAAACATTACAATGATAAAAAAACTAAAAATTGTTTTCATGAATAAAATTTAAATAATTAATATTATTACAAATAAATATAAATAAAATGAAAAAACCCGTTGTGCATTTAGAAAAAAAATAAAAAAAGTTGTTCATCGAGTTATTAAAATTCGTATATTTAATTGATTATCAATTAATTAAACACAATGAGCAACTTCATTCAAAACTATGAAATTATTTTGAAACATCTGCAATTATTGAATGTTTCTTTTGATCCCATGCTGCAAATTCGTAAACCAAAACTTGGAAATTGGGACTTAATTGCAATGAATCTGACCGCTGAGTTTATGGGTATACATTCTGAATGTCAATTATTTAGAGATATTCGATATACCTATTTACACTCTTTAATTGAACGTTCTGTTTATAATAGAAGGAAAAGATCCTTGTTTTACCAAATTGAAAAAGTAAGAACTCTTTTAGCATCTGACTTTAATGAATTTGAAGATACTTTTATCATTGATTTAATGCCACTTGAAATTTGTAAAAATGCAAGAGCATCAAGAAGTAAAATATGTCGTGAGATTGATTATGCTCAACCTTCCAAAGGTTATTGTGCTGCCCAAAACACTTATTATTTTGGATACAAAATTCACGGAATTTGTTCCTTGTCTGGAGTATTTCAAAGTATCGATATTACTCCAGCTTCTGTTCATGATATTCATCTGTTAAAAGATATAAAAAAATCTTTTTCAAAGTGCTCAATACTAGGCGATTTGGGCTATTTGTCAGCGGAAATTCAATTAAATCTTTTTGAAACAGCACAGATTAATCTTCAAACTCCTATGAGGAAAAATCAAGAAAATTATGTTGAACAACCCTATGTTTTCAAGAAGGGAAGAAAAAGAATTGAGACGCTATTCTCCCAAATGTGCGATCAGTTTAGAATTAGAGAAAATTTTGCTAAATCGTTTGTAGGATTTAAGA
>JBIIFU010000052.1:0-12964 GCA_044237035.1 Crocinitomicaceae bacterium
AAATTATTGTATTGAGTTTCCATTTCTTTTTTGTGCTTGACATGCGGACGAATCGGACGATGATATTGTGCAATTTGCCAATGAAAATCTTCGTGCTTTCGTAAGGTTGAGTAAAGGAAAAATTTCTGAGCTCCTATCTTCAAAATTTCTGAATTTAAAGAAACGAGATTCAGCAAGTCACCGCCAAATTCAGTTGAATAATAGACTCCTTTTGAAGGGACATCGAATAATTTCACCAAAACAGAATTACTCCTCTCATGATTTCCTCTAGTAACTACCAATGGTGTAATTCGACCATCTGCCGCTATGGAGTATTCCCAATCGTTAAACCAATCAATCCATTGTGAATGAATATCATATCCAGTAAAATCCCCATTGAACAAGACAGCATGAGCTTTCAATTTAGAAACAAGAACATTTGCTTTTCTTCGAATTTCCGAACGATCTCTAGAATCACCTCCGGCAATAAAAGAAATTCGGTCATTCGGAGAATTACTGCAGGTTGAAAAATAATAAATTCTACTTTTTCCTTCGCTGTCTTCTAGCTGAAAATAATACTTGGTATTACTTTTTAAGTTTTTCAGTCTTATAATGTGGTTAGACAAACCTCTTGCTTTATTTTTTGCTGAAACACGTTGTATTTTGATTAAGTCGGAACCTGATTCGCTGGAGAAATTATTTACCGAATAAACTAAATTCATAAATTCACCTCCATGTTGTTCCCAAATAATAGTAGCCTCCTCACTCGCTATTGAATTAAATACCACCCTGACAAATCTTATTTTGGAATAAGAAATAAAATTGATTAGAAAAAATGCAATAAATAGTATTTTTCTCATTTGAGATTGAAGTTTAAATTGAATACAAAAGTAAAAACAAATTACATCCAAAAGAAATGCAAACTATTACTAACTTTGAATTATGGCAAAACAAAGATCTACTCATTTTTGCAAAAATTGTGGCTATGAATCCGTGAAATGGATTGGGCGCTGTCCTTCCTGTGCAGAATGGAATACATTCGTGGAAGAAATTGTTGAAACAGGTAAAAAAACAGAAAACGCTGCCTTTTCTAATTTTTCAAAAAATGCTCCAGCAAAACGAATTCAAGAAATTCTTTATGAAAGAGAACAAAAAATTGATTTAGAAGAAATTGAACTAAATCGAGTATTAGGTGGGGGCTTAGTTCAAGGTTCACTGATCCTAGTAGGAGGGGAGCCTGGAATTGGTAAATCCACTTTAATGCTACAATTGGCAGTTAAGCAAAAACGATTTAAGGTATTATATGTTTCAGGGGAAGAAAGTGAGAGTCAGATCAAAATGCGTGGAGAACGCATTGGACTTCAAAACGAAAATTGTTTTTTATTGAATGAAACAAACGTTCAATCTATTATAGATCAGGCTGAAGCTTTGCAACCTGACTTTCTTGTTGTTGATTCCATTCAAACACTTTTTTCTTCAAATATTGATAGCGTTACAGGAACAGTTTCTCAAATTAGAGAATGTACCGCCTTACTTCTTCGATTCGCCAAAGAATCAGGCACGCCTGTATTTATTATTGGTCATGTAACTAAAGATGGATCAATCGCTGGTCCGAAACTTCTTGAGCACATGGTAGATACCGTTTTGCAATTTGAAGGGGATCAAAATCATATGTATCGTATTTTGAGATCCTTAAAAAATCGTTTTGGTAATACAAATGAGATAGGAATTTATGAAATGTCACAAGGTGGATTATTTCCAGTACTTAATCCCTCAGAAGTTTTAGTATCAAACTCTGACGAACATTTGAGTGGGGTTTCGGTGGCTTGTATGATGGAAGGAAATCGACCAATACTTATTGAAGTTCAAGCTTTGGTCAGTACGGCGGCGTATGGGACTCCTCAACGCACAGCTAATGGTTTTGATACAAAACGCTTGAATATGATTTTGGCAGTTTTGGAAAAGCGCTGTGGATTTAGATTAGCAAGCAAGGATGTTTTCTTAAATATAGCTGGTGGTATTCGCGTTGACGATCCAGCAATTGATTTGGCAGTTGTAGTAGCGATTTTGAGCTCAAACATTGACATTCCGGTTCCTAAAAAAACTGTTTTTTGTGGCGAAGTTGCTTTAACTGGTGAAGTTCGCATTGTTTCAAAATTAGACCAAAGAATTCAAGAAGCATTAAAATTGGGTTACGAACAGATTTATATTCCAAAGTCAAATAAACCTCAAGAACTCCCTATTTCAGGAATAAAAATTGAACAAAATAGTAGTATAATCCAAACTGTAAAGTCTCTATTTTCTTAATTTTTGGTCAAAATTCCACTGAAAATAATAACTTTGTAAATTATTATTTTTTGAATACAAACCTATGTGGGTATTTATAGCAAACTACATTTTACGAAATCGCTTTTTTATAATTGGTATAATTACACTCCTTACCGTTTTCTTCGGCTATCATGCCTATACGAGCATTAAGTTAGAAAACCGATACGGATTAGCACTTCCAAAAGATAGCGAAACAGCGATCAACTACGAAGCATTCAAAAAGAGGTTTGGTGAAGATGGTAATACAGTTGTTATTGCGATACAAACAGATTCTTTATACACAAAGGAAAACTTTAAAAAATGGAAGGAACTCGGTGATTCGATTCTAGGAATGGATGGGGTAGAGGGTAGAGAGTCTGAAGCTACTTTATATTGCTTGCAAAATGATACTTTAAACGAACGATTCAAGCTTGAGAAAATCTACGATGAGACTCGCCCAATCGATTCTGTAAAACAGCAAATTAGAAGTAATCCGGCATTCAAAGATTTATTATTTAACGGAAAATCTAACGTCTCGTTGATGATGATTCGCATCAATGAAGAAGTAATGCGTGACAAAAGTAAGTGGGGTCTAATATACAAAATTGAAAATTTAGCTCGTTCTTACGAAACTCGTTTCGGTCAAATTCATATAGCTGGTCTTCCTTATCTAAAAATTATTATAGGAACAAGAGTCCACGATGAAATGTTCCTTTTTATCGGTCTTTCTTTATTTGTAACTTCTGTTTTACTTTATATTTTCTTCCGATCATTTCGAGTTGTTGGGATTGCTCTTACCGTTGTGGCGATTGCAGTAATTTGGGCGATGGGCGTTATTGGATTTCTAGAGTATCGTCTATCTCCATTAATGGCTTTGATACCACCTCTCATGATTGTAATTGGGGTGCCAAATTGTGTATTTCTATTGACGAAATTCCACCAAGAAGTAAAAGAACATGGAAATAAAATCAAGGCGCTTTCACGAGTAATTCAAAAAATTGGAACAGCGACTTTTTTAACGAATTTCACTACTGCATTAGGATTCGGGACCTTTATGTTTACTAATTCTGAGAAATTGATTGAGTTTGGTATTGCAGCACCAATTAACATTATGATGGTCTTTGTTTTATCACTTACCATATTGCCAATTATTAGTTCATTTACTCCTCAGCCGAAAGAAAGACATTTAAAACATTTGGATCGAAAATTTGCTAGGGGAATTATTAGTACAGTTCTTTATTTAACTCAATACAAACGGAAATGGGTTTATGGGGTGAGCATATTTTTAGTTGCTATAGGATTTTACGGCGTATCTAAGATTAAAACAACGGGTAATTTAACTAGTGATCTCCCAGATAATGACCCTTTGAAAAAAGACATGATGTTCTTGGAGAAGAATTTCGGAGGTTCAATTCCTTTCGAAATAATGATAAATTATAAAAAGAAAGGAAGATTATTTAGCGCCACAAACAATACAACACTTGAAAAAGTTGATTCAGTTCAACAATTAATTAATAAAGATACACTTTTCTCAAAGTCTATATCTGTGGTAGACTTAGTTAAGTTTGTTAATATGTCTTACTATGGGAACGACACGTTAAGTTACAGTTTATTCGATAATAGCGAAAAAGGTAGAATTAAAAAGTATGTTGATCAATTTAATTTAAATAATCCCTCCAATCAAGGAATGTCGATGAAAGAATTAGTTGATACCACGGCCACTATTATTAGAATTCGCTGCCAAATTAAAGATCTTGGATCGTTCGAAGTATTAAATTACAGAGATATTTGGAAAAAGAAAATTGATGCTGTCTTGAACCCTGATAAACCACAATGGGAAAAATATTATAATCTGATTTCCAAAGGAAACAAAACTTACATTGATACAATAATGACAAATTATAATGAGATTCGAAATGAATATGTATCCATAATCACTAAAAATAATCCGGATCTTGAAACGCAATTAGATACTAATGAGCGTTTACTTCAATCTTACTTTCAAAAACCTGATTTTATTCAGAAGCTAAGAAAATCAATAGATAATCAATACTTTGAGACAACATTCACAGGAACTTCTATAGTTGCTGCTGATGGTACAAGACATTTGGTAAATAATTTATTTTCTAGTTTAGCATTTGCTATAATATCTATTGCAGTTCTTATGGCTTTGTTATTTAGATCTTGGAGAATGGTATTGATTTCAATGATACCGAACTTAATTCCTTTGGTAATTACAGGCGGAATAATGGGCTTTTTTGGAGTTCCATTAAAACCTTCTACGCTTCTTGTATTTAGTATTGCTTTCGGAATTTCAGTGGACGACACCATCCATTATTTGGCGAAATACAGACAAGAGTTAAAATCTCAAAAATGGAACTTAAAAGAATGTGTTTTGATTGCTATTAAAGAATCGGGATTGGGCATGTTCTATACCTCTATTGTTTTGTATTGTGGGTTTTCAGTATTCTTGTTTTCTCAATTTGGAGGTACTCAAGCGCTCGGATTGTTAATTTCTGTAACGCTACTTGTTGCTATGATTACTAATCTAATTGTACTTCCTTCCTTACTATTGACTTTGGACCGTTTTATTAACTTAAAATCATTCAAAGAGCCTTATTTTGATGCTTATGATGAAGATTTTGATATCGATTGGTCCTCATTACAATTAACAACTGATAAGGACATTGATGAATCAACACCAGGAAATTCAACAATTAAATCTTAATCTAAAATTTTTATATAAATGAAAGGAATTATTTTAGCTGGAGGATCGGGAACTAGATTACATCCATTAACATTAGCGGTAAGTAAGCAACTCATGCCGGTTTATGATAAACCAATGATATACTATCCGTTATCAATTCTAATGAGTGCAGGAATTCGAGAAATATTAATTATTTCAACTCCACATGATCTTCCAAATTTTGAAAAACTACTTGGAAACGGTCATTCCTTGGGATGTTCATTTTCCTATGCCGTTCAGGAAATTCCTAATGGGTTAGCTCAAGCATTTGTAATAGGAGAATCCTTCATTGGCGATGATAAAGTTGCACTTATTCTCGGTGATAATATTTTTTATGGAGTCGGAATGGACACACTTTTGAAGGAAAATAATAATCCGGATGGTGGTGTTGTTTACGCCTATCACGTCAGTGATCCTGAACGCTACGGAGTTGTTGAATTTGATGAAAACATGAATGCAGTTTCAATAGAAGAAAAGCCTACCTATCCAAAGTCTAATTATGCTGTACCAGGTTTATATTTTTATGATAATTCAGTTGTTGAAATTGCTAAAAATTTAAAACCTTCACCTCGCGGAGAATATGAAATTACGGATGTTAATGCTGAATATTTGCGTTTGGGTAAATTAAAAGTTGCTGTTTTAGATAGAGGTACTGCTTGGTTGGATACTGGTACTTTTGCCTCTCTGATGCAAGCTGGGCAATTTGTTCAAGTAATAGAGGAGCGTCAAGGATTAAAAATAGGCTGTATTGAGGAGGTCGCTTATTCAAATAATTTTATCACTAAAGATGAATTGAAAAAAGTTGCTGAGCCTTTGGTAAAAAGCGGGTATGGTTCTTATTTATTGAATCTATTGAAAAAGTAATAATGCTGAATTTCTATACACAGAAGGTAGAAAGTTATTTAGAAAATTACAGACTTCCTGTATCACCAGTTAATCTATACGAACCATTAGTGTATTTTTTAGGTCTTGGAGGTAAAAGATTAAGACCTGTATTGACTTTAATAGCAGCAGAGTTAGGAGGAAAAAGTGCAGATGAAGCAATTCACGCCGCGGTCTCCATTGAGCTTTTTCACAATTTTTCATTAATCCATGATGATATAATGGATAATGCGCCGATTCGAAGAGGCTTACCGACGGTACATGAAAAATGGAATTCAAATATTGCTATTCTTTCTGGAGATGTATTACTTGTTAAAGCATACGAGTTGATTTCAAAGCAGAATAAAGAACATATTCCTGATTTGTATCAGCTCTTTAATAAAACTGCAATTGAGGTTTGTGAAGGTCAACAAATGGATATGGATTTTGAAATTCGTGAGGATGTCACTATTGAGGAATATATAGCTATGATTCGTCTTAAGACGTCTGTTTTATTGGGTTGTGCCCTTGAATTTGGCTTCCTTATTTCTAATCAATCAGTCGAAAACAGAAAAAATATTTATGATTTTGGAGTTAACTTAGGTATTGCTTTTCAAATTCAAGATGATATTCTAGACTTGTATGGTGATCCTGATAAAGTTGGAAAACAGGTGGGAGGAGATGTTAGAGCTAATAAGAAAACCCTTTTGTATTTAGCTGCTAAAAAAATCTGTAAAAACCTGAATAACAATAAATTAAATTCCCTAAAAGAAACAAAAGATTTAGATAAAAAGGTTCAGGAAACAAGTACGTTTTATAAAGAAATTGGAGTTCTTGAAGAAACCCAAAAATATCTAAATTACTATTACGATAGCGCCATGAAGTCGTTGGAATTGGTTGATGTCAATTCATCAAAAGATAATTTACATCAGATGGTAAATTATTTATTCAATCGTCAAAGCTGATTATTTCTTTCTAAATGCTTTTTTCTTAGGAGCTTTATCTTGTTCTTCTGCCATTGTAAGACACTCAGACAATTCTAAAGTTGCTAAATCAGTATCTTTTGGAAGCTTATAGTTATTCTTGCCAATCTTTAAATAAGCGCCCCATTTTCCATCAAGAATTTGTACATCTTCTCTTTCAGTAAATACTTTGAGAACTTTAGAGGCATCAGCGCTTTTCTTAGCTTCGTATAATTCTAAAGCACGGTCCAAACTAATTGTCATTGGATCTTCATCTTTAGGAATTGAAACAAATACTTTCCCAATTTGCACGTAAGGACCGAATCTACCAATATTTGCTTTAACAATCTCACCACTAGACTCGCCAAGAGTTCTTGGTAATTTAAATAATTCCAATGCTTCTTCTAGGGTAATTGTTTGAATGGATTGGTCCTTTTTCAAGGATGCATAAACGGGTTTTTCACCATCTTCATCTTTACCAAGCATGATCATTGGTCCAAAACGACCTATTCTGGCTGAAACTCTTTTTCCGGTTGCTGGATCATTCCCAAGTTCCCTTTCACCAGTAACTCGTTCAGAGTTTTCAATTGTATGAGTTACATTCTGATGAAACGGATCATAAAATGAGCGAATCATATTTGTCCAACTTTCTAATCCCTTTGCAATATTATCAAATTCTTCTTCAACCTTAGCCGTGAACTGATAATCCATGATTCTTGAAAAATGCTCACTTAAAAATTCTGTGACCAAAGTTCCAATATCGGTAGGGGAGAGTTTGTTTCTATCTCTACCGGTAATTTCTGTTTTAATGGATTTTTGAATTCCCGAATTTGTCAATGAAATTATTTCATAACTGCGTTCTAGACCTTCCCTTTCTAACTTTTCAACATATCCTCTTTTTTGAATAGTTGTAATGGTTGGAGCATATGTCGAAGGTCTACCAATTCCCAATTCTTCTAATTTTTTCACTAAGGATGCTTCCACATATCTTGATGGCGGTCTAGAAAATCGTTCAGTCGCTGTAATTTCTATACGTGAAATAGATTCACCAACCACCACCGCAGGAAGCAAGCCTTCTGTTTCATTTTCATCTTCGTCTTCTTCAATTTTTGACTCTAAATATACTTTTAGAAATCCATCAAATCGAATTACTTCACCTTTGGTTATAAAACTCTCGCTTGTTTTGTTTGATTCTATTTTTATGGTTGTTCTTTCCAATTGAGCGGCACTCATTTGACTTGCAATAGATCTTTTCCAAATTAATTCATACAAACGTTGTTCATCGCGCTCTGCATCAATCGAAGAAACTAAAAAATCTGTTGGTCGAATAGCCTCGTGAGCCTCTTGAGCATTTGAGCTTTTTGTGGTATATTTTGTAGGCTTTGAATAGGATTCTCCATACATGGAAATTATTGCTCCTTTTGCGTTCTGAACTGCTGTATCGGATAAATTGACTGAATCAGTTCTCATGTAGGTGATTTTTCCTGATTCATATAATTTTTGAGCAACTGACATTGTCCGTAAAACAGAAAAACCAAGTTTCAAACTTGCTTCTTGTTGCAATGTAGAAGTAGTAAAAGGTGCGGAAGGTGTTTTTGTAGCAGGTTTTTGCTGAACATCACTTATAGAAAATTGAGCATCTTGATTTTTTTCAATAAATGAATATGCTTCCTCTGATTTCGATAGATTCTGATCCAATTCAGCTTTTAAAACACCATTTTTTGCTTGAAATTGCCCAACGACCTTGTAGAAATTCTGACTATTATGTTTTTCAATTTCTTTCTCTCGTTCAACGATTAAACGAACTGCAACTGACTGTACACGTCCAGCTGAAAGATTTGGACGAACTTTTTTCCATAAAACAGGCGATAATTCAAAACCAACAAGTCTGTCTAAAACTCTTCGTGCCTGCTGAGCATCAACTAATTCCTTATTTATTTGGCGCGGATTTTCAATTGCTTTTAAAATAGCAGTTTTCGTAATTTCATTGAAGGTAATTCGTTTTGTATCTTTCTTTTCAAGATTTAATGCCTCGTATAAATGCCATGAGATTGCCTCACCTTCACGATCCTCATCCGTTGCTAGCCATACTGTTTCTGCAGAAGATGCAAGTTTTTTGAGTTCACTTACCAATTGTTTCTTATCGGAAGATATCTCATAATTTGGTAAAAAATTATTCTCTAAATCAATAGACAATCCTTTTTTTGGTAAATCCCGCACATGTCCAAAGCTTGATTTTACAACAAAATCCTTCCCTAAATAACCCTCGATGGTTTTTGCTTTTGCCGGAGACTCGACGATTACCAAATTTTTTGCCATAGCTAAAGGATGTTAGTTTAAGTTTGCAAAAGTAACTTTTAATTTGTCGTTTGGCAAACAATGAAATTATTTTTCAAAGACTAAGAGATTTAAAGCTCAGCTATTTCCGTTAACTGGCCCTTAACTTTTTGGTTTAATGAAACTTTTATTTTTGCAGATAAGGGTAAATATAGGTCAATACGAGAACCAAATTTTATAAAGCCAAACTCTTCACCACCTTTTACTGTTTGTCCCTCTTTCACGTAAAAGCAAATTCTTCTGGCCAATGCACCAGCTACTTGTCTAAATAAAACTTCGTGACCGGATTTAGTTTTAGTAACAATAGTCGTTCTTTCATTGTCAGTACTACTCTTAGGGTGCCAAGCAACCAAGAACAATCCAGGATGGTATTTGGCATATTGTATTTCACCGGAAACAGGGTTGAAATTAGCATGAACGTTTAACGGTGACATGAAAATTGAAATTTGAATTCGTCGATCTTTAAAATATTCGGTTTCTTCAACCTCTTCAATTACTACTACTTTTCCATCAGCAGGACATAAAATCTGCCCTTCATTAAAGTTAAATTTCCTGATTGGTAGCCGAAAAAATTGGATTATCAATATAAAAATCAGCAATGGCAAAAAACTACCAAGTACGAAACCAATTAATGATATTTTGTATATTTCAAAATATACCAGTAGCATTTCTGAACAAAGAAAAAATAAACTGGCAAACAAAATTGAACTAAAACCTTCTTTATGTAATTTCACTTTAACTTAAACTATTTGTTCATAAATTAAGCACCAAAGATAGAAAAAAGGAACGGTAAATAACACTGCATCAAAGCGATCTAAAATTCCACCGTGTCCTGGCAAGATGTTTCCAGAGTCTTTTATTTTCATACTACGCTTAAATAAAGATTCTAATAAATCACCAAAAATTGCACTTGGGGCAATAATTAATCCTGAGATTAACCAAAATATTATATCATCAGAATCGGTCAATAAACCAATCACCACTGAAGAAATTAATGTCATAATTATTCCACCTATCGTACCTTCCCATGTTTTTTTTGGGGAAATACGTTCAAAAAGAGGTGTTTTTCCAATTTTTCTTCCAAATAAATAGGCAAAGGTATCATTTGACCAAATAAGTACTATCATTCCTAAAAGTGGAGAAAATGAATTCGAATTAACCAAAACAAGACGATTCATTAAAATAAAAGGAACTACAAGATAAATTATTCCAAAAACAAAAACAGATATTGAAACAAGTGGAAGAGTTTGCTTTCTCCAAATCTCGATTAAAAAAATGAGAAAAAACAAGACGAAAACTATGCAAAATAAAATCTCTGTAGAGAAATTAATAGTCCTAGATAGTACAAAGCTAGAGTAAATAAAAACACCAATAATGACTGTAATTAAAGGTGATTGCCTGTAATTCGTGTCCTTGAAAAGAGCGGAAAATTCTTTTAGACCCAGTATCAAAAAAATCCCGAATGCCATCGCTTGTATACAAGAACCTAGTTGGATTGATCCAATTATAATTAAGGCAAAGAAAAATCCAGTAATTGCTCGAGTAACTAAATTTGACATGAAGAATAAATTAGTTACTCTTTTGTTTCAGAATCAGTACTTTCAGTATCTAAATTGGTTGATTCCGTTGAAGAATTTTCATTAGAATTAAGTTCTTCGGTTGATTCTGAATCATTAGATACTTGATCTTCATTTTTATCTATACTAACATCTACTGCATCGACTAAAACTTCTTCCTTATCCCAAATCCTTTTTCCAAAAATATTCTCTAAGTCCTCCTTGAAAATCACTTCCGCAGTCAATAATTTATTAGCAAGTTGATCCAATTTATCTTTGTTTTCAGTTAGAATTTGAATTGCTCTTGCGTATTGAAATTCAATCATTTTACTTACCTCTTCATCAATTACTTTCGCTGTATCTTCAGAATAAGGTTTAGTAAACATATCTCGTCCCTGAGAGTCATAATAGGAGATATTTCCAACACGTTTATTTAAACCGTAAATGGATACCATTGCGTATGCCTGCTTAGTCACTTTTTCAAGATCTGATAAAGCACCGGTACTAATTTTATTAAATATCACTTCCTCAGCTGCTCTACCGCCTAGCGCAGAACACATTTGATCCAATATTTGTTCAGTAGTAGTAATTGTCCTTTCTTCTGGCAAATACCACGCAGCACCCAATGATTGCCCACGGGGAACAATAGTCACTTTTACCAAGGGATGAGCAAATTCCAATAACCAAGAAATTGTAGCATGTCCTGCCTCGTGAAAAGCTATTACTTCTTTTTCTTCAGTAGTGATAATTTTATTTTTCTTTTCTAATCCACCAACAATTCGATCAACAGCATCTAAGAAATCTTGTTTTTCAACTTGCTTTTTGTCCTTTCTTGCCGCAATTAATGCTGCCTCATTACATAAATTGGCTATGTCAGCACCCGAGAAGCCAGGTGTTTGTTTTGAAAGAAAATCAATATCTAAATTTTCTGCCAACTTTAATGGTTTCAAATGAACTTGGAAAATTTCTTTTCTCTCATTCAAATCAGGCATATCAACGTAAATTTGACGGTCAAATCTACCTGCACGCATTAAAGCACTATCTAATACATCTGCACGATTTGTTGCTGCTAAAATGATTACTCCTGAGTTTGTTCCAAAACCATCCATCTCAGTAAGTAATTGATTCAATGTGTTCTCACGCTCATCGTTTGAATTGAATCCATTATTTTTTCCGCGAGCTCTGCCAATTGCATCTATCTCATCAATAAAAATTATGGCAGGAGCTTTTTCTTTGGCTTGTTTAAATAAATCCCTAACACGTGACGCTCCAACACCAACAAACATTTCAACAAAATCAGATCCTGATAAGGAGAAAAATGGAACTTTAGCTTCACCTGCAACGGCCTTAGCTAATAATGTCTTACCGGTACCTGGAGGACCAACAAGCAAAGCTCCTTTTGGTATTTTAGCCCCAAGTTCAGTGTATTTTTTAGGGTTTTTGAGAAACTCTACAATTTCCACAATTTCTTCTTTTGCTCCTTGTAAACCTGCGACATCTTCAAAAGTGATATTCGTTGATTTTCCTTTCTCATAAACCTGTGCTTTTGATTTTCCTATATTGAAAATTTGGCTACCGCCACCGCCACCGCCACCGCTCATTCGTCGCATTACAAACATCCAAATAGCAACAAGAATAATTATAGGTAATAGAAAACCAATGATTTGACCAAGCCAATCTGTTTCTTTTACAGCCTGGTAAGATAGGGCGGGATCACGTGTTTTAATTTCATTCTCGAAATTGCCTAAGTCACCAATTTCCTCTAATTCAAAAACCACCTTTTTTTCTTTGGTTGGCGTACTTGAATTTAATGCCTTTTTCATCGTTTGATAGTCCGAATTAGAACCATCTTGAATAATTTGTTTTCCCGTTTGATTTAATTGAAATTCAACCCTTTCTCGATTGATTATACGAACTTTTTCTACTCCTTTTTTCTCAACAAGAGTAAAGAATGTTTGTTTGGTGTTGATTTTTGCTTTTCCACTTCCCGACATAAAAAGTTGGAATGCGATAATCGCAACACCAATTATAGCGTAAATCCAGTATATTGAAAACGGACTTTTATTTTTTCCTTCAGCCATGTTTTAGTTCAAATTTGGTATATCTTTTCGAATTGCATCAGACCATAAATCCTCTAAGTCGAAAAAAGTTCTTGTTTCTTTATAAAATACGTGAGCAACCACATCGATGTAGTCCAACAAAACCCACTCACTTTT
>JBIIFU010000082.1:0-3526 GCA_044237035.1 Crocinitomicaceae bacterium
GTTCATTTTCTAATAAAGTTATTGTGTAACTTTGTAAAAAAATACGTTAACCAAGTTTTTGTAAATTATTATGTTAAAGCTCATCTGTATTTCCTTGCTTTCTTGTGTTGTTTTTATCCCTCTTACCGCTTGTAAAAGTGGACTTACGAAGGATAAGAAAAAGGTAGTTGTTGATCCAAATCAACAAAGTGAATTTGATAATTTGGTTTCGGCGATTGATGCTTCTCCTGCATCAGACTCTGCAGTTTCATTGCGTTTTGAAAATAATGAATTTCAAAGAAAGCAATTAAGTCTATTTCTTTATGAAAATATAGGCTGCACAAAATGGGTTTTAGACGAAGAAAAAAAAGATGGCTCTAAGAGATTAGTTCAATTTTATTTTAACAAGGGCAAACTCTTCCATTCAAATGAAGTGACTTTTTCTGAAACATCTGTTTTTCAAACCAATTCTTATTACAATGAAAAAATGGAGGGCGTCTATTCAAGCGAACGATCAGCTGAAAATTTTCTTGAATTAGAACGGGCTTCACTAAAGCCAAGAGAATTCATCGGCCACAATATTAAAGAGTGTATTGATATTAAAGATGCAAGTGGATTGTACGCTACTAAATTTGTTGAATTTATAAATTTTGAAGGCGTCGATTTTATACGCGTTGGTCAAAAAGAAAACGGCGGTTATTGGACAGATATTATTGTTCCCGAAATGACAGATTCGATAAAAAAATTAGAGAAATCTAAACCAGGAACATCCCTGAAAATTTTATTTAAAATTAAAACCATTAATGGCTTTGACTATCAGGTCATTGAAACCATTTCTTATTAATCTTCGTTATAATTTAAGAAGTTAGGGCTAGTTTGAACATAAAAGCCTAGCTTCGTGTTTTAATTTTATTTTATATGGTAAAATATATTTCTGTCTTTTTTGTGCTTTTCAGTTTATCAGTAGTACAAATCAAGGCTCAAAAAATGAACGTGACCGGTAGAGTTTTTGACTCAACTGGCATTAATCCTCTAGAAAAAGCCTCTGTCCTCGCTGTCAGATTCAAAGACTCCTTACTTTTAGGACACACGAGAACAGATGTTACTGGTGGATTTAGGTTAAACAGCTTTCCGCCTGATTCATTTACATTAATCATTGAATATAAAGGATACGATGACAAATCGTTTTTCATTTTTGGAAATAATAATAACAATGACATAAATATTCCCACCATAAAAATGTCAGCAAAATCGAAAGACTTGGAAGAAATTGTGATTTTTTCGAATAAAAGTGCGATTTTTTATCGTGGCGACACCTTGGTTTTTGCAGCGGATTCATTCAAGGTGGGTGAAAATGCAGTTGTAGAGGACTTATTGAAAAAACTCCCCGGAATTAAGGTGGATGAAAACGGGTCCATTACCTCACAAGGAAAACAAATTAGTCAAGTCTTAGTAGATGGAGATGAGTTTTTTGGATCTGATCCAACCATAGCAACACGAAATTTAGGGGCAAAAGGCGTTGAATCCGTTCAAATCTACGAAAAGGAAAGAGAAAATGCCAAAGCTGGTGAGGATGATAAAATCCAAGTACTAGATTTAAAGTTAAAAGAAGATGCTAAAAAGGGCTATTTCGGGAAGGTTTCTGGTGCAACAGACTTTGGTCTTTCGGCAGACAATCCTTTTTACGAAACAGAAGTACTAGCCAATAAATTCAAAGGGAAACAAAAAATTTCAGTTTTTCTATTGGGTTCTAACACGCCAAAATCCAACTTCAAATGGGGTGATATGAACAAGTTTGGGTTAGACAATGAAAGAAATAGTTCCGGGATGAACAATTGGAATCAAGGAAATACGAATAATACGAGCGGAATCCCACAAACAGTTAAAGCGGGTATTTACTATTCTGATAAAATAGGGAAAACGGGAAAAATTGGATTCAATTATGCCTATTACGATAATCGTTTGACCGCTGTAAGCTCAAATTATTCTCAATACTTTTTGACCGACACGACTTATTTTACAAAAGATTCGATGAATAATTACTCGACAAACAACTCGCATCGATTCAATGTAAATTTTTCTATTAATCTTGATTCATTAACTTATTTGGAGGTTAAGCCCAATATCAATTTTGACGGAGCCACATCAGATAATATAAGTACTTCAGAATTTATAGGGGAAACACAATTAAGATCGCTTTCGACAATAATTAGAAATACCAGTAATTCAAAAGGAGTAACTAGTAATTCGGAAGCACTATTGCGAAGGAAATTTAAAAAGCCGAAAAGAGAAGTTGAATTGAAGTACATTTTGAATTACACTAATAATTCAACAACTGGTGATTTATATAACACCTCTGCTTATGATTACGCATCGGTTTTAGACACCAACTTTCAGCAAAACAAGAAAAATGACAATTCTTCCGTAAATCATTATTCTATATTAACTTATACAGAACCTATTACCAAGAAAATCAAAGTTCAGGCAGAATACTTATTTGAATTTGGGGATGTGAGACAAGACAAAAGAACGTTTGACAAAGACCTTTCTACGGGTGCATTCACCGTTGAAAACACCTTTTTCTCAAATAATTTTGACAATCTCCGCTTGCAAAACAGGGGAACTTTAGTTGGTATTTACGAAGACAGAAAACATACTTTTACCGCTGGAGTTGGATGTAGAAATATTTCTATTGACAACCGAAATCTAATCTTGGATACTGTTATTCCACAAAATGTAAATAACGTGCTTCCACAAATAAGCTATCAATTTAAACCAAGTATCAGTAAACGTTTTAGTGTTTTCTATACCACAAACTCGCAACAACCTAGCATTAACGATTTACAACCTGTTCCGGACAATACAAACCCAAATCGCATTCAAGAAGGAAATCCAGAGTTAGTGCCAAATTACATTCACAATTTACGAATGAACTTCAATACGTGGTCTGCTATGAGTGGAAAATATATTTGGAGTGGGTTAACGGCATCCTATACTGATAATGCATTTGCTAATTCAACCAATTTTGATCAATACGGTAGAACAGTCTCAAAAACAGTTAATGTTAACGGAAATGTATTTTCAAATGTTTTCGCTGGTTTTGGCTTACCTGTATTCAAACGCAAATTTGAAATCAATCCTAACATGAATGCCTCTTATGCGCGATACACGAACTTCATAAATGAGCAAGAAAACATTACCCAAAACAGAAGCATTGCCGGAGGATCTGATTTTGAATTAAAACTGGATTCGTTAGAAATAACTTTAGGTGCAGAATTAAGTTATACCAGCCCAATCAGTTCGTTGGCTTCTGCTTCTAATACTCCATTTACCATGCAAACATATAAACTTGATATAGAATGGCAACTACCTTATCATTTCAAGTTTAAAGCCGATGGAAAGTATATAATTAACTCAAATAGGACGGCAGGATTTAATAGAAATATTTTTGTGGTAAATTCTGAAGTTTCCAAGGCGTTTCTACCTACCGAAAATTTAATTATTGCTTTGTGTGCAAATGATATCCTGAATCAAAACTTGAACCTGC
>JBIIFU010000083.1:0-3480 GCA_044237035.1 Crocinitomicaceae bacterium
GAAAATTATGTTGAACAACCCTATGTTTTCAAGAAGGGAAGAAAAAGAATTGAGACGCTATTCTCCCAAATGTGCGATCAGTTTAGAATTAGAGAAAATTTTGCTAAATCGTTTGTAGGATTTAAGATAAGAATACTTTCCAAAATAACCGCACTAACGCTAATTCAGCACCTTAATAAGTTTGTTTTTAATCGACCAATTAACAATTTAAAAGTAAATTTGGCCTAAATGCACAACGGGTTGAAAAACCTCAGGTTAAGTTAGTTCAAGTTTATTATTCGTTAGAATCTTAAGAGATTAAAAATTTATAACAATAGCTAACGGTCTAAAAAAATAATGAAGTTATTCTTGTAATAAAAAAAACCTAAATCCAATCAATACTCCAAATCTAAATTGAACCTATTCTTGAAAATATGAAGATTCGGATTTTTTCTCGCCAATAAATCAAATTTTTGTTTACTTGTCAAGAACTTTTCTTCCTCGTGTTGGATAACTACTTCGAGAGATATGGTTGTATAATAATTTCGCAATTGCTTGCGTAGAAATTGGAGAAAGTCATCCATGTGATCTGTAATATAATCTTTCTGAATATCACTATCCAATTGCAAAACATAATTCTCCTCACTTCTCTTAATTGGATTTCTTTTAATCAGCGCATTGTAAAAGGTACCCAGACCTTGCTCTTTAAGAATTAAGCTATATTGTTTCCAAGCAATTTTCAATTGATCTTCAGAAAATAATTCCCTAGGTTGATTTTCATCTATTATTGAAGAAATATTTTCTTGTTCTTTTTTTAATAACTCCTTAATGGATGGGTGTGAACCGACATATTTTCCAGTAGGTTTATCTAAATTAGATGGTGTATTTGGAGAAAACGATGTTGGATTTGATAATGCTGTAGGTTGTTGAACAGGAATAACTTTTGGAGCAACAGATTTTTCAGTTCTTAGGGTTTGTCCTACGAAAGGAAGAATATCAACTGGTTCCGTTAGGGATTTTTTTTTTCACCCTCACTTTTCAAGGAACACAATTGCATGAGTGCAACTTCAACTAATAATCGTTGATTTTTTGCCGCTTTGTATTCAACATCAGCTTTATTTAAAACATGCAATGCACGCAAAATAAATTGTTGATTTAATAATTGAGACTGTTCTTGGTATTTTTGATGAACTAAATCACCCACCTCAATTAATTGAACTGATTTTTGATCTTTGCATAAGAGCAGGTTTCTAAAATGTTCAGATAATCCAACTAAAAAGTTGTGAATATCAAATCCTTTCTCTACAATATCATTAAAAAGCACCAAAGAGGATGGAATGTCCTCATTGTACCCAAAATCAACAAATTTGAAATAATAATCGTAATCTAGAATATTTAGATTCTTTACCACGTGTTGGTAGGTGATGTTATTCCCCGAGAAAGTAACAATTTGATCAAAAATAGAAAGGGCATCTCTCAATGCTCCATCTGCCTTCTGGGCGACTAAAAACAAAGCTTCTGGATCAGCAGTAATTTCTTCTTTTGTTGCAATCACACTTAAATGATTAGCAATGTCTTTTATTTTAATTCTCTGGAAATCAAAAATTTGACAGCGGGATAAAATTGTAGGAATTATTTTATGCTTTTCAGTTGTTGCTAATATAAATATCGCATGCTTGGGCGGTTCTTCCAACGTTTTTAAAAACGCATTAAAAGCTGCCGTTGATAGCATATGAACCTCGTCAATGATATACACCTTGTGATCGCCAAGCTGGGGAGCAATTCTTACTTGATCAATCAAGCTGCGAATATCATCCACTGAATTATTTGATGCTGCATCAAGTTCGTAGATGTTTAAGGAAGATCCAGTATTAAATGAAACACAAGAGTCGCAAGTATCACAGGCTTCAATTTGCTCGGTGCGATTAAAGCAATTCAAGGTTTTAGCTAAAATTCTTGCTGTTGTTGTTTTTCCAACCCCTCTTGAACCACAAAACAGAAAAGCTTGTGCTAAATGCTGGTTTTTTATTGCATTTTTTAAGGTGTCTGTAATAGATTTCTGACCTACAACCGTATCAAACGTTTGTGGTCTATATTTTCTAGCAGAAACAACGAAATCACTCATCAAACAAATGTAATCATTAATTAAAATGAATTTTAAAACTATTTGATTTTTCTATCTTTTTGTTGATAAATTTCTACTAAACTACCATTTGAAGGTGTCCAAAGTCTAATTTTATCAGGCATATTGAATCTCGTTTCTTCAGTTAACTCAGAAACTTCTGCAGCGTTTTCATAAAGAATTGTCCTTAACTCAATTTTTTCTTTTGTAATAAAAATCCAGTTGAATTGATTTACTGAAGCGGCATCCCTCGTCCATGGCTTAGAATCATCCGCAGCACGCAAAGGAGCTCCCCAACAACCCTCACCGGCGTACACAATTCCTTTTTCATCATCGCGTTTAAATCCTTCGGAAGATAAAGAATCCTTGCTTGAAACAATTGGCCATGTTACCTTGCATGTATGCGAATCATTTTCCAAGCAGAGTCTTAAGTTTTTATATTTTTCAAATAATGGAACAAAATTATTGTATTGAGTTTCCATTTCTTTTTTGTGCTTGACATGTGGACGAATTGGTCGATGATATTGTGCTATTTGCCAATGAAAATCTTCGTGCTTTCGCAAGGTTGATGAAAGGAAGAATTTCTGAGCTCCTATCTTCAAAATTTCTGAATTTAATGAAACGAGATTCAGCAAATCACCGCCAAATTCGGTTGAATAATAGACTCCATTTGAAGGAACATCGAATAATTTTACTAAGACAGAATTACTCCTCTCATGATTTCCTCTAGTCACTACCAATGGTGTAATTCGGCCATCCGTAGCTATTGAGTATTCCCAATCGTTAAACCAATCAATCCATTGTGAATGAATATCATATCCGGTAAAATCTCCATTGAACAATACGGCATGAGCTTTCAATTTAGAAACAAGAACATTTGCTTTTCTTCGGATTTCTGAACGATCTCTAGAATCACCTCCGGCAATAAAAGAAATTCGATCATTAGATGAATTGCTACAGGTTGAAAAATAATACATTCTACTTTTTCCTTCGCTGTCTTCTAGCTGAAAATAATACTTGGTATTACTTTTTAAGTTTTTTAGTCTTATAATGTGGTTAAACATGCCTCTTGCTTTGTTTTTTGCTGAAACACGTTGTATTTTTATTAATTCGGATGCTGATTCGTTTGCGAAATTATTCACCGAATAAACTAAATTAATAAATTCACCTCCATGTTGCTCCCAAATAATAGTAGCCTCCTCACTCGCTATTGAATTAAATACCACCCTGACAAATCTTATTTTGGAAAAAGAAATAAAGCTGATTAGAAAAAATGCACAAAATAGTATTTTTCTCATTTGAGGTTGAAGTTTAAATTGAATACAAAAGTAAAAACAAATTACATCCAAAAGAAATGCAAACTATTACTAACTTTGAAT
>JBIIFU010000024.1:0-38114 GCA_044237035.1 Crocinitomicaceae bacterium
TTTCATCAAAAACTTTCGTGTAGGTAGCTGGATTGGAACGAGGGGTTCTCCCTATTGGACTTTGATCAATTTGAATTACTTTGTCGATGTGTTCCAAGCCATGAACTGATTTGTATTCCAATGGTTTCTTAACGCTGTCGTACACGTAATGCATGAGAATTGGAAGCAGAGTGTTTGTAATCAATGATGATTTTCCACTTCCCGAGACCCCTGTTACGCAAGTCAAGGTTCCTAATGGAATCTTTACATCTACATTTTTTAAATTATGTCCATTTGCTCCTTTTAATTCCATGAAATCCCCGTTTCCTTTTCGTCTTTTCTTGGGGATTTCTATCGACTTTGTTCCACGCAGATAAGCAGCGGTTGTAGAATCTTCATCATTTAATAGATGAGGTTTCGCCACTTGTATGATTTTTCCGCCATGTTTTCCAGCTTTAGGACCAATTTCCACTACCCAATCTGCTGATTCAATCATTTCCTTGTCATGTTCAACAACAATAACCGAATTACCTGTGTCACGCAATTTTTGAAGGGAGCGAATAAGTCGCGTATTATCGCGTTGATGCAAGCCAATTGAAGGTTCGTCTAAAACGTAGATCACATTTAATAATTCACTTCCAATTTGGGTTGCTAAACGAATGCGTTGTGCTTCGCCACCCGATAAACTTCTTGCAGAGCGATGAAGAGTGAGGTAATTCAATCCTACATCCAACATAAATGACAAACGCGAACGAATTTCTTTTAAAATTTCAGTGGCAATTTGTAGTTGAGCGTTTGTAAAGTGATTTTCAATGCTGTCAAACCAAACGGCTAATTCGCTTAAATCCAACGAAGCTAAATTGCCGATGTGTTTGTTCCCAATTCGAATAAAATGAGCTTCTTTTCGAAGGCGCGTTCCTAAACATTCAGGACACAATTTTTTATTCATGAAACTTTGCGCCCAACGTTGAACACCTGCTGAACTTTCTTCGGAATGTCGAGTTATGAAATTGATTAATCCTTCGTATTTAAAAACCGGTACTTTTCCTCGTTGCTCCATGTCTTCGTTGCCGTACAACAAAACACGCAAAACATCTTCCGTGATATCAGAAAGTGGCGTATTAATCGAATAGTCGTGGAATTGAAGGAAAGAATCTATTTTATCAAAAATCCATGATTTCTTATATTCACCCAAGGGTGCAAGCGCTCCTTTTTTTACTGAGAGCGAGGTGTTTGGAATAATCTTATCTAAATCGGCCTCTGTTACTTCTCCAAGTCCGCTGCATGTTGGACAAGCGCCGTAAGGAGAATTAAATGAAAATAAATTGGGTTCTGGATCTGGGTAGCTAATTCCACTAGACGGACACATCAAACTGCGACTAAAATGGCGTACTTTTTCACTATCAAACTCCATGATCATCATAGCCTTACTGCCGTGTTTCATCGTTGTTACGACAGATTCATAAATTCTCTTTCGATCTTTAGAATCAATCAGCAAGCGATCAACCACCATTTCGATGTCGTGAATTTTATAACGATCGAGCTTCATTCCTTTGGTGATTTCTTGTAATACACCGTCCACCCGTACCTTGGTAAAACCTTGACGTTGGATTTGTTCAAACAGCTCTCGGTAATGCCCTTTGCGACCTTTCACTTTTGGAGCTAAAAAAACAACTTTTTTCCCTTCGTATGCCTCGATGATTAAATCCACAATTTGCTCATCCGAATATTTCACCATTTCCTCGTTCGTTTCGTAGGAAAAAGCGGTTCCGGCACGAGCATACAATAATCGTAGGAAATCATAAATTTCTGTTATGGTTCCAACAGTAGATCTTGGTGAGCGAGATACCGTTTTTTGTTCAATAGATATTACCGGACTCAACCCTTCAATTTTATCTACAACAGGTCGTTCTAAGCCACCCAAAAATTGACGAGCATAGGCTGAGAATGTCTCTAAATAGCGTCGTTGTCCTTCTGCGAATATGGTATCAAAAGCAAGTGAAGATTTTCCACTGCCGCTAAGTCCAGTAAAAACAACTAATTGATTTCTGGGGATGGAAACATCAATGTTTTGAAGATTGTGTTCCCTGGCACCAAATACTTCTATTTGTTCAAATTCATTTTTTGTATTCTGTTCCTCAATTGTAGGCTGCATAAGGTTTTAAATTCACATTTTTAGCAGGCAGAAGCAGAGTGAAAGAGCTTAAGTTTTTGGTGAGTTTATTTCCTAAAATCCATGGATTTAATTTCACTAAAATCTTGTAATTTATTCCCCTTTCTTTTGCCCAAATAGCCAAGTTTTCAATCGGCGCTGAAACACTAACAGATTCGGTTTGGAAAGGTTTATATAATTCGATTTTTTTCATATCAAAGCCATATTTCTCGGGATTTTCCATGATTAATTTTATCGCAATAAATCGCAATAAATAGCGAGAAGTTTCTCCGTTCATATCCATGTCAAAATAATGGGTTGCTTCTTGCCATTTCATGTCTGATTTTATTCCGCCAATTCCTCGATTGTAAGCTGCGGTTGCCAACATCCAAGTCCCAACAGAATCCTTGGCATTTTTTAAATAATTGCATGCTGCCAGTGTGGCTTTACTCATATTATAGCGTTCATCCACCTCATCATCAATTATTAGTTTGTATTCTCGACCTGTTTCTGGCATAAATTGCCAATATCCTTTTGCACCTGCGGGCGAGGTTACATTAGCTAAGTTACTTTCAATAATTGGTAAATATTTAAAATCATTGGGTAGATTTTGTTCCTTTAATATGGGTTCAATTACAGGGAAATAACGAGCTGCGCGCTTCATATTCAAAATGGTCTGACTATGAAAATAAGCATTAGCCATAATTTCTCGATCTAAACGCTCGCGAATATCTTCGTCCTCAAGGGAAACTTTTTCTCCAAAAAGAATAATCGATTTTGGAATAGGAGGGAGGTTTTGGCGAACAGATTCAACCGTTGGTTTAATTTCTTTGTTTTCTGTACTACAAGAAAAAATGAAGAGTGCAATAAGCACAGATAAAAAATAGTATTTCATTATTGAATTTCAATTGCCCCAATATCGGGTGGATTACTACGCGCATTTCCAAAAATGTCTGTTGAAACGGATGTGGTAAAACCGTTTCCATTTAAAATTGATGATTGTGAAAAGGAGAAATCATAGATCGTGGGATCTGTAAAAAGTGGGTTTTCATTCCATAAAATCGATTGGTAAAAAGCATCAGTTTGAACTATTTCTGATTTAATCAGGCAATTTTTAAAATCAAAATTCAAATTAACTCCTGACAATTGAATCGTGTCAATTGCTAGTTCTGTGGAAAGATTCCCAGATAGAACGCAGTTATAGAGAACACCTTCATTAATTGAGCCTACATTGGTTGTGGCTGTCTGGTAATTTGTGAAGTAGTTACTGATTCCAACTGCTGGATTTTGAGAGGAACCATACCCCAATAAATCACAATGATTAAAATTGAAATCTCCGCCTTCTAATACTAACAAGGCATGCGTTCCATTTTTAGAAATGATGCAATTTTCCGCTTTTACTTTAGCGCCAGAATAAATGAAAACTCCGTAACGCGCTTGATTTTGAATAATGGAATTCGTCATTGTTAGCGTATAACCAGTATTTGAAGCGTCCTCAGAATACAAATGAACGCCAGATGTACCATTCTTTATAATTGCATAATCGATTGTACTGGGAAGTGCTTCTCGAAAATATATCCCGTAATATTGCCCTGCAACCTCTTGATAGTCTTGTTCTAAACGATCGCCCTGAAAAACCACTTCATTTCCTGGTACACCGACGATATTGAGTGTTGATTTGTACACGTAAAAAACTGAATTTTTATGCAGATGTACTTGTGTTCCAGCTTGGATAGTTAATGTTTTAGCAGAATCAACTATTGCAGCGCCATAAATAACATGTGGTTTGTCATTTGGCCAGATTCCTTCGTTAAAATCAAAAATCTCCGCCTGAAAATTTGAGTAATGAAAATACATGTCTTGTCCCCAAACAGCCAATTTCACGTATTGATCTTTGCCATTGGTTCGAAAGCGGATTGAATCCTCTACAATCATTGGTAGCGTTTGACTATTGATATCCAATGTTACTTCAACAAAAACAAATAAACTGTCTTTACTTTCTATTCTTATGTTTGACAAGGAAGTTCCCATATTGCCATCTACGTTCATTCGAAACGGAGAATTTTGTCCTCCCATCAATTCAATCTGATCAATTTGAACGGTTTTGCTCTCCTTGTTATAGATTTTAAATTGTTTGGTAGTTGATCCAATAGTTGTGAAAACTGTATCAAATACAAGCGTGTCAACCGAAAATTCTAAATTTTTCTTTGACAAAAGATTGTTCTTTTTGCAGGACACAAAAGATCCTACAAATAAAACGGATAAGAATAAATAGCAAATTGTTCTAAGCACGTATGTAATTCTAACGAAAGAGTTAGCTATTTATTGAATTAATTAGGTAAAACGTAGGCTTTAAATTTCAAAACCACGACAGCAGGATCTGTGTTTGCTGTAACTGTAACCGATTTATTTTGCTCCTTAACTTGATCTGGTTTCGGTTCAAAGAAAATTTCAATTTTTTCAGATTTTCCTGGGGCAATCGGTTTTTCAGGCTTGCTAGCGGTAGTGCAACCACAGCTTGGTTGAACATTTGTGATAGTTAATGGATTTTTACCTGTATTAGTAACTGTGAAAATAGCTTTGGTCTTAGAACCTTTCTTAACATTTCCTAAGTCAATTTCTTCTTGGTCAAATTTCATAGTGGTCATGCTAAAATCTTCAGAAGCATTTCCAGTTCCAGTTTTCTTTCCTTCGTCAACAGCGATTGTTGATTCAACGGTGCCTTTCTTTTCTTTTACTTCTGATTGCCCACCACATGAAACGATAAGTAAAACTGTCAAACAAAACAAAATTAGTCGCATACTTTTTTTTTCTCAAATTTACTAAAACTAATTTTTCGCTTACTATTTCTTTTGTTCTTTTTTTAGGAGAATTTAATTTTTTTTTGTTACTTTTAAGTCGAAGTTGCGTATCTAAAAACGTTAAATTTTAAAGTGTATGAATAATTCTACCACAAATGTTGTTTTCATTGGTAATCACGCAAATAGAATACGAAAAGATATTCCAGTTGAAACATTGAATGAATATGGTTTAAAATCCGTTGAATATCAAAGAGGTTCCTTATTTGACGATGAGAGCGCTAAATTGATATTAAATAATATTGCTTGTGATTATAATGGGGAATATGAAATAGAAAATTTGTCAATAGCTCTAAATTTTAGTTTGGACCATTTGGTGCTCAACAATTCGAATACTATTCTTATAGGCGACCCCTTTGAACTGCTCTTTCAAGCATCAATTTATGCGTGGCTAAAAGAAAACCCTGTAAATGTGAAATTGAATAAGGCAACTAACAAATTCACTAATCTATCCGTTGTTTTATTGTATCCTGCTACAATGGAATTTGAAAATTTACGAAGAGAAATTTCCCATGTGGTGTATATATTAAAGAAGCATAAAGTGAACACTTTTTTGATTGAAAATCACATCAACCAAGCAAGTGCGTTAGACAATATATTATATTATTACACCCCTGAAACTGTTCTTCAATTGGAGCATCAAGTGAAAGGATTAAAACAAATATTAGGTCATAAAACTCCGGTTTAATAAATAGATGGATATAGTTGTTCAACAGACGATTTGTGAAGAATTTTTAAATCGATACGATAGATTAATTTTCAGTCGTATTCTCAAGTTTAAACAAAATGAAGAAGCCAAAGATCTTTTTCAAGATTTCTGCTTACATATTTTCCAGAAAATCCCTATGGAATTTCATAGAAATCCAGATGCTTTTTCATCCAGCTCATGGGTAGTTCAAGTGGTGGATAATTTTCTAATTTCTGGTGTAAGGAAAGAAAAAGCACAACGGAATGTGCATGGAAGAACGATTTCTCAATTAAAGGATTATCAATGGGAAACAATCTCTAGTTCCTTTAAAGAAGGAGCTCCTCAAGTAGAATTAACGAATGAAGAATTTGAGGAAGTATTAAAGGTGATTTTTCGTCACATCTCAAGACGTGATGTTTTAATGTTAAAAATGAAATATTATTATGGTAAATCCAGCAACTATATTTCTGAAAAACTCAATGTTTCTCATGTGAATATGCAAATTAAAAGAATTAAGGAGCAAATTCAAAGTAGAATACCTCGTGCAGTCTATCACGCCATACGGGAAAAGTTTTTTGGTGATTGATTCGATTTTTTATATTCAGATTTTCTTATAATTTCGAATAAAGAAAGTTTTCTTAGTAATATTGTATTAAATCAAAACAAATCTCCTTAAAAGTAAAATGTTATGAAACCCATTATTCTAATTGGTTTTATGGGAGTGGGAAAAACCTCGCTAGGAAAGAAGTTGGCTAAAAAGTTAGGGTGTAATTTTATTGACACGGATAAGTGGATTGAAAAAAAAACGGGAAAGTCCATACCTGAAATATTCCAAACTGAAGGGGAGGCTTATTTCAGAGAATTAGAGAAAATTTGTGTAAATGAATTAAAAGAAATAAAAAACACCGTTGTCTCTGTTGGAGGTGGTTTGCCTTGTTATAATGATACAATGAAAGATTTAAATGTTTTAGGATGCACAGTTTATCTGAAATTAGAAACTAAAGAGCTCGTTAGAAGATTATCTGAATCGAAAATAGAAAGACCATTATTACAAGGATTGACAGGAGATGATTTGGAGAGTTTTATAGAAGGAAAGCTTCTTTTGAGAGAGGTTTTTTACAGTCAGGCACATTTCACTATTCGACCAGATAGGGATTTTCTTGATAATTGTTTCAAGTTGTTTTCGTACTAATCTGAATAGTATTTGTAAGCTCTAAATGTCTATTCCTTGGATCTATACAATCTATTTTTCTCGCTTTCTAATTTGATGGATTTTTATGCCGCTGAAAATGATTATTCCAATAAAGCCGATAACTAACGAAATCCAAATCGGCAAAAGAGTTAAGGAGATCATTGAATATCCAAAGCCAAAAAGGAGAAAACCACTGATTAATCGAGAGTAGGAATAATTTACATTTCGCTTTGACGAATTTGGTAATTCTGGAGTTTGTGCCTCTGGTCCTAAAAAGAGTAGCGTAAAGGCTTTTTTAAATGAAAAAACGCGAAAGTTCTCAATCAATTTTAAAAAGAAAATTAATTGTAAATGGAACGGATTATTTTCTTCTATAGGTTTGGTTAGGCCGTACTTAATTGTTTTACTGTCTATGTAAAAAGTGCCAAATATCCTGTCCCAAATCGTGAACATGCCTCCATAATTCGTATCGAGATGGTCATGAACTGAAGAGTGGTGAATTTGATGGGATTTTGGGGTAACAAAAAACCTTTCCCAGCCTTTAAATTCTGGCCATAATTCACTATGAAGCAAGTATTGATAAAATGCATTAATAGCATTAATAAGTATTATATCTTCCGGAGGAATTCCAAACAATACTAAACTGCCATATATGAAAACTCTAACAAAAAATCCAAAAGGTGAAATGGCAAAATTGACCGAAAAATTATATTCATTGCTTTGATGATGAATCAAATGTGCTGCCCAAATTAAGGAAATGCGATGCGAAAGTCTATGGTAAAAATACCACATTAAATCTACAGCAAACAGGCAGATTATAAAAGATACATAAGGATTTGAAATGGGTTCTAAAAATCGAAAAGGAACTAAAAAAGTGAAAAACAATAGTCCAAAATTAAAGGAGATAATTCCAATGAGTCGCTCAATCATCCCCAACCCAATGTTCAATATACTTTGTTTATAGCTTACTTTTTTACCTTTTATTTTTTTTAAGAGAAATATTTCAATTGCGAAAAGCAGAAGTCCTGTAATTAGAATAAAGAGATTAACATAATTTGCTTGCATAAAAGAAATTTCGAAAAGCGCCCTTGTATTTGCTATTCTTGCAGTTTGAAGATAGGTTTTTGTGGGGTGCTTGCGAAATTCGCAAATAAAAATTTCCCTGTAAAGGAAAGCCTTGAATTATGTAAATAAAACTTAGAACTGCTTAATTTTTACTTCTGTTCTTCGATTTTTAGCTCGATTTTCATCGGATGTATTTGAAACTTTTGGTTTTGTTTCTCCAAATCCTTTATATGAAAGATTAGCTTTATCTACGCCTTTTGATAGCAAGTAATCATTAACGGCCTTACAACGATCCTCTGACAATTTTAGGTTTGCGGCATCATCTCCTAAGTCGTCTGTATGTCCTTGAATTTCTATTTGAATAGTTGGGTTTTGCTTCAGATATTGAGCAAAACCGCTTAAAATAATCTTAGATTTTTCCATTAATTCTGCTGATCCCGATGTAAACAATAAATTTTCAATTTCAAAACTACTTCCTTCTTTCAGCTTTTCCATTTTAAGCGGTTCTGCTTTAACGGAGACTTTTTCAGGATTCAAATTTTCTTTACTTATTATTTGAGCCTCAAATGAATGTCCTTCCTTACTGGCGGTCACTAAAATATCCTGTTTATTTGATTTATCCACTTTAACAACAGCAGCATACTTCCCGTCATCTCCATTTACTTTAATTTTTTCAGTCTCACCGCTTTCTGTATAATTAATTTCAATACTGGCATCTGTAATGGGCTTTCCGTTTTCATCCTTCAATTCACCTTTAAGAATTACAACTTCCTTAGGTCGGGCATCTTCATACAGTTCAAAAGAATAAATATTCCAATCACTTTGATTTCGGCCGGAATAGTAGGCATGTTTGCCATCTGTTGAAACAAATAGACCAATCTCATCACCTTCGGTGTTAATAGGACTTCCAATGTTTTTTGGTTTAGTCCATTTTCCATCTTCTCGCCGCATGTAAAATATATCAAGTCCACCAAATCCTTTTCGATCCTTTGAGGAACTTGAAACAAAATAAAAAGTTTCCCCATCCTGATGAAAAAATGGACTTTTGTCTTTTCCTGCTGTGTTTGCTTCTTTAAAAGGTATAGCTTTCATCCAATTTCCGTTTTCATCACGTTCAGCTATATAAATATCGTTATCCTGTGATTCAGCGCGTGAGGTTGTAAAATACAAAGTTTTACCATCTGATGATAAACAAGGTTGCCCTTCCCAACCATCATGCGTATTTATACTTTCTCCTAGATTCAATAGCGGTGTCCAAGAAAAATCATTTCCGCCTGCCCCAGATCTTTTATAGGTTGTGCTGTATAAGTCACAATTCAAATAAGGTTTTCCGTAGGGGGATTCCTCTTTGCATGCGCAAATAATCATTTCTTTATTATCAACAGACATTGTGGCAGCTCCATAATTGGTAAATGAGCCATCATTAAATGGAGGTTTGAATGCTTCTCCATTTGTGAAGTCTGAAAAAGCAGATGATCTTGATGAAAAGGTGAAATCTTCAACAATTTTTCCTTTTATGTCTCCCAAGGTTCGTTTATCTAATTTTCGAGTGAAGAATATTAATTCATTATCAGGGGATATCATGGGGAAATATTCGTCGTTACCTGAACTTACGTTTTTTACGATTTTAGGGTTGAATGGTACTTGATTTTCATAAAACGCTTTTTCCTCTTCTATTTCTTTAATGATGTTTTCGTATTTTGTTTTGTTTTGCTCAAAGTTTGGATCAGTTGAAAGATAATTGTTATCGCTTTCGATGTATTTATTCATCCATTCAAATGCCACCTCAATTTCATTATTTTGAATTGAGATACTTATAATTCGGTTTGCTGCTTCAGCAGAATAATTAGAACAACATTTTAAGACTTTAATATATGCCTGACGAGAAGTTTTTAACGTTTTTAATCCGCGATCTGGAGTAAATTCACTTTTAATAAGCCGATTCCCTTCTTTGTAAATTTCATTAGCATAAACATTGTATAAGTAAGCGTTTTCGGGCTGTAATTTAATGGCTTCACCAATTGCTGCCAATCTTTTGTTGTAATCTGTATTTTTTAACCCTTTATCGACAAGCTTAATGGCTTTTTTATTGGGTTTTTCGCAATTTTCATTTTCCTCTATGTCTTGTTGAGAATATGTAATAGAATTGAAAAATGAAAAAATTACGCAGAATGATGTAAGAACAGCTGTTTTCATCGAAATAACTTTAACAAAGTTACTATATCTTGAAAATCAATAAAGGTTACATTTTATTTAAAAAATGAAAAAAAAATAAAATGTTTAATTATTTTTTGTTTTTGTTAAACAATTCTGTTTATATTTGTCGTATAAAGATTAAACAAAAAAACAAATTATGTCAACTGTAGAATTTAACGATGCGTTAGTTGGTCTGGAAGACAACTTGCATTCATTCGCTTTAGGGTTCACAAGAAATAAAGAGGACGCGCAGGATTTAACTCAGGAGACTATGCTTAAGGCAATCACCTATCGAAACTACTACACGCCTCAAACTAATTTTAAAGCATGGGTTTTTACAATCATGCGAAACATTTTTATCAATCAATATAGAAGAAAAGTAAAGTCTGGAACTATTTTCGACAACTCTAAAGACTTATTTCTAATCTCTAATTCGGTTAGTCACAACGAAACTCCGCTGGAAATGATTGCGACAAAAAATATTAATCGTCAAATCACTTCTCTTGGTGACGATTACAAAGTTCCGTTTGAATTGCACTTTCAAGGATTCAAGTACAAAGAAATTGCAGATCGCTTGGGTATTCCAATAGGAACTGTGAAGAGTAGGATTTTCATTGCACGAAAAAAATTAATGGATTTATTGCCGGAATATACTTATCTTGCCAACTAATGAATAAGAAAGTTACCGTAATAGGCTCCGGTATTTCGAGTCTTGCAACAAGTGCTTTCTTAGCCAAGCAAGGATTTGATGTAACCATTCACGAGAAAAATCCAACTATTGGTGGTCGTGCTCGTCAATTCTCAACCGATGGATTTGTTTTTGACATGGGGCCTAGTTGGTATTGGATGCCGGATGTGTTTGAAAGATTTTACAACCAATTCGGTTATAAGGCCTCTGACTTTTATGAGTTAAAACGTTTAGACCCATCGTATCGAGTATACTGGAATGACAATTCTTACACCAATGTACCAGCAAGTTTGGAAGAGCTAAATGCCTGGTTTGAGGAATTAGAGCCAGGAAGTTCTAAGAAACTAGAAAGGTTTCTTAAGGATGCTAAATATAAGTACGAGGTGGGAATGCAAGAATTGGTATTTAAACCTAGCAGAAGCCTACTAGAATTTGCAGATACAAGGATTCTTTCAGGGCTTTTTAACATGCATTTGCTATCCTCATTCTCGGGATATATCCGAAAATATTTTAAACATCCGAAAATTCTTTCTCTTCTAGAATTTCCTATTTTGTTCTTAGGAGCGATGCCTTCTGAAACTCCAGCATTATACTCTTTAATGAATTACGCAGACATATCACTTGGTACTTGGTATCCTGTTGGTGGAATGCATAAGTTCATAGAAGCGTTTGAAAAAATAGCTAAAGAGCAAGGGGTTAAAATTATTTGTGAAAGCGAAGTTCAAGGGTTTGATTTTGCTGAAAAGGAAATTAAAAGTGTAAGAACCTCTAAAGGTAATTTTTCAACTGATATTGTTGTTTCCGGAGCTGATTATCAACATACTGATGAAAAGTTATTGAATGGAAAAGCAAATTACACAGGAAAATATTGGGACAAACGAACAATGGCTCCATCGTGTTTACTTTTCTATATTGGTCTGAATAAACGTGTTGAAAACCTAGAGCATCACAATCTATTCTTTGATGAAGATTTTACAAAACACGCTGAAGAAATATACAAAGATCCGAAGTGGCCAACATCGCCTTTATTTTATTGTAGTGTTCCGTCATTGTCAGATTCTACGGTAGCACCTGAAGGATTTGAAAACATGTTTTTGTTAATTCCAATCGCACCAGATTTAGAGGACAACGAAGAAATTCGAGATAAATATTTTGATCTTTTATTAGAAAGATTAAAATTAAAAACAGGAAATGATATTCGACCAAACATTGTTTACAAGAAGTCATTTTCAATAAAAGATTTTAAAAGTGATTACAATGCATTTAAAGGCAATGCCTATGGATTAGCGAATACCTTAATGCAAACAGCTATTTTAAAGCCATCACTTAAAAATAAAAAGTTAAAAAATATGTATTACACAGGTCAGTTGACAGTTCCTGGACCTGGAGTGCCTCCTTCTATTATATCTGGTGAAGTTGTGGCAAAAGAAATAATAAGAGAGCATTTAAAAAACTAAACATCATTCAACTATGAAGCAAATTTTTGATAACCTTAGCCAAGAAATGAGTCGCGTAACAACATTGCGTTATAGTACGTCATTTTCTATGGGTATTCGCTTTTTGCATAAAGATTTACATAAACCCATTTATTCAATCTATGGCTTCGTTAGATTTGCCGATGAAATCGTTGATTCTTTTCATGGTTTTGATAAGGAAAAATTGCTAGCGGACTTTAAGAAGCAAACATATAATGCGATTGACAATAAAATTTCGTTGAATCCAATTTTAAATAGCTTTCAATGGGTTGTAAATACCTATGATATTCCTCTAGACCTAATAGAAACATTTTTAAATTCAATGGAAATGGATTTGGATAAGAATGCGTACGATAAATCTGGCTACGAAGAATATATTTTGGGGTCAGCTGAAGTCGTGGGGCTTATGTGTTTAAAGGTTTTTGTAGAAGGTGATGAGTCCGAATATTTGCGATTGAAGCCTTTTGCCATGAAATTAGGTTCAGCGTTTCAGAAGATAAATTTCTTGAGAGATTTGAAAGACGATTATCATGAATTAGGTAGAACATACTTTCCGGGAATTGATTTGAATGAGTTTAATTCCCGAGTTAAAAAGGAAATAGAAGAAGATATTGCAGTTGATTTTAGAAAAGGTTACGAAGGCATTAAACAACTTCCAAAGAAAGCGAGATTCGGTGTTTATGTAGCGTATATTTATTATTTCAAACTGTTTAATAAAATTAAATCTACTCCAACAGAAGTCATTTTAAACGAGCGAGTTCGCATTCCAAATAGCAAAAAAGTTCGTATTTTATTGTCATCATACGTTAGACATAACTTGAACTTGTTATAATGGATTACGTCGTTCTTGTTGATTCACAAGATAATGAATTAGGAAAAATGGAAAAACTCGAAGCTCATGAAAAGGGGCTTCTTCACAGAGCATTTTCAATATTTCTTTTCAATTCAAAAGGCGAAATGCTTATTCAACAGCGTGCTTTATCTAAATATCACTCACCAGGTTTATGGACAAACGCATGTTGTAGTCATCCCGCTCCAAATGAATCTATAATTCAAGCAGGAAATAGAAGATTGAAAGAAGAGCTAGGATTGTCCACAGAGTTAGTGGATGCTTTTAATTTTGAGTACAGAGAAACATTTGAAAACAACCTAACTGAACACGAATTAGACCATGTGTTAGTTGGATACTCTGAAGAAAATCCTATTTTAAATCAGGAGGAAGCTAAAGATTATCGTTGGATAACTTGGGCAAATCTACTAGAGGAAATTGACTTAAATCCTGAAAATTTTACCATTTGGTTTAAAATTATTTTGACCAAACATATCGAAAAACTCCAAAAAGAACTGTGCCATGAGAGTATGTAGAAGATCAAATTTTAATGCAGCTCATCGTCTTTTTAGACCGGATTGGAGTGATGAGAAAAATCAGGAGGTTTTTGGTAAGTGTAATAATCCAAACTTTCATGGGCATAATTACACTTTAGAAGTATGGATCGAAGGTGAGATTGACACTGAAACTGGTTATGTAATCGATTTAAAATTGGTAAAAGATCTAGTTAAGAAAGAAATTGAAGAACGTTTTGATCATAGAAATTTGAATCTTGACTGTCCAGAGTTCCAAAGTTTAATTCCAACAGCTGAAAATATTGCAGTGGTTTGCTACAATTTATTGAGGGATAAAATAGATTCTAAATTTAAGTTAACCATTCGCCTTTGGGAAACTGAGAATAACATTGTAGAATACAACGGTTTTTAGCGTTAAAATGAAACGATACAAAATCTCGTTTTTTTTCAGCAATTTTGTATTTTGACAAATAATGAAATTTTCAACTCTCTTTATTTTTCTGTTTTTTATTTCAATTGGGTATTCTCAAAAAGGGGATAGTGCTTTTATTGAAAAGATATATCACGAAGCTCTAGTTGAGGGAAAGTCATACGAAAATTTAAGAAGCTTGTGTAAGGATGTTGGTAATCGCTTATCAGGTACTGCAGGAGCTGAAATGGCGGTTGAATGGGCAAAAACCACTCTCTACAACTATAATTTTGATACTGTTTACTTGCAGAAAATCATGGTTCCGCATTGGGATAGAGGTACTACTGAAAGAGCGTGGCTACAAGCGGGAGATAAAAGAATAGCATTAAGTTTATTAGCTCTTGGTGGTTCAGTTGGTACAGAAGGATTGATGAAAGGTGAAGTCATTGAGTTTTCTTCGTTGGATGCTTTAAAAAAAGCTGCTAAATCCTCTGTTCAGGGAAAGATAGTATTCATTAACCAACGAATGAATGATAACGAAATTAATACTTTTCGTGCTTATGGTAGTTGTAGTTCAATGCGCATGGATGGTGCGGTTGAAGCAGCTAAATTAGGTGCAAAAGCGGTTGTAATTCGTTCGTTAGGTTTAGCAGTTGATGATCATCCTCATACGGGAGTGATGAAATATGATAGCGCTATTAAGAAAATTCCTGCAGCAGCACTTTCCACGCAAGATTCAGATTTTTTATCTGAATCAATACTTTCAAATAAAGTGAATATTCTGTTAGAATTGAATTGTAGAACATTACCAGATAAACCTTCTTTCAATGTTATCGCAGAAATGAGAGGTAATAAAAAGCCCAATGAAATTATCACTTTTGGTGGTCACTTGGATTCGTGGGACACGGGTGAAGGAGCTCATGATGATGGTGCGGGAGTCGTTCATTGTATGGAGGCTCTTCGAATTCTGAAAAAGTTGAATTACACTCCTGAAAAAACACTCCGGGTTGTACTTTTTATGAACGAAGAAAATGGAAATCGAGGAGGGAAAGGTTATGCAGATTGGGTCGTTTCCAGAGGTGAAAAGCACATTGCAGCATTAGAAAGTGATCGAGGAGGATTTGCTCCAAGAGGATTTTCCTGTGATGGAACATCAGAACAAGTAAAATTTTTAAAAACCTTAGAACCTTTGCTTAAAAAATATGAATTACACGTTTTTGAAAAAGGTTATGGTGGAGTCGATATAGGACCGTTAAAATCGAAATACAATTCTATTCCTTTATTTGGATTTGTTCCTGATTCTCAGCGTTATTTTGACTTTCATCACACGCCAAATGATATTTTTGAAAATGTTAATAAGAGGGAGTTGGAATTAGGAGCGGCAGCAGTTTGTTCGTTTATCTATTTGCTCGATTTGAATCTATAAGTGGTAGAATTATACTAAAAACAGTTATGAAATTTGATATTGCAATCATTGGTGGAGGAATTATTGGAGCGGCAACATTTTACAAGCTTCAAAAAAGATTTCCTAACTTAAAATTAGTGTTAATTGAAAAAGAAAATGAGCTAGCTGCTCATCAAACCGGTCATAATTCAGGTGTTATTCATTCAGGATTATATTACAAACCGGGTTCTTTGAAGGCAAAAAATTGTTTTGAAGGCCGTCATGAATTGGTTGTTTTTGCAAAAGAACATGGAATCGATTTTGATATTTGCGGTAAGGTAATCGTTGCAACCGATGAAAAAGAACTACCAAATTTGGATCGGATATTTGACAATGGTGTTCAAAATAAAATCGAGGGAATTAAAAAGATAACGGCAGCAGAGGTTAAAGAAATTGAACCTTTTGTTGAATGTATTGCAGGGATTTATGTTCCTGTAACCGGAATCATTGATTTTCGTGGTGCAACCGCTAAAATGGTAGAATTAGCCTTGGCGATTAATTCTGAAAGTGAAGTGCGATTATCAACCGAATTTTTGGTAGCAGAAAAAAAAGGCGATTATTCAGTAATTCAAACTTCAAAAGGTACGATAGAGTCGCGATATTTAGTGTATTGTTCTGGATTGCATGCAGATCGTTTGGCAAAAAAGGATGGAGTGAAACTTAAAGAGCAGGTTGTTCCTTTCAGAGGAGATTATTATGAATTAGCAGATCATGCCAAACACAAAGTAAAGAATTTAATTTATCCAGTTCCAGATCCGAATTTTCCTTTCTTAGGTGTTCATTTTACACGAATGGTTGATGGGAATGTTGAATGTGGTCCAAATGCCGTTTTTTCTTTCAAACGTGAGGGATATAACAAAACTGATTTTTCATTTCGTGACACATGGGAAGCATTGACTTATCAAGGGACATGGAAATTGTTTTTGAGTAATATCAAGTATGGAATTGACGAATACAGACGTGCATTTTCCAAAAGGTTATTTTTAAAGTCACTTCAACGCATGATTCCTTCTTTAACCATGGATGATATTAAACCAGCAAGGGCAGGGGTAAGGGCACAACTTTTATCTCAAAATGGCGATACTCGTGATGATTTCAGAATTGAACATCACGAGAATTCAATTCATGTTCTCAATGCTCCATCTCCGGCTGCTACGGCATCTTTATCAATTGGTAATTATATTACAGAGGTTGTTTCTGAGAAATTCAATTTAGAAAGCTAAAGAGGTATTTCGTAGTTTTAATATACCTAAAATCATTCTATGCTAAAGGTTTCTATGTAATTATACGTAGTTGATTTAGGAAAACACGTAGTAATTCGTAGGTAAGTATTAGTAATTTACAATCGAATTATATAAATAGATTGCTCAGAAGTTTGAAATCAAACAACTTTGTCATGTATTCAAATAGACAAAATAAAATTTCTGAATTATGAGACCATTTAATAAAATACCAAAAAGATTAGCAGTTGCAGTTTTAATGATTATTTCAGTGTCATTTTCTTCTTTTGCTCACAACGAAGATCCAAAGGAAATAAAAAAGGTATCTGTTGTAGTTAATGAGTTGAAGCCAGGTTTTGCTACTCTTTCATGGTCAGATTATACAATTACAGCTATTCAAATAAATTCAGTTAATGGGATGTACATGCCAACGATTCCTGTTATGGACGCAACTTCACTTCATTTGAATGATTTAATGAATGGGTCATACGAAATAAACTTCTTGGCTGGAGAAAAAGTAGTAGCTTCTGAAAAGATAACAGTTTCAAAATAAAATAAAGGTTTAGTTTAGTTATCCAAACAAAAATCTCATTACAATCGAGTAATGGGATTTTTATTTTTTAGCGCTAAGTTGAGTGTTTTCCTATTTAAAAATTTCTTTCCAGCTTAAAACTTTTCCTGCGGTCCTGTTTTGATTAAATAAACCTGTATGGACTAAGGTTTTACTCTCAATTATTTCAGGATTAAATTTTTCAAAATAACTTAATCCTTTAAACATTTCAGGCATTATCGTTTGACTAGCTTTAATTTCAACAAGATTTAATTTTTCAGAATTCTGCCAGATGAAATCTATTTCATGACCAACAGCATCTCTCCAAAACCAATAATCAAGCATTAAATTTTGATGGTAATTCTGCTTTAAATATTCATTAATGACATAATTTTCAAACAGCCCACCTTTGTATGAACTTGTTTTAATACTTGAAGGATCTTTAATTTTAAGTAAAAAACATAATAATCCGGTATCATAAAAATATAACTTAGAACTTTTTGTAATTCGTTTATTAAAATTGGAGTGGAAGGGTTGAAGTTGATAAACAATATAACTTGTCTCGAGAACTGAAATCCAAGATTTTGCAGTAGGTTGTGATATTCCACATTCATTCGCGAGTGAATTCAAATTCAATAATTGCCCTACACGGGCTGCGCAAAGTGAAATAAAATTCCTGAATCTTTTTAAGTCTTTTAAATGAATCAGTTCAGATAAATCTCGTTCAACATAGGTTTGAATATAGTTAGAATAAAATACTTTTGACGGTATATTTCTATCGTAAATGGCAGGATAAAACCCTTTTTGTAAATTGACTGAATAATCATTATCCATCCAATTATTCTGTTCTAATTCTTGTATGTCAAATGGTAAAAGCTTAAATAATGCCACACGACCTGCTAAACTTTGTGTGATATTCCGCATCAAATGAAAATTTTGTGATCCAGATAAAATATATTGTCCCATAATTTTATCTTCATCGACTTTTGTTTGTAAGTAAGAAAATAATTCGGGTACTCGTTGTACTTCGTCAAAAATAATGAATTTGTCATACTCTGCTAAAAAACCATTAGGATCATTAAGTGCATAATTTCTATTGTCAATATTTTCTAAATTGATGTATTTATAGGTAGGAAATTGATTTTTTAAGAAAGTGGTCTTGCCTGATTGTCTAGGTCCTGTTAAAACCAAAATTGGATACTTAGTTAAATAAATATCCATTTCTTTTTTTATTGTTCTTATAGCGTTCATAAATAGTCTATTTCATAATACAAATATAGTTTTATTTTTAATTTATTCAACTATAACTTTGAAATTACACTAGTATTAACTTTGAAATTACACTAGTATTAACTTTGAAATTACACTATTATTTGCTTTGAGATTACACTATTATTTGCTTTGAGATTTCACTATGTATTTTTGATTGGAATCGAAGTAATAATAAAAACATTACTCAATTGCTGCTAACCAAATAAATTCTGTTGCTGCCTGTGTGCATTGAGTAATCCAAACAAAAGTCCCGTTACCTCTATAACGGGACTTCAATATTTAACATCAAATAAAATTAGATTGTGAAATCAATAAGATGAATTATTACAATCCAAATCCTTTATAATCTCGTTGACCTGATTCAGTCACAATTTCCAATAGAATCCCTCTGTTTACACCATTTAACTTCGTTGTAAGTTGCTCTACTGATTCAATAGGTTCGTTATTAACTTTACTGATAACCATTCCTTCAGTTAATCCAATAGATTTTAATTTACCGGCTTGAATAGACTTGATTTTCACACCGTATGTAATATTGAGTTCTTTTTTCTCCTTATCGGTTAGTTCTGTAAATGTAGCACCCAAAGCGGCATTTTTACTTATTTCTTCTTTCGAAATAAGTTTAGTTTCACCTTCTTTATTTCGGAGAATTAATTCCTTAATTTCTTCCTCACCTTTTTTTGTTCGGACAGTAATACTTACTTTATCACCTGGCCTACGTTTACCTATTTCCTCTTGTAAGCTTGCCACAGAATTAACTTCTTTCGTTCCGATTTTAAGAATTACATCTCCATCGTTAATTCCTGCTTTATCTGCGCTACCATCTTCTATCACTTTCGCTACAAAAACACCCTTGGTACTTGGTAAATTATTTTTCGTTTTGATTTCTTGAGTGATATCGTTGATTTGTACGCCCAAGTATCCTCGTTGAACAACACCATAATCAATAAGATCACGCATTACTTTTTCAACAAGATTAACTGGTACCGCAAATGAATATCCAGAATAACTTCCTGTTTGAGATGCAATAGCAGTGTTTATTCCAACTAATTCGCCTTTTGTGTTAACCAATGCGCCACCACTGTTACCAGGATTTACGGCAGCATCAGTTTGAATGAATGATTCAATCGGGATAACATCTTGTTTTGATCGATCAGATAATAAATTAATGTTTCTTGCTTTTGCTGAAACAATACCGGCAGTTACCGTTGATGTTAAATTAAAAGGATTTCCAACAGCAAGTACCCATTCTCCTACTTTCAAATCATCACTATTTCCTAATGGAATTGGTTGAAAACCTGAACCTTCTATTTTGAGAATAGCAATATCTGTTGAAGGGTCGGTTCCAACTACTTTAGCAGTATATTTTGAATTGTCATTAAGGATAACTTCAATTTCACTAGCGTTCTCAATTACGTGATTATTTGTAACAATATAGCCTTCAGAAGAAACAATCACTCCAGAACCAGAGCCAGAACCGTATTGTTTGAATTCACGACCTCCTGCACCCGGACCGTAGAAAAATTCTTGAAAAATATCACGTTGAAAGGATGTTTGAACCACTTTTGTAGTAACGTGAACTACTGAATTAATTGTGTTTTCAGACGCTTGAATGAAATCAACCGGTGTTCCTTGCATACTTGCAAAACGAGCATTGTGTTGTCTGTTTCCATCCAAAACTTGATCTGAAAGTTTTGAATCATCTGAATAATAATTAATTGTTAAATAGGCAGCTAGAGGAATTATTCCTCCTAAAAAACCCACCGCCAATTGTTTGAGAATTGTTGTTTTCATAATTAACGATTTTATAAATTTGTTTACAATAATAACAGAAAGTAAAAATGGTTGTTATACTACTGCTGTTAAAGATTGTTAAGCAAAATTCGTGCAATTTCTTCTAATTAATGTACTTTTGTCAGACGATGCAACAAGTTTCTTTTTACAAGTATCAGGGTGCCGGAAATGACTTTATTTTGGTGGATAATAGAAATGAGGAATACTCTAATTTTTCTTTAAATCTCATTAGCCAACTTTGTAATCGTCATTTTGGCATTGGTTCAGATGGCTTTATTTTTATTAACAAACATCAAGAGCTAGATTTTGATATGCAATTTCATAATCCTGATGGTTCTCAAAGTTTTTGTGGGAATGGTGCTCGATGCGCAGTAGCTTTTTATTCGTTTTTAAATAGTCGAAAAGGACGATTTTCTTTTAATGCTTTTGATGGCCTACATTCTGCAGAACTTTTGGAAAATGGGATGGTTCGGCTTAAAATGAATGATGTTTCTCAAGTTATTGAATACTCAGAAAACAGTTTTGAATTATACACAGGATCACCTCATTTGATAAAATTTGAAAATGAGATAGACAAGTTAGATGTTAAGCATGAAGGTTCAGTAATTAGGTATTCTGAAAAATATAAAAGTCAAGGAATTAATATCAATTTTGTTCAAAAAATTGATGATTATTGTATTTCAATTAGAACCTATGAACGTGGAGTCGAGGATGAAACATTGGCCTGCGGAACTGGAATAACTGCTGCCGCTTTGGCGCATGCAAAAAAAATAAAGTTATCAGGATTTCAAAGAATTAAAATAAACGCAAGAGGAGGAGAGTTGTTTGTTGATTTTGTTGTAGAAGACAATAATTTCACCAGGATATTATTGGAGGGGCCTGCTTCATTTGTTTTCAAAGGTACAATCGATGTTTAGTTATTTGTTTGAGAAATTTACAGTTGAAAATCAGGAAATTGATTTTGATAAATCTTTGCTTTGGATAATTAATTCAGACAAAACTCCTCCGCACATTGGGATTTCTGAAAATTCAAAATTTTATAGTCTAAAAGCAACAGGAAAAGACAATGCTATCTTCACCAATGATATATTTTTGTTGTTGAAAAAGAAAAATATCGAATTTGTTTTATTGGAATTAGCCCCACATGCCATTGTTAAAAATATCGAATCTGTCTTTTTGACTTATTCTATAGCAATTCCATCGAAAGTTAGTTGCATTAGTCCAATTCTTAATTGTTTTGATTTGGATGAACCTTTGCTTCTATATGATTTGATTAACTATTTGAATTCAAAAGAACTGATTAATTCAATTAATGTTTTTAACTTCCAGCGCGAAAAATTGGGATTAGGAATCTATGGAGAAAAAGATGTTGTATTGGAAATAGAAAAATTGCAAGGTGCTAAAAGGAAATAAAGTTAAACTCCGCGCCGTTGAACCAAGCGATGCTACCCTAATCTATTTGTGGGAAAATGATGTTGAAAATTGGAAATTTACCAATACGGATTCTCCATTATCTATGTTTGAGATTTATCAGTTGATTGAAGAACAACGCGTAGTTAGAGAGTCGGGTCAATTGCGCTTAATGATACTCGAGAATATGTCTGATTTAGTGCTAGGTGCTGTCGATTTATACAATATTGATTTTAAACATGGTTTTGGAACAGTAGGTATTTTGATTGCCGAAAAACAATATCGTCAAAAAGGATTTGCATTGGAATCATTGAGTCTTCTCTCTGAATACGCTAAAAATCATCTTAACTTGACTAATCTCAGTTGTGGAATTCAAGCATCAAATAAAGCAAGTCAAGGCCTTTTTGAAAAAGCAGGATATAAAAAAATAGGAATACGAAAAAATTGGTTTTTGGTGGAAGGAAATAGAGAAGATGAGTATCTTTATCACTTAGAATTATGAAAAATAGAGTTAAAATATCCTTTGTCGTTTATCTTCAAATTCTTGTTTTTATACTTATACTTTTTAGTTGTGATTTGATTTCAGGATCAAAATCTTTAAATTCCAAGGAAGTCACTTTTATTATTGAGCCAAAATCTACCTTAAAGTCTTTAGCGGAAAAATTGAAAAAAAAGAAATTGATTGAGGATGAAGAACTGTTTATTTCGAAGGCTAAAGAAAATGGACTTACAGAACAAACGTTGGCATTTGGGAAATACAGAATAAAACCACAAACTAAATTAAAGGACCTGATTTTTGGATTTACAAAAGATAAAAATGGGAATGGTAATAACGAAGAATTAGTAAATGTAAACATTTATAAATTTCGTGATATCAATCAACTAGCCTCGGAGGTTCAAAAAAGTATTGCAATCGATAGTGCGGAATTTGTTCGCTATTTAGAATCATCAAAAACTTTGAAATCATTAGGATTGAAGGATAAAAGGGAATTGAGTGCCATCTTCATTCCAAATTCGTATCGAATGTATTTTGATACTGATATTGCTTCATTTGTTCAAAAAATGAAAAAAGAATTTGATTTGTTTTGGACTTTAGAAAAGCGCGATAAACTTAAAACTATTGGACTTAAATCGCCTGTAGAAGCTGTTATTTTGGCAAGTGTTGTATATGCTGAACAAGGGAAAAATCGAGAAGAATGGCCAATTATAGCTGCGCTTTACCTTAATCGACTAAAAAAAGATATGAAATTACAAAGTGATCCAACTTTTAAATTTTGTTGGGGAGATGCATTGAAAGGAACTCAGCGTCTGTTAGAGAAACACAGAGATATCGATTGCGAATACAATACGTATAAAATTAATGGATTACCACCGGGGCCAATATGTTTCGTTCCTTCAGATGTTGTCGATGCCATAATTAAGCCTGCCAAGGTAGATTATTTATTTATGTGTGCGACTCCTGATTATTCGGGCAAACACAATTTTGCTGTTTCTGATGCAGATCATGTAAAGAATGCAAAAATCTATCAAACTTGGATTGCTGAACAGGAAAAAAAACAAGGGAAGAAATGAAAAGAAGAACATTTTTTAGATTGGGATTAGCAACCGGAGCGCTAACCGTAACTAGGAATTTATTCGGAAATACTTTCTTTGAAGAAAAATCTTTTTCAGGAAAAACGGATTCTCCCATAATTCTTTCAACATGGATTCATGGCCTTGAAGCGAATCGTGCAGCCTGGGAAGTATTGAATAAAGGCGGAAAAGCAGTCGATGCTGTAGAGGCCGGTGTAAAAGTTACGGAAGCAGATCTTACCAATCGAAGTGTTGGTATTGGGGGTAGACCGGATAGAGATGGTCATGTGACGCTGGATGCATGTATCATGGATGAACAGTCGCGTTGTGGTTCTGTAGCTTTTTTGGAAGGCATTGCACATCCAATTTCGGTAGCACGTGCCATAATGGATAAAACACAGCACGTAATGTTAGTTGGTGATGGAGCTAAAAAATTTGCGTTAGAACAAGGTTTTAAAACAAGTAAAACTCCTCTCCCTGAAGTGAAAAAAGATTGGAAAAAATGGAAAGAAGAAAATAAAGATCTTTTCATTAAACCAAGAATAAATCATGAAAATCACGATACTATTGGAATGATTGCAATGGATCAATATGGTAATTTAAGTGGCGCATGTACGACAAGTGGTTGGGCATATAAAATGCATGGTAGAGTAGGGGATTCGCCTATTATTGGAGCTGGATTATTTGTTGATAACGAGGTAGGAGCAGCTACTGCAACAGGATTGGGTGAAGCTATCATTCGAATAGCAGGAAGTCATACAGTGGTTGAATTAATGAGACATGGATATTCACCTCAAAAAGCATGTGAAGAGGCTGTAAAGCGTATACTATCAAAGCATAAAGATTTAACGAATTTACAATGTTGTTTTTTGGCCATCGATAAAGATGGAAATGTAGGTGCTCATTCGGTGTATGCCGGATTTAACTATGCATTAAAAACTAAAAATGACGATAAAATGGTTGATTCAACCTTTGATCGTAATTGGTAATGAGGAATGTAAGTCTCCTAGTCCTTTCAATTTTATATATAACAACTATTGGTTTATCCCAGAGTCAATTGATGTGGCATTTTTTTCATCCCACAAAGCAAATTTGGATGCCATATAAAACGCATGGATCTATTCAAGAAAAGCTTATGCAATCTGGTGAACTTCCTTCGCCTTTTTATGGGGCAAATGAAGATAAATTTAATTGGATTGAAAATCAAACATGGGAATTAATTTCGGATACCATTTTTGGTGATTCAAATTCGTCAAATATGATTGATATTTCTCTTCCATCAGTAGATACTTACGCCGCAATTTATTGGAATGATTCTCTCGTTTTGTTGACGGAAAATGCTTTTCGACCATACACAATTCAAGTTTTGGTTAAATCAAAATCAAAAAATACAATTCGAGCGGTATTTACCCCTCCTATTCTATATCATAAAGAAAAATATGAAAATGAACTTTTTCACTATCCCGCACCTAATGATCCAAATAAAATAGCTATTTCTAATCTCACTCGAAAGCCACAATATCAGTTTGGCTGGGATTGGACTGCAAGAATGAATACAATTGGTTTTATGGAACCAGTGAGCTGGGATTTTCAAAAATCAAATTCAATTGAAAAATTTTTAGTTCAAACTGAATTCATGAATTCTGTCCTTGCTGATATCTCTTATAAGTTTTTATTTAATTCAATAGATCAAGATTTAAAAATTACTAGTTCTGTTTTTGGCACAAAAAAATTAAAGACAAATGACACGATTATTGAATGGAAAAATCAACTTCGAAATCCAAAAATATGGTGGCCACATGGATTCGGCGAGTCATTTTTATACCAAGACACTATCCGAGTGTTTCAGGAAAATGGTTTTTTAGTAGAAACAAAAGTTATTCAATTTGGCGTTCGAAAGACAGAGTTAATTCAGGAAAAAGACCAATGGGGTACCAGTTATGTATTGAAAATCAATAATCAACCCGTTTTTTGTAAAGGCGCTAACCTCATTCCTCCATCTGTTTTTCCAGGCCAACTTTCAGATTCAATTTGGGAAGAGCAAATTCAAGTGATGAAGGAACAGAACTTCAATATGGTTCGCATTTGGGGCGGCGGATTGTATCCAAGTGATTATTTTTTCAAACGTTGTGATGAGGAAGGGATTATGGTTTGGCAAGATTTCATGTTTGCGTGTGCGATGTATCCTGCTGATTCTTTGTTTTTGGATAATATAAAAGCTGAAATGAGTTATCAGATTCCTCGTATAGCATCTCATCCTTCCGTTGTTTTGTTTAACGGAAATAATGAAGTGGATGTTGCATGGAAAAATTGGGGGTTACAGAAACAGTATAACCTTACTCAAAATGATTCAACTAAAATCACTAATGATTATCGCATTCTTTTTCAGGATAAAATACCATCTTGGGTTGCTGAATATACAGATATTCCGTATGTTCATACTTCGCCATTGAGTAATTGGGGCGCGACAGAACGATATAATCATGGTTCACAGCATTATTGGGGAGTTTGGCACGGAAACGATTCGATAGACCATTTCGCAAAAAATATAGGTCGTTTTAATGCAGAATTTGGTTTTCAAAGTTTTCCCGAATATTCGACCTTACATGAAATTGGTCATCCAAATTCATGGGATTTAGATTCACTTGGAATAAAAAAACATCAAAAAAGTTATGTTGGCAATGGCAAGATAAATTCGAACATAGAACGATTTTTTCCAAAACCAAGAAATTTTATGGAGTTCTTTTATTTTTCTCAACTGGTTCAAGCGGATGCAATGGAAAGAGCGGTTTCAGCTCACCGATTGAATGCTCCACGATGCATGGGAACACTTTATTGGCAATTAAACGATTGTTATCCAGGTCCAACGTGGTCGAGTGTAGATTATTTGGGTAATCGCAAAATTTTACATTATCGAATGAAGGAAGTGATGAATCCGGTGAGTGTATTTTACGAGAGAAGCAATGACGGTTTTCAACTAAAGATAGCTTCAGATTTTCCTCAAAAAACGACCGTGTTTTATAAAATTGAGGGAATTGCGAGACGAGGAGCCAAGTTTAATTTAATCACCTTAATTTCGGATTCACTGCAATTGGAGTATCTGAAAAACAGAATGATTTTTGATGAACAGCAATTGAAAACGTATTTTATTTCCGATGCACTTATGGGATTGCAAATTACTTGGTCATTCAATAATAAGAGTTTTAATAAAATTGTTTGGTTGAATGATGTTCACCATGAAATAGCAAAACAAAATAAGGTCAAAATTCGAATAAAAAATATTGATAAGAAAAGTAAATCGTTAATCTTGTCAATTAAAACAAAAAACCAAATTGATCATTTTTGGATTTATTCGATAATAAAGGGAATCCGTTTTGAGGAAAATGATTTACAACTTTTGCCAGGTTCAAAAGAAATCAAAGTAAATTATGAATCTCTGCCGAGAAGGTTAAACTTTAAATGGTTGGGTATTGAAAAATCTGAAGTAAGATTCAACTGACTCTTAATTTATCAAACACACTAAGTATTTCAGATTTATTGTATATTTGTTTATGTTTTGCAGAATGGATTTATGAGAATTCTAATCGTTGTTGTATTTTTAGTTTTTTCATTTCAAAGTTATAGTCAAACCTTTGTTTTTGCACAACTCACAGGTTCCCCTAATTTAAATACTACTGGTTGGAATTTGACTGGGAACGCTTATGCAGGTGATACTGGTGGGGATGCGGACACGAGCCCAAATGAGCTTGTTTTAACCAATGCTTCAGGCAATCAAAGTGGTGGAGTTTTTTTTAGTACTCCAATAAATCCTTTAATTTGTTCAAAATGGACAGTTGAATTTGATTATCGTATTTGGGGAGGCAGTGCTGCAGATGGTTTAGCCTTCTGTTTTTTGGATGTGCCTCCAACTGGTTTTGTAAATGGAGGGGGAGTGGGAATACCAGGAACGGCGAATGGATTAAAGATTATTTTGGATACATGGGACAACGGTTGTGGTGCCAACCCAGAAATTCAAATATATAGCGGAGTTGGATACAATGAATGTATTGCTGGAATAATAAAAGCTACCAACACAGGTGGGAGTTTAAATTTCATGAGAAGTAATATGTATCAACCGGTAAAAATTACCTATATTAATGGTGCTGTTACTGTATTTATCAATAACGTTCAATATCTAACGGCTAATTTTCCAATTAATTTTTCTGGGTATATGGGATTTACTGCCTCTACTGGTGGCGCAACAGATCAGCATTCTATCCGAAATGCTATTATATACACTGATCAAGCAACCTCAAATGCTGGAGGAGATGTTCCTTATTGCACAGGACAAAACGCTACAATTGGTACAAGTCCTAACGCAAATTTTATTTACTCATGGTCACCTTCGACCGGTTTATCAGATCCTGCTGTTTCAAATCCAACGGTGACTTTAACAAATAATGGGAGCATTCCAATTACTCAAACCTATACGGTAACTACTTCTTTGGCAAGCAGCCCTGGAATATGTCCAACCACTGATCAAATTAATGTCACGGTTTTTCCACAATTCAATACATCGTTGAACATGTCTATTTGTGATGGAGATACATATACATTTAATGGTCAAAATTTGACAACATCAGGAACTTATCAAGCAAGTTTACTTTCAGTAAATGGTTGCGATTCAATTGTTAATTTAATTTTGAATGTAAATCCGTTATCCAACGTGATAATTGATACAAGTATTTGTCAGGGAACGAGTTTCACTATTGGAGGACAGAATCTAGTAAATTCAGGACAGTACACTTTTTCATTTCAAAATCAGAATGGATGTGATTCTGTGGTTGTGCTGAATTTGAATGTTTTTCAATTACCTTTGATCGCATCTACTTCTGCAACAGTTTGCTCTGGTGAAACAGCAATTCTTGTTCCATCTGGTGCACAAAACTATACATGGAGTCCGACAATTGGTTCGGTTGATTCTCAGGGAATTTTAACCGTTTCGGTTGTTTCTACTACTAATTTTAATTTAACGGGAACAGATGTCAACGGTTGTGTCAATGCTATTTTGGTACCAGTATATGTTAATCCGCTGCCTAACATTCAACTTAATTCGGATCAAACTCAATATTGTGTGGGTGATGCAGCTCAATTGAACGCATCAGGTGGAATTTCTTATTTCTGGGACCAATTTTCTGGTAATACAGGTAGTCAAGTTTTTACTGCTCAATCAAGTTCTTATTATACAGTTACAGGAGTTGATGCAAATAATTGCTCAGCTGCCGACTCAGTGTTCGTTTTGGTCAATGAAAATCCTATTCTATCAATAACACCAAATCAAGAAATTTGTGAAGGTGAATTTGTTTCCATAAGCATTCAAGGAGCAACTAGTTATTTATGGTCACCAATTGGCACTGGAAGTCAATCTTTAGTATCACCAACTTCAACTACAGTTTATACGATAACAGGTGTAAATCAAGTAAATTGTTATTCGCAAATTACAACCACAGTAACTGTAAATCCATCTTCCTTTGCAAATTTTTCAGCAAACCCAATAATTACTACTTCGGATTCTCCAACGATAACTTTTACTAATGAATCATTTGGAGATGATCTTGTGTTGTTTTCAACAGGAGATGGAACTGTTTATGACCAATTTGATGGTCAGTTAGAATATACTTATCCTTTTTCTGAAGGAACATATTTAGCTTCATTGTGGGTTGAAAATCAATTCGGCTGCTCAGACTCTACGCAATTATTTATTCAAATTAAAGGCGATGAGATTTTTTATGTTCCCAATACATTTACACCCGATGGGGATGAGCATAATCATATTTTTTATCCAATTTTTACAACTGGATTTGATCCTTCAAACTTTCAATTTGAAATATACAATCGATGGGGTGAGATGATTTTTCAATCGTTAAATTCGGATAAAGGATGGGATGGATTTTTTAATGGTGTTTTATGTCCCGAAGGAACTTACACATGGAAAATAATTTATAAAATACCAGATCGAGATGAATATAAATTAGCCACTGGACACGTTAATTTAATAAGATAAGAATTTCTTTATAAATCTGTAATCTTAATCTCCTCCTCCACAAGAACTTCCACAACTGGAACTGCATGAAGAAGAATCACCGGAGGAACTATCAGAGCTATCGGATCCTCCATCAGAATAATTATTAACTTCATTATCATTGTACATATCAACTAAATAATGGCCTAATACAGCAGTATCCCAAGTATCAATATTTTCCTTTTCGTAATTCTTTTGGTAATGTATTTTAACAAATTCAATAAGAGGAATCATTTCGTAGGTTCCTCTAAATTCGTATTTTCTTTTTGATTCAATAATTGAATCTATTTCTTCAAACTTAGTTTGGTTCCAAATTTCTGGTGGGGGAGCAATTCCAAATTCAGATTTGTACAAATCTAACGTATATTGGTATTGATCTCGAAAAACTTGAGTTGATTCAGTTGATGGAACTAATTCAGGATGATGATCAAAATTATATTGTAAAATATTATCACAAAAATTTCTGTAGCCAGCGCTGAATAAAAGATGTTCGTGCCATAATTGATCAATTATTTTGGAAGGTGTAACCGGATTCTTACTAACGACTCCCAGATAAACAAATTTTTTATATTCAATGATTGCTTGGAAGGCAAAATCTCTTTCCCATCCAAGTTTCTTTTTTAATTTATTTGCAAATACCCTTAATGAAGTATTTTGTCCGCTAAAAGTGGCGAAAATTTGATCCCAAATATCAGGTGTTACTAAATCCTCAAAATTGTAACAAATTACGCTTTTCCAAAGTTTTAATTTTTCACTGTCAATATCAAGTTCCATAATTATTTGTTTTTAGCAAGTTTAGCAAATTTTTTAGCTGCAATATATGACATACTCTTGGAGTGTTCAATATCAAATTTCATTTTAATACTTTCAGCCATTGCCTCATCAAAAATCCGAAGTACGAGAATGACTTTTTCTTGGTAGGAACGAGAGGTTAAAGCAATTTCAAGATTGCTGTAATCGTCATTTGTTACGGCTATTAATGCTTTACATTTTTCTACTGCAACATCATGTAAAACTTCATGTTGAACAGCATTCCCAATATAAACATCTATTTTTCGTTTTCTAAAATGATTCAGATGCTGAGAATTTTCATTAGTTTCGATGATAATTATTTTTTCGCCTCGGTTTATTAATTCCTCAGCAATAAAAAAACCAAGTCTACCGAGCCCGCATAGTATTATATGATTTTTGTATTTGTATTTTTTTCTACCTAGAGCAAGTTCAGTTTTTCGTTTAAATAAATTATCTAAAAGTAAGGATAGAATTAACCAGATAAAAATAGATGAACAAAGCATTAGGGTGATTCCTACTATTTTACTAACGTCCTGCGCATGCAACAGGCTAAAGTCACCATAGCCAACAGATGTAACAGTAACAACCACAAAATAGAAGGAATCCAACCACTTTAAATTTTCGAAATAGTGAAAGTAAACTGTTGAAAATATCAGTAGTGAAAAAAAAGTACCTATTAGAGAACTTAGAAGAAAAGAAGGTTTTTCAAGCCTATCGAATTGAGGATTTTCAATAAATAACCTTGGTTTACTCTTAAAATCTTCATCTTGATATATGGCGTCAACAAATTCAGAAGCAGAGATTCTTGCCGGATTGTATATTTCAATGTTGGGAATAGCATTTCTTAAATGAGGAATTAATTTCTCATTAAATAAAGCCGTTGCCAAGTGAATATTTGGGTATAAAGTATTTAATGCAATTACTGTTTCTAAATTTTGGTTGTCCTCTTCGAAAAGGATATAAACAATGTCAAAAGATTCAATTTCAATGGACTCTAATATTTCGCTGAAGTCTTCAATTTTGGAACTCTTATTTGAAAGAATATCTAAAAATAAATAGGGGTTAAAGCTTGTTTTTATATTTTGTTTCTCTAATAATAACATGGTTCTATGAGCCAAGTGGCCATTTCCAACAACTAAAAAACGAGAATCAATCATAATTTACCTTGATGTTGTAAAGATACTATAAAGCATAAAAAAAGCCGCCATAAGGCAGCTTTAATTTAGATTAAAGACTTGAGTACTATGATTTTCTTCTTGCCTCGTTAACCACTAGATTTCTTCCCATGAAATCATTTCCATTAAGAGAATCAATGGCTTGTTGCGCTTGACCATCGTCTTCCATTTCAACGATAGCAAATCCACGAGAACGTCCTGTTTCGCGATCAGTAATTACTCTGGCAGAAGATACTTCTCCAAAACTTTCAAATAGCTTTTCGATGTCCTGACTTGTAGCACGAAAGCTAATGTTTCCACAATAAATATTCATAAAAAATAAAAAAAATTAAATCACTGTACCTTGTGCACAGTCCTACAAAAGTAAACCTAAAAAATTGAAATAACTAATTAATTATCAATTTGATTGAAAAAAAGTACAAATAACTTATAAAATAAAAGGCTATTGTGCTAATTGATTGATCAAAAAACGATATTCACAATTTTACCTGGAACTACAATTACCTTCTTCGGATGCTGGTTTTCCATCCATTTTTGAATTTCATCGAGTTGAAGCACATAATCTTCTACTTCCTTGGCTGATAATTGTAAGCTCAGATTTACTTTTGTTCTCATTTTTCCATTGAAGGAAATGGGATAATCAAAATTGGATTCAACTAAGAACTTTTCATCGTATTCAGGATAATTTTGATGAGTTATCGTTCCAGCTTCATTTCCTAATTTCTCCCATAGTTCTTCTGCAAAGTGCGGTGCTAAGGGCGCGATAAGAATAACAAGAGGCTCAATAACAGATCTTTTGTTACATTTTAATTCTGTTAATTCATTCACAGCAATCATAAAAGTTGAAACACATGTATTAAATGAATATCGATCTAAATCTTCCCGAATACGCTTTATCGTTTTATGTAATACACGCATTTCTTTTTCATTTCCAATTTCATCTGATACTGAAAATTGATTTTCATTGGTATGAAAAAGTCGCCAAAACTTTCGTAAAAAACTATTAACTCCTGTAATTCCTTTGGTATCCCACGGTTTTGTTTGTTCTAATGGCCCTAAAAACATTTCGTACATTCGCAAGGTATCCGCACCAAATTTTTCAACTAGTTCATCCGGAGTTTGCACGTTATATTTTGATTTAGACATTTTTTCAACCTCATACCCGCAAATGTAAGAGCCGTCTTCCTCACAAATAAATTCTGCATCTGCGTATTCAGGGCGCCATTTTCTAAATTCGTCAATGTTCAATTTGTCGTTATCCACCAAGGAAATATCAACGTGAATTGCTGCATGGAAAAAATTGTCTTTCAGTGAGTAACTAACAAATTTATTTTCACCAATCACAAGATAAACAAAACTACTTCTTCCTAAAATCATACCTTGGTTGATCATTTTTTTGAAGGGTTCATCAAATGGTATTAATTTTCGATCATATAAAAACTTAGTCCAAAAGCGTGCATAGAGCAAATGACCTGTAGCATGTTCAGACCCACCAATGTATAAATCAACATTTTGCCAATAATTGACCTTTTCTTGGCTGAAAAATTCACTTGGATTTGTCGGATCCAAATAACGCAAGAAATACCAAGAACTTCCTGCCCAGCCAGGCATTGTAGAAAATTCGTATTCAAATTTATTTTTGTATTTCCAACCATTAGCTCTTGCTAAAGGTGGTTCGCCATCTTCAGTTGGTAAATATTTATCTACCTCCGGTAAATTCAATGGTAATTCTTCAAAATTTAATGCATAGGGAACATCGTCTTTATAAAAAATTGGAATAGGTTCTCCCCAATAACGTTGGCGTCCAAAAACAGCGTCTCTCAATCGGTAATTTACACGCTCTTTACCAAACCCATTTTTATCAATTTCTTCGATTGATCGTTTAACAGCAGCTTTAACTTGCAAACCATTTAAGAAATCAGAATTGATAATTTCTCCTTCCTTATCTGTCCAAGCGGCTTGATAAATATCATGTTCGGAATTTGAAGGATTGATTACTTGTTTGATAGGTAAATCGAAATGCTTCGCAAATTTATAGTCACGTTCATCGTGCGCTGGAACAGCCATCACCGCGCCAGTTCCATAACCTACAAGCACATAATCACCTACCCAAACCGGAATTGGTTCTTTTGTGAAAGGATGCTGAACATATGCACCGGTGAATACACCACTAATTGTATTTACATCAGCTTGACGTTCACGTTCACTTCGATTTTTGGCCTTTTCAACGTATTCTTCAACTGCTTTTTGTCGTTCTAGCGTTGTGATTTTTGCAACTAATTCGTGCTCAGGTGCTAGCGTAACAAAAGAAACCCCAAAAACCGTATCGGGTCGAGTAGTAAAAACTTCGATTTTATATAAACTCTCTCCCATCGGGGTGAGATCAAGTGGGAAGTAAATTGAACATCCCTCGCTTCTTCCTATCCAATTTCGTTGTGTTTCTTTGATGCTTTCAGACCAATCAATGGTGTTTAATCCATCCAGTAAACGCTGCGCATACGCTGTTATTCGCATGCTCCATTGCTTCATTAATTTTCGTTCAACTGGATGGCCACCTCTTTCTGAAACGCCATTTACAACTTCGTCGTTTGCTAGTACAGTTCCCATTGCTGGACACCAATTCACAAAAGACTCGCCCAAGTATGCCAAACGAAAATGCATCAAAATTTCGCGTTTTTTTGGTTCATCAAATGATTTCCAAGTTTCAGCGTCAAAGGGAAGTACTTCTTTTTCGATATCCCCTGTTAACATATTGAGATTTACCCCATTCAAACCTTCTTTTTCAAATATTGTAATGAGTGTGTCAATATGTTCAGCTTTATTACTTTTTGGGTTATACCATGAATTAAATAATTCAATGAAAATTTGTTGAGTCCATTTGTAATATTCAGGAGATGAGGTTCTTACTTCGCGACTCCAGTCAAAGCAAAATCCAATTTTATCCAACTGATCTCTATAGCGAGCGATATTTTGTTCAGTAGTTATTACTGGATGTTGACCTGTTTGTATGGCGTATTGCTCTGCAGGAAGACCAAATGAATCATATCCCATGGGATGTAGAACATTAAAACCTTGTAATTTTTTGTAACGTGCATAGATGTCAGAGGCAATGTAACCGAGGGGGTGACCAACGTGTAATCCAGCTCCAGACGGATAAGGAAACATGTCAAGAATATAGAATTTTGGTTTGTTTAGATCTTCAGTTACCTTGTACGTTTGATTCTTGGCCCAAAATTCCCTCCATTTCTGTTCGATTGTTCTAAAATTGTATTCCATAGTTTTTCAAGAGCGACAAAGATAAATATTATAACTTTGTTAAGACATTGTATTATAACATCTATCTAAAAAGTCATTTTATGAAGTTAACATTGTTTTTATTCGTATTTGTTATAATTGATTCTAATTCATTTGCTCAAAACTATGTCAAGATAGGAAAAACTTATTGGGCAGATCATAATTTGAATACAACTACTTTTTCAAATGGCGATTCATTAAGCCAAGCCAAAAACTCAGAAGAATGGGAGAATTTGTTTAAACAAGGCATTCCAGCTTATTGCAGTATGTATTACAATCCAAAATATGATAGCATTTATGGTAAGGTCTATAATTGGTGGGCTGTTGTAGATCTGAGAGGTCTCGCACCTAAAGGTTTTATGGTCCCCTCCATAGTAGATTGGATGGATTTGAAAAAACACCTAAATTATGATACAAATTGTAGATGTTTTCCTCCTCTAACTCGATCTGCTGATAAATTGAAAAGTACTACCCAATGGAAAGGTGAGTTGAAAGGCGATAATTTATTTAATATGAATATTTTACCCGGTGGATACGTGAGGAATGATGGTAGATTTGAAGGAAAAGGGATGCAAGTTTCTTATTGGACATGTTCGCCTGAAAATGCAGCTTACAATTTAGGGGATTCATATTCTACCCATTATATTGTTTTTAAATTCGATAAATCAGATTTTACAAGCGACAATAATTTTGATGCGAATGGTCATTTTGTGAGATGTGCAAAAGGACAGCAATCTTATTATTATAATAGGCCAAACACCACAAATTCTGATGATTCAACTGAAGTAAAGAGCGATGGTGCAGACGAATCTACTGATGAAGAAGCAGAAAAACCTAAAAAGAAGAAAAAGAAAAAAAAGAAGCGTAAAAAGAAATCGTAGTTCAGTTTGGTTTGCTGAAAAAAGTAGATAGATTTGCAATAATCCATTAAAATTTTACGCAATACGTTTTTACTTAGTAGATTTGCATTTGTAAATTAAAATGATCTACACCTCTGATATTTCACTATTTTGGTTAATCCCATGGGCTGTAATTGCAGCTTTTTTGTCGTATTTCCTTTATTCAAAATCAGAGTGGTACCAAGAACTTCATTTTTCGTGGAAATGGTTATTGCGAATTGCTCGAGCCGCTTCAATCTTTTTAATTGGGGTGTTATTACTCGGAATTATTTTTCAATCTTTTGATTACAAAAAGGAAAAACCTGTTTTCGTAACCCTTGTAGATAACTCAGCTTCCATGCGAAATTACGCGGATAGTAATCGTGTATTGAAACAAGTATTTGATCTTAGAAAAAAACTCAAAGAACGTTTTGGAGATCGATTTGAATTGGTGGAGATGACCGTAGGAAGTCAAGCAAAATACAATGGTTCTGTAGATTTTAAAGATCCTAATTCAGCCTTGGAAAAAGGATTTGAGAAAATTATGATGGACTATTACAACCGTAATTTAGGTGGCGTTTTGTTTGTTTCAGATGGAAATTTTAATACAGGATCTAATCCTTTATATACGTCTTCAAAATTAAATTTAACACCGATTTTCACGCTAGGTGCAGGTGATTCTATACCTAAACGCGATCATTACATAAAAAATATTTCAGTGAATGAAGTGGCATTTTTTAAAAATAAATTTCCAGTAGAAGTAGATATTGATGCGATCAAATTAGGCAAAGGAACTTATTCGGTAACTATTTCTAAAGGTGGGAAAACGGTTGCTTCAAAAAGTATTACGTATGAAAAAGGCCAACGAGAATTCAAACAAGTAGCCTTTGAATTGGAAGCCGATCAAATGGGATTCAATACCTATTCTGTTTCAATTGCCAAAGCTGAAAATGAATACAATTACGAAAATAATACGCGTAATTTTTATATCGAAGTTCTAGATTCTAAAAGTAAAGTCATCATATTAGCTGGAGCTCCTCATCCTGATATTGCAGCAATAAAAGACGTATTGGAAGAAAATGCCAATTTTGAAGTCAAAAGCTTTCTCTCCAAAGATTGGGATAAAGATATGCGCAACGTAGATTTAATTGTCTGGCATGAACCAGGCGTGAATGCGGATGCTAATTTGATAAAATTTGTCAACGATCAAAATAAGCCAATGCTTTATGTGCTTGGTCCAAATACGCCATCGAATATAGTAAATTCATTAAATATTGGTTTGTCAACACCAGGAGGAAATAAAACCGATGAAATTCAAGGAACTGTAAATAAAGGTTTTCAGCCTTTTGAAGTTTCAGATGAAATGAGTAAAGCATTTGAGTACTTTCCTCCACTAAAATCCAAATTTGGAAGCTTATCTAGTTCGAACCTTTCAGATGTTTTAGTGTATCAACGAATTGGCTCAGTTGTGAAAAAAGATCCCTTGATTTTCTTCTTGAAAAAAGGTGAAACGAAAATTGGTGTTATCTATGGCGAAGGTCTTTGGCGCTGGAAAATGAATGAGTTTGTTCGAACCAAAGATATTGTCGGCTACCGGGAATTTTTACAGAAGACATCCTCTTTTCTTACGGTTAAGCAAAACACTTCTGCCTTACGCGTCACGTTACCTAACCGCTTTACAAAAAATGAGGAAGTAATCGTAAATGCATCCTTTTACAACGAGTCAATGGCGCCCATTACGACTCCTAAAATTCAGTTTACGTTAAAAGATGAAGATAAAAAAGTTTCCAAAATGGAATTTGCAACCTATGGTGAAGGATATAAACTTTCTTTGGGAAAGCTAAAACCCGGAAAATACGAATGGACAGCAACGACTTCTCACGCGGGAAAAACGTATAGTAAAACGGGAGCTTTTGTGGTTGAAAATATTACGCTGGAAGGATTGGATACCTACGCCAATCACAATCTTATGATTGAAATGTCAGACAAATCGAAAGGGAAATTTGAACAGTTGGCCAATTACGATAAATTATTAGATGCCATTGCAAAGCGAGAAGATATTTCGTCTGTTTCCTACAAGGAGACCAATTATTTGGATTTGATTGATTATAAATGGTTGTTTTTCCTACTCTTGTTTTTCTTAACCTTGGAATGGTTTGGAAGAAGAATTAACGGTATATATTAATTGATTATATTTTTCATAAATGTCATCAAATTTCAAATCATCACTTACTCATCCAGTTTTTAAAGTTGTTTCTCAGGTGGCTGAGGAGTATGGAATAAAAGCGTTTGTAATTGGTGGATTTGTGCGTGATCTAATTTTAGAACGACCATCCAAAGACATCGACATTGTTGTTCTGGGAAATGGCTTGGAATTAGCTCAATTATCTGCTGAAAAATTGCGTGTTAAGAAAATTAGCCTTTTTAAAAATTTTGGAACGGCTCATTTTAAATATAAAGATTTAGATGTGGAATTTGTTGGAGCTCGTAAAGAATCCTATCGTTCCGATTCGAGAAAACCAATTGTCGAGGATGGAACACTCCAAGACGATCAAAATCGCCGTGATTTTACGATTAATGCGTTGGCGTTAAGTTTGAATAAAGAA
>JBIIFU010000053.1:0-12074 GCA_044237035.1 Crocinitomicaceae bacterium
CAATATTCGTAAAGATGCTGCGGTAGAGCTCGATAAAATTGTGAAAATAATGAATGAATATCCAACCATGATAATTGAATTAGGTTCACATACAGATTGTCGTGGTACAATTCAACAAAATCAAACATTATCAGATAATCGTGCAAAAGCTTCAGCAGACTATATTAAAGCAAAACTCACTGATCCAGAGCGAATTTCAGGCAAAGGATATGGTGAGGCAAAATTGGTTTCAGATTGTCCATGTGAAGGTACGGTTAAATCAAAATGTTCAGAAGATGAGCATCAGAAAAATCGTAGAACGGAGTTTATCATTGTTAAAATGTAAACTGAATAAATTTATTGGGTTATTAAAAATATACTATGGAAGGGTGAGCTTCCATAAACACCCGATACTCAAATATAGAGTTTTAATCGTTCGCTTTCGAAGCCCTTCAATATGGTGCTTCTGGATATATAGACAAACAGAGTTTTGAAATGAACTTTAAGGAGGTGTTCGCTAGCATCGAAAATGGTGGTGCTTATATGACTCCAAAAATCGCTCGGATGGTTATCTCCTTTTTTAATAATCCCCTAACTGTAGTCGAAAAATTAACGAGCGGAGAAAATGACATTGTCAGTGGGATTCTCTATGGCTTAAGTTATAAAATGATTGCTGATAGATATAATATCGCAATTGATACTGTGCGAATGAATGTGAAAAGGGTATATCGAAAATTAAAAATTAATTCTAAATCAGAATTATTTAAATTGATGGGTGAAAGGAGAATTTACTGAATAAAAACAGCCAATTAGTCAAAGATCCAACAGTTAATTCACCAATTAAGAAAGAGCATTTTTTAAAAACTTGATCAATTGATTGCCTTTGTATTTTTGGTGATTATACCTCCATTGAAATTCTATTAAGTATAATGCGAAGTACTTTTTGCTAATAAACTTATACCCCCCTTTAATGTCATTTTTCATGTAATTTAGGAACGCGTCTAATGTTTCAGATTCAATTTGAAATTGAAATAGTCCGTTATCCTGAAGTTCTATCATTTTGGTCATGTAAAGCTCAAGTTCGATCAGATCACTGAATCCATCCTCCACAATAATTGATTGTTTAGAACGATTAATGTATTTAATGTCTTTTATCCAATCTAATCGATTCAAATTACAATCGGTTGATTTTATCGTGTCGCCTTTAACGTGCTCCATTTCGGAAATAGTTTCCTCGTCAATTGAATCTATAAATATTTCTTTATTGGATTGGAGTAATACATTCAGTTTTGATTTAGGCTGAAACATACCAATTCTCACCCGCATTCCTGCATAATAGGCAGTTTTGTAAGTTAGGCCTATTTTCCGTTGTATTTCTTTCGCTGTAATATGATTCTTTGATTCTTGAATTAATTTTATTATTTTAAACCATTTCGGTAATGAAATCAAAGTGCCTTCAAAAATGGTATTGGTGAAAATTGAAAATTGTTCGCGGCATTTTTTACATGAATAACGCTGTTTTAACTCGCAGGTAAGCCTCACACTGTCGCTATTGCAGGAAGTACATTTGACCGTATTGCCCCATCGAATTTCTTTCAAAAATTGAATGCACTCTTCCTGGGAAAGTAAATCAGTCTCTTTATTCAACTTCATCATTTATTATTAACTAGCAACAACAGAGTGCTTTCGGCGAAATCAATCAACGATAACATATTTGTCGTGAAAGTAAATAGAACTCGAACTAGTTCAAAAAAATGAGATACACATAAAAATGTCATTTGTTGATTTTTTTGAATTGCAAACCACCAAGGCAATAAAAAGGAGATATCAATTTACGGCAAGGAATTCATGTGGTGAGAGGTATAATGTATCCAAAGCATTGACATTGCCTAGAATACTATCCTCTTGCATCTAGGAAATGAGCTGTCATCACTTTGGGTTTTTGTTTAACAATCGATTTATCGAATCAATGGTGTAATAGTAGGTCCCGCCGATTTTCTGAAAATCTAGCAAGCCTCTTATTCGCATTTCTGCTATTCGGTAATCCGATAGTGGAAGCAGTTTCTTCAATTCAGCTGCCTTGAGCCATTTACGTTGAGCAAGATTTGCACCTTGCAGCTCGTTAAAGATTTTTTGATAATACTTTTCGAGCTTTTCTGTCAGTAGTAAGTCGAGCTCATCTTTGGTTGCAATGTAAGCCATAATATTAAATTTAGATTGCGAATTAAATACAACCTGAAGATTTTTTCCGCGGCAAGGGCTTACTAAATGGGCTTACTATTTTATTGCAACGATTTCGCCTCAGTCAATTCCTTTTCTGCTATTTTTTCAGCTCCAGGATGATTCGTTAGCATTTTAACAACACTTTCTAAGTGTTTCACGTTCTTAAAAGCAACTCTATTCTTTCTGTTTGCGATATTATAATAGTGATTCAAGAAATTATATCCGCTAACACCATAGGATTTACCTGTACTTATGATTGCAGCCTTTTTTTTGAGTTTTAAATAACAATCAAAAAGAATTTCATACTTTGCCTCTTGCAAGTAATAATGGAATAGAGCGTATACTATAGTTGAATGTTTTTTTGTTAGAACATCATCATTTCCAACCTTGCTATTTGTTATCAATTCCTCATTTTGATTGACCATTGAACGCTCTGCGGATACCCATTCCATTATTTTTTCCAATCGAACATAATTATCGTTTGGGCTATTGTTTCTTACGATTTTATAGACCAAGAAATCTACCAAATTTACAAAATCAAAATTTCCTTTATAATTCGATTTTTGGTATGTTAATAAGGCTGGTATTTTCGGGCTTTCAAAGGAAATGAGAAATAATCCGAGATACAACTCGAAATTGTAGAAGGAAGATTGAACGACAAGGGGGATTCTTTGATTGAAATAAAATGGGTAGTAAAGACAATTCTTTTTACAGAAAAACTTCCCCAAATCGCTGATTTTCTTCAAATAAAGTTCCTTAGTTAATCCATGACTTTTTGTAAATTCCATCTCTAAAAGTCCATGATACGTCGCAATTAAATCGACATCATAGGCATGAGAGGTGATAGTTTCTTCGTTTGTGCTCATTAGTTTTCAAATAAATTGTTAATTGATGAATTTTTATGTTTCTGTTCATTACAGTTATCAACATGATTTTTCTTAGGCTTTCTGCAATTCAATGATCTACCCCTTTTTTTCTAGACAGTTTCTCTTGCAAAATTTTCATGTCGGAACCTACTTTCTTATCCAGTATCTTCGCATAGATCTGAGTTGTCTTAATGTTTTTATGCCCCAGCATCTTTGATACTGTTTCCATCGGCACATCATTGTTAAGCGTCACTGTGGTGGCGAAAGTATGTCGAGCCAAGTGAGTGGTGAGGTTCTTATCGATTTGGCAAAGATCCCCAACTTCCTTCAAGTAAGCATTGAACTTTACATTGCTTCGTATTGGCAGGACCGTTCCTTTAACATCGGTTTCCGGATGGTCTTTATATTTTTCTATTATTTCAATCGCCTTTGGAAGTAATGGTATGTTAGAGTCAACATCTGTTTTGGTTCGGCTAGTATTGATCCACAATGAACCGTCAGGATAGGTAATGATATTTGAGGGCTTTAGTTTTGAAACATCAGCATAGGCTAATCCTGTATAGCAACAGAAAACAAACATGTCACGAATGACCTCAATTCGATTATTTTTTATCTCTGTATTCTCGAGGCGCTCCAATTCATCATCTAGTAAGTGACCACGTTTGACTTCTTGCAATGATTGTTTGAAACCGGAAAAAGGATCCTTGTTAATCCAGCCGTAGTCAATGCCCAAACGCGCGATCATCATAACAATACGAATATACTTCACTGTGGTATTGTGATTACAATCCTTCTTGAATTTGAAATAATGACCCAAATCAATTAGGAATCCATTATTCAAATCTGATAACTCAATATCTTTTTTCCTTTTGCTCTTCAGGAATTCTTCAACATGCAATTTAGTTGTATGGAAACGTTGATATGTGGCTTTGGCGTAATCCTTACCAATCAAATCGTAAGCACGCTTATTGTGCTTTTCAAACAGTTCGAGTAGCGTATGTCTTTTAACAGTTCCATCTGCACCTTGATATCGGCTAATGATTTCGTCCAAATCAACCGCGCCTTTGTTGAATTTAATTTCGTTAAAAATACGTTTGTATTTATTTGCGATGAGTTCAAGTTGCACGTTAATCGTTTTGGCTTCTTCATTCTTGCCAATTACTTTTTGAGCTTTAGGTTCCCAGGCTTTGCTTTTGATCCGTATTCTAAGACCAAATTCGCGTCGTTCTTTATTTAGTGTTAATCGTGAATAGATGAGTGATTCTTCTTCATTATTTTTCACTTTTCTTGCTATAAAAATCACTGTAAATGTTTCATTCATAGTTGCTTGTATTTACAAATCTTTAAAAAAAGGGAGACTTTTATTGTTTTACTAAGGGAGACTCCCTTAAGTCTCACCAGATACTCCCCAAAGTTAAAAATTTTCGCAAATAAAAAACCCTTGAATTTTCAACAAATTCAAGGGTTTTAGGTGTTTTTTTATGTATTCAAAACACTTACTTGTGGAGTCGGAGGGGTTTGAACCCTCGTCCAAACGACGAGTTTTCAAGCTTTCTACATGCTTATTTCTCGATTGATTTTCGATTGCAGGACGGACAAGAACACCCAAATCTACAACTTAGTAACTGTTATTTCGCTAAAACTTAGTTACCTCGATTTAACTAGCCCAATGGGATGAACTTTCGTATGGTAAACCGAATGAGCAGCAGTTTACCGAAAGTACTCGTCCAACTTACTATGCTTCAGTCGGATTAAGCCAATTAACATTCAGTTAATTAAGCAGCAAGTGCGTATGACGTATTGTCAATTATTGTTCGTGACAAGATATTATAGAGGTTCACCACAACCCTCTGCATGCTGACACTTGACTACCGCTATCGCTGTCAAATCCAATGTCGACCCCAAAGAACGTTTGATTGGTTTATCAATCCGTACAAATTTAAAGAATTATAAACGAAATCTGTGTTAAAATCTATTAATGAATTTGTAAGTAACTCAATTAATTTCAGAAAGTAATTTTTCGGCGAGCGTTTTTGCTTGTGAACGCAATTCATTTATCGCTGTACTTTCCCATAATTCTCCACGTAAGGTAGATCCCAAGGTGTAAATGGATGAATTTATTTCGTTGTTCGAATTTAGGGTTTGGAAACTATCAGTATTTGTTCTAATTCCAAGTTTTAACTCATCTTGCGTTACTATTCCTTTAGCCAAGCAAGTTTTTAATAAAGTAGAATTACTAATTGTAAAGTCTGATTCAGGACCGGTACAATTGATCATAAAAGTTGCCTCAATTTTTTTCTCTTTTCCTAATGCATTGTCAAAGTAATTGATCTCTAGGGAGTCAGTTAATTCACTTACGGATATGAGTTTTCCTGAAATTATTTGCAAACTGTTTTGAATTCTCTCTTTTTGAATAATGTCATAAGTTATAAATGGAAGTCTGTGTCGTGCTACGCCCCATAAATGCCTGAATTTAGACATGAATATCTTCTTTTCAGTTAAACTAAAATTTCGCCAAATACCTTGAGTGTGCGGTCTTAAATAGTCGATTAACGGTTCTGCAGAAATACCATGTTTCTTTAACGTTTTCAGTTGCTTATTAATCTCTGTTATCAAGGAATGTAGAGATGGGTTTTCACCAAGTTTGCCCAACCAATCTTCCATTGAAATACTGAAATTTCTGTGTGGCAAGATATTGAATCCATGTGGGGAAAGAGAAATGATTTGATTTTCAAACTTATGTTCACGGATTTGAATGACAGTGTCAACCATGGTTAATCCATTTCCTAGAATGAAAATAGGCATGGATGAAACTATATTTTCTAACTTATAATTCCATGGGTTTTGCGAATATCTTAACGAAGTAATCCAGTTCGTATTCTTAACTTGAGGATTGCGAGGAAGTTGATTTCCGGTAGCTAAAACTATTTTATCGAATGAAAATTGATTTTTTTCTGTATTAAGTTGAATTCTGTCATTTTCTTTTGTTAATTCAATAACTTCCTCCTTTACTAATTGAAGGTCAATATTTTTTGAAATTGCAAGTTCTTTTGTACTTATCCAAATATCTTCCAAATATTCTCCATATCTCGCTCGCGGAACAAAAGATGAGGCTATCAGTTGTTCACTATCGTTTTTATAATCAGAATGGTTGGAAAGCCAATTAACGAAATTATTTGGTTTATCAGGAAAGGCGCTCATTTTACCGGCAATCACGTTAAGTAAAACCTTTTCAGATTGCGGTGAATAGGCAATTCCCCTTCCTGGATTATGTTCTTTTTCAAAAATGGTAATGGATAGCTTTTTAGAAGATTGAACTATTAAATGATGACAAGTCATCAAACCACAGAAACCATTTCCAATTATTCCAATTTGCATTTGACAAAGTTAGGCAAAAAAAAAACTGCTTAATTTCTCAAGCAGTTTTAAAATTATTTTTTCTGATAATTAATTTTGTGCATCAAAACGAGCTTTGTATTCCTTTCCTTTTTCAGAGTTACCCAACTTGTAATGTGTTTTGTATATTATTCCCAAAACATCTTTGTCGTTAGGATTGATTTCAATATATTTTTCCAAAACGTTCAATGATTTTTGAAGTAATTGTTCTGATTGTTTTTCTAATTCAGGAACTTGAGGATCGTTTGAATTCAATTCACCAGCTTGTTTATTTACCTCATTTGCCCAGTTATATAAATGAGCGCCTAATTGGTATTGAGCATCTTTATAAGAAGGATCAACCTCTAACGCTTTGTTTAATGATTCTTCCGCTTTTTCGTTCAACCCTTGATTCATGTATGAAGTTCCTAAATTGTAATGAAGAACCTTATTATTTGGATCAAGTGTAACGGCTTCACTCATAAATTTCTCAGCAGTTACTAAATCATTATTTTTCAAATGGATATTAATCAAACTGATTAGTAAATCGATATCTTTTGGAAATTGAGTTCTTACTTGCTCTACCAATGCAATTGCAGTATTAAAATCAGGTTTTTCAGCGGTAATTAATTTATCGACAATCTGATTCATACTAATTATACCATTTTTCTTAGAATCACCATAATCCATATTAAGCATACTTTTAATTTCGTATGCTTGAAAAAACATGACAAGAGCTTGCTCGTACTTTTTATCGTTGTACATTTTTACGCCTCCATCAAACATCATAGTGAATTTCATATCTGCCATTCCCGTAACGTCATCCTTAAACTTCTTCTTGGGTTCGTTCAAACAAAAGATGAAACTTTCTGCTGCTTTAGATTTATATCCTTCAAGAAGAGTTTGATCTACATTTCCTGAAGCCATTGCTTGTTGAGCGCTTAGTTCATACAAAGACATGTAGATTTGTCCACGGTAGAAATGCATCTTAGGATCTTCCTTTGTTTCAGCATTTTCAGCGGCTGCATCAATGAATTTTTTAGCTTCTTCTAAGGTGCGTAAATTCTTTTCAGCATCATTCTTTGGAGATACCATTTTGAATTTACTGAATGCATCCTGAACATTTTTCGATTGTGCAAACGAATCGAAGGAGAAAAAAAGTGCTGATGAAATCAAACCAACACAAATTAACGATTTTTTCATAAGTTAGTTTTAAAGTACAAAAGTATAAAATTTATTCGATGGCGCCATTGTCAATATCTGTGCCACTTGTCGGATTCTCCGTTGTTCCTTCCGGTAAATCTGTTCCTTCTAATTCTGTTTCATCTTCATCTTCAGATCGAGGTACACGAGCAATAGCAGCAATTCCTGTATTATTTTTCAGATTAATCAATCTTACACCTTGCGCAGCTCTACCCATTGTACGGATGGTGTCAATGTGCATTCTGATTGTTATACCATTTCTAGTAATGATCATTAAGTCTTCTTCATCAGTCACATTCAGAATAGATAACAATTTACCTGTTTTTTCAGTGATATTCAACGTTTTAACCCCTTTTCCTCCGCGATTGGTAATTCGATAAACCGGTTCTTGATCTTCAGGATCATTCAAGTAGGTGCGTTTTCCATATCCTTTCTCGGATACTACAAGAATCGTTGAGTAAATATCTTCCACGCAAATCATTCCAATTACTTCGTCATTAGTAGGAGCTAATGATACACCTCTTACTCCTGAAGCATTTCTTCCCATAGGTCGAACAGTGGATTCGTTGAAACGAATTGCTCTTCCTGAACTTGTTGCCAAGACGATTTCGTTGGTGCCATTGGTTAATTTTGCTTCAAGTAATTCATCATTATCACGAATTGTAATGGCATTAATACCATTTGAACGCGGACGAGAGTATGCTTCTAACGATGTTTTCTTGATAACACCTTGTTTAGAACACATCACGATGAAGTTGTTTTCAACATATTCTTTGTCTGTGAGGTCGTTCACTTTTACATACGCTTTCACTTTATCGTCTTGCGGTATGTTGATCAAGTTTTGAATTGCTCTACCTTTAGATGTTTTATTTCCTTCCGGAATTTCGTACACACGCATCCAGAAACATCTTCCTTTCTCTGTGAAGATCAATAAGTAATTATGGTTTGTAGCCACAAAAAGATGTTCTAAGAAATCTTGATCACGCGTAGCAGAACCTTTCGATCCCATTCCTCCGCGGTTTTGAACCTTATATTCCGTTAAATTAGTTCGTTTGATATACCCTGCGTGAGAAATTGTAATAACCACTTCTTCGTCAGCAATCAAATCTTCCATTCGCATTTCGCTAGCGGCGTATTCAATTACTGATCTACGTGCATCTCCATATTTAGAACGAATTTCAATCAATTCATTTTTAATGATTTCCATTCTTCGTTCTTCACGAGCTAATATATCTTTTAAATCAGCAATTAATTTCACTAAATCATCGTATTCTGCACGAAGCTTATCTTGCTCAAGACCAGTCAATTGACGTAGTCTCATGTCAACGATCGCTCTTGTTTGAATCTCTGATAATCCAAATCTCTCTGCCAATCTTTCACGAGCAGCATCTGGACTTGATGAAGATTTTATGATTTCAATTACTTCGTCAATATTATCAGAAGCAATGATTAAACCTTCTAAAATATGTGCTCTTTCCTCTGCTTTGCGGAGTTCAAATTGAGTTCGACGAATAACTACTTCATGTCTAAATTCTACGAAGTACTGAATCATGTCTCTAAGATTCAACAACTTTGGTCTTCCATCTACAAGACAGATGTTATTAACTGAGAATGAAGTTTGCAAGGATGTGTACTTGTATAATTTATTTAACACAACATTTGCAATAGCATCACGTTTTATTTCGTAAACAATACGCATTCCATTTCGGTCAGACTCATCGCGAAGATCTGAAACGCCTTCGATTTTTTTGTCATTAATCAATTCAGCTGTTTTCTTAATCATTTCAGCTTTGTTGATCTGATAAGGTATCTCTGTTACAATGATTTGTTCACGACCATTTACCTCTTCAATTTCTGCTTTGGCACGCATTACAATTCGTCCTCGACCAGTTGTAAGCGCTTCCCTTACACCATCATATCCGTAAATTGTTGCTCCTGTTGGAAAATCAGGACCTTTAACGTAGTTTAAAAGTTCCTCAACATCAATGTCTTTATTATCGACATAAGCAATAATTCCGTCTACAACTTCTGTTAAGTTGTGAGGAGCCATATTTGTCGCCATACCAACCGCAATTCCGGACGCTCCATTCACTAATAAGTTTGGTATTTTAGTAGGCATTACAGATGGTTCCGTCAAACTATCATCAAAGTTTGGTGTGAAATCCACTGTTTCTTTGTCTAGGTCTTCAAGCATTTCCTCCGCAATTTTGCGAAGACGCGCTTCTGTGTAACGCATTGCTGCAGGGCTATCACCATCAACAGAACCAAAGTTTCCTTGACCATCAACTAACGGATAGCGCAAGGACCATTCTTGAGCCATACGTACCATTGTATCGTAAACTGAACTATCCCCATGAGGGTGGTATTTTCCAAGAACCTCACCAACGATTCTCGCTGACTTCTTATAAGGTCTGTTTGAAAAAACTCCTAAATCCTGCATTCCATAGAGAACCCTTCTATGCACTGGTTTAAATCCATCTCGTACGTCGGGCAATGCTCTTGAAACAATAACGGACATCGAATAATCGATGTACGCGGATTTCATTTCATCTTCAATGTTTATCTGAATAATTTTTTCTCCGTCTGCCATAATTGAATATTTCTTAAGTTTTTTGCAAGATTCAAAATTAATGATAATCGAATGCCATCTCTGTTTTATTCATTCTTTTTACTAACAAATTTTAGTAGTAAAATGTGAATAATTTAGCGTAGTTTGATAAAATTATCTCGTATATTTGTGAAAGCTCCACTTAGGAGAAAATATTTACATAAATTAATATGGAAGCAAAATTTTCGCATCGCGTAAAGGACGTAATTGCTCTAAGTAAAGAAGAAGCAATTCGATTAAACAATGAAAGCATTTCCGTTGAACATATATTAATGGGGATGACACGATTAACAGACGGCACAGCAATTAAGATTTTTAGAGAGTTTCAATTAGATTTATCAGCAATGAGAAAAGAAATTGAAACAATTTTGTTGAAATCAGCGGTTGATTACCCTGTTCAAAATACAAACATTCCACTTTTGAAACAAGCGGAGAGAATTATAAAAATGACCTATCTGGAAGCAAAACAATTTAAAAGTGCAATAATTGGCACGGAGCATTTATTGTTGAGTATTTTAAGAGAGGACAATAGTGTTGCAAGTTCAATTTTAAATAAATACGGTTTGATATACGATAATGTAAAGGATGAATATGAAGCAATAAAGGATGATACTTCACTTCCTAGAGCTGAATTTCCTGGCGGTCAGGATGAGGAAGGGGAATCATTTTCCTCACAACGTAAGTCAGCAGACCCAAAATCTAAAACTCCAGTATTGGATAATTTTGGACGTGACTTAACTAAAATGGCAGAAATTGGAAAATTAGATCCAATTGTAGGAAGAGAAAAAGAAATTGAACGAGTTAGTCAAATTTTATCCCGTAGAAAGAAGAATAATCCAATTTTGATTGGTGAACCAGGAGTTGGTAAAAGTGCAATTGCGGAAGGTCTGGCATTGAGAATTGTTCAAAGAAAGGTATCTCGCGTATTGTTTAATAAGCGAATTATTTCATTGGATTTAGCTTCATTGGTTGCAGGAACAAAATACCGCGGTCAATTTGAGGAAAGAATGAAGGCTGTAATGGCTGAAATTGAAAAGAATCCGGACATAATTTTATTTATTGATGAAATTCATACTATCATTGGTGCGGGAGGAGCAAGTGGTTCATTGGATGCTTCGAACATGTTCAAGCCTGCTTTGGCTCGTGGTGAAATGCAAGCAATTGGAGCAACAACGTTGGATGAATATCGTCAGTATATTGAGAAAGATGGAGCCTTAGAACGTCGTTTTCAAAAGGTTTTGATTGAGCCAACAACTATTGATGAGACGATTCAAATATTAAACAACATTAAGGAAAGATACGAAGATCATCATTCTGTAACGTATACAGATGAAGCTCTGGCTGCTTGTGTTAAGTTAACTGAAAGATATATTACAGATCGCCATTTGCCAGATAAAGCCATTGATGCATTGGATGAAGTTGGTTCTCGTGTTCATTTGACAAATATTAATGTTCCGAAGGAAATACTAGATGTTGAGGCGCAAATTGAAGCATTGAAAATTCAAAAGAATGAGGTTATTAAGTCTCAACAATATGAAAAAGCGGCTGAATTGCGTGATGATGAGCGAAGACTTCAGGAAGAATTAGAATCAGCAAAAAAGAAATGGGAGGAAGAATCAAAAACGAATAGAGTTACAGTTACTGAAGAACATGTAGCTGAGGTTGTTTCTATGATGTGTGGAATCCCTGTTACAAAAGTTTCAGAGAAAGAAACTGGTCGCCTTGCTAAAATGGGCGAGGAATTACGAGGAAGAGTAATTGGTCAAGACGAAGCAGTTGAGAAAGTTGTTAAAGCAATTCAACGAAATCGTGCTGGATTG
>JBIIFU010000084.1:0-3272 GCA_044237035.1 Crocinitomicaceae bacterium
TTTGCTGCATGGTATCCCATTGATAATTCCATTCCATCATCCATTATTGTCATTACAGCCAAAAACACTCCTGTTAGAAAATAATAGGATAAAATCCCATAGCCTAATGTTGCGACTTCCGGGTTGAAAGCATGCATTAAGGCAAAAAATGCACTTGTAGTTATAATTACATGAAGATAACTTCCAATTTTACGATAAAGAGCTTGGGCAAGATACCCACGAAATAAAACTTCTTCAGCGGTTGTTTGAATTGGAATTAATAGAAAAGAAATTATCACCAAAGGAATGAACTTGTTAATATCAAGGTTTAGTTTAAGTTCATTCCCCATAAAAAAATCGAACAAAACAAAAGCGAGCATTAAGCCCCACCAAAGTGAAAATGCAGTAAAAAATCGTTTCCATCGAAAATGGGGTGCAGAAGTTAATACGGATAAAAAATTGCGTTTGTGAAATCGTGTGATTCCGACGTAAAGTGCAGCGAATATAAACACAAAAGGGAGAAGCAAATGCACTAATAAGCGATTTTTTCCAAGAATTCGAGCCATGTGTTCGATACTCATGACATCGTTTAAATCTGAACCTGATAAACGCAAATCAATCAAAAGTGGTAAAGAACCAAGAAAACCATATCCCAATAAAATGAGGCATACAGTTAAAACATAACTTGAAACATCGGTTCTACCTAAATCGGATTGTGAAAAGAAAGACATTTTAACTAAAAATATCTTTCATTCTTCCGAAAAAACCTTTTTGATCAGATTCGGAACCTGGTTTGAAATTTTCTGAATCCTTCATTTTTTCTAATATTTCGCGTTCTTCTTTTGAAAGTTTTGTAGGTGTCCAAATGTGAATATGAACAAACAAATCGCCTGTTCCATATCCTTGTAAAACTGGTAAGCCTTTTCCTTTCAGTCGCAAAACCTTTCCACTTTGCGTTCCCGGATCAACCTTTATTTTTACCTTTCCACTGACAGTTGGAACTTCAATTGATTCACCTAGAGCAGCATCGATAAAACTAACTATTGCATCAAAATGTAGGTTTTCACTGTCGCGGCGCAATTCCTCGTGCTCTACTTCTTCAATTACGACAATCAAATCTCCAGGAACTCCATTAAACGGACCAGCATTTCCTTTTCCTGTTACACTTAATTGCATTCCCTCTTCTACTCCAGCAGGAATTTCAATTTCGATTACTTCTTCTTGACGTTTCAAACCTTGAGCATCTGAATCTGCAGGTTTTTTGTCAATCATTTTTCCAGCGCCCTGACAAACATGACAAGCCGATTGAGTTTGCATAGCTCCAAGAAATGTTTGTGAAACTCTAGTTATTCTTCCTGTTCCATTACACGTTGAACAATTTTTGTATGTAACTCCTTCAGCATTAACGAGTTTGTTTACTTTTATCTTTTTCTTAACACCTGCAGCAATTTCTTCCAGTGTCAATTTCATCTTTACGCGAAGATTTGTTCCTCGAACAGTCCTAGATCCTCCAGAACGACTTCCTCCGAAACTTCCACCAAATGCACTTCCGAAAACATCACCAAATTGAGAGAAAATGTCATCCATATTCATTCCTCCACCAAATCCACCCTGACCTCCCATTCCGGCATGTCCAAAACGATCATACTGAGCTCTTTTTTCAGAATTACTCAAAACCTCGTATGCTTCAGCAGCTTCTTTAAATTTATCCTCCGCTGACGCATCATCAGGATTTTTGTCTGGATGGTATTTAATTGCTAGTTTGCGGTAAGCTTTTTTAATTTCCGATTCGTCGGCATTTTTCGAAACACCTAAAACTTCATAATAATCTCGTTTTTGACTCATTCTTTTTTTCTATTATTGACCGACAACAACTTTTGCAAATCGAACCACCTTATCATTGAGCGTATAACCTTTCTCTACGTCATCGATAATTTTCCCTTTCATATCTTCAGAGTCTGTTGGAATATTGGCAATCGCCTCGTGTAATTCACTATCGAAAATTTCGCCTTTGGAATGCATTGGCTTTAGACCTTTTGATTCTAAAATCCCTTTGTATTTATTGTAAATAAGCAAAAATCCTTCTTTAACGCTTTCAATTTCAGTAGCTGTTTCGTTTGAAGAAATCGCTCTTTCAAAATCATCTAGTACAGGAATTAACTCTTTTAAAATCCCTGAACTTGCCGTAGCCATTAAATCAATGCGTTCTTTAGTGGTTCTTTTGCGAAAATTATCAAACTCAGCGTGAAGACGTACAAACTTATCATGAGACTCAAGATATTTTTCATGCCAATTATCTTCAATAATTTCCGAATTATTTTCCTCAATTTTAACTTCATCATCTTGATTTTCAGATGAATCTGTGTTTATATTTTCTTGTGGAGATTCTGTATTCTTTGAATCATCTGCAGTAGCTTTCTCTTGTTCTGGATTTTCCGTATGTTCAGGTTTCATAATAACATTTATTTTCGTCGTCGTTTGACAAAGATAAGACCATTCGATTAAATTGCGACATGCTGTCATATTTTTGCTAAAAAGCGTGAATTTTTGACAGAGCTAATACAGGTCGAAATATTTCTATGTACTTTTACAAAAAGAGTAAATTATGGTTCACAATATTTCATCTCAAGCTTCTGTATTAAATACTTTTTTGGCTCAAATACGTAGTATTGAAATTCAAAAAGATCCGCTTCGATTTCGCCGAAATATGGAACGAATCGCAGAAATATTGGGTTATGAAGTATCTAAACGTTTGGTTTATCATGAAACAGAAGTAGTTACACCATTAGGCAAAGCTCAAATTGATTTACCGAAGGAGAACCCATTGTTAGCAACTATTCTCCGTGCCGGATTATCCATGCATCAAGGATTATTGAATTACTTTGATCAATCAGAAAGCGCCTTCATTTCAGCCTATCGAAAACATTCAACCGCTGAGGAATTTGAAATTTATGTTGAATATATGGCCGCGCCAAATTTAGATAACAAAACTTGGATTATCAGTGACCCCATGTTAGCAACAGGAAGTTCGATGGTTACTGTTTATCAAGCCATGTTGCGTTATGGCAATCCTAAACGAATTTTTATAGTTTCTGCAATTGCTACACCACAAGCCTTGGATTATGTAAAGAAATATTTGCCTGAAAATACGGAGATTTTTGTAGGAGCAATTGATCAAGAACTTACGGCTCAATCCTATATTGTTCCTGGTTTGGGTGATGCTGGAGACCTAGCTTACGGAGAAAAAATATAACTTATGAATTGGGCCGCATTTTCAAGTGTATTTTTAGTTG
>JBIIFU010000085.1:0-3236 GCA_044237035.1 Crocinitomicaceae bacterium
TTTGGTTTGCTTTTGGCAGAAGTTGGAATCGGGATATTTCTACTCAAATTAATGAAATTCAACCCAGTAGATTTGCAAAAAAAATGGATTCATCTTCCAATTGGACTTGTGTATCTAATTTGCTGTGTGATTTTTGCGCGAGGTGGTGTTCAGCAAATTCCAATCAATGTTGATTCTGCTTATTTCTCACAGAAATCAATTGTAAATGATCTTTCAGTCAACTCAACCTATTATTTTGGAAATAGTTATTTACTGTTCAAGCGGAACGATTTGGAAAATCATTTGCCCAAAATTCAACCAAAAGTTGCTTCTTCAGTTGCTGATTCCCTATATAAGTTTGATAGAAATCACACGAATTATATCCTTGAAGATTCAAAACCAAATGTCGTATTCATTATTTTGGAAAGCTGGTCAGCATCGGCTGTGGGTTGTATGAGCGATACAAAAGGATTAACGCCGAATTTTGATAAACTTGCTTCAGAAGGATACCTATTCCAAAATGTATATGCAACTAACACAACCTCTGAAATCGGGAACACAAGTATCTTTTCAGGATATCCTGCTATTCCTGAAGTAGCCATTTCACTTGAACCTGAAAAAAACCGAAAGCTTCCTTCCATTAATCAAACCTTAAAAAAAATCGGATATTCCTCGCATTATTTATTTAGTGGCGACTTAAAATACGGCAACATTCAAGGGTATTTAACACAACATCAATTTGATGAATTGGCCGATGAAAAGAATTTTCCGTCGGGATTGACTAAAGGAAAACTGAATTATTACGATGAAGATTTATACGCTTTATTTCTTCAGAAAATCAAAAAAACAAAAGAACCATTTATGCACTGTGCTTTTACCGGAAGTACGCATTCTCCCTTCGATTATCCGAAACGAAAAGGGTGGCAAAAATGGACAGGAAAGGAAAGTGATTATATGAATTCCGTTTATTACGCAGATTGGGCGATTGGTCAATTCATCGAAAAAGCAAAAAGAGAAAGTTGGTACAAAAACACCATTTTTGTTTTCGTTGCTGATCACGGACATCACTCGCACACGATTACAAGTCCCAATCAATCGCTCTTTTTTAGAATTCCATTGTTGATTTGCGGTGAACCTTTGAAAAAAGAATTTAGAGGAAAACAAAACAACACAATCGGCTCACAATCGGATATTGCAGCAACTCTTTTGCATCAACTTCGACAATTGAATTCAAACTTCAAATTCAGTAAAGATTTATTGAGCCCAACCGTAAATTCTTTTGCGTTTCATGCAACCATTCGAGGTTATGGATTCGTTTCGGAAAAAGGATCTTGCTTGTACAATCTCGATTCAAAGCGCTACTTGGAAAACTTTTACGACGCATCGAATTTCAAAGCTGAAAAAAGAAAGTCGGAAGCACTTTTTGTGACGTATTACAATTTCTTTAAGTCACTTTAGAAAATGAAAGCTCCTTACTGAATGTTTTTTTGCTTAACACAATAAGCATTTTTAATATTTTTTAAGTATTGCAATAAGCTTTATTAGTTTAAAATGCTTTTTATAATAAAAATTTATTCGTATTTTTGACTTATAAAACAAGCAAATGGAATCCTTAATAGAAAGATATCGGAAAAAACTCGCGTTAGTACAAGTAAATTTTATCAGAAGTGTTTTTCATGAAATAGACTGGACGGATCGTTTAATAGGACTTCGAGGACCGAGGGGAATTGGAAAAACAACCATTCTATTACAATACCTAAAACAACATCATGAAAACGACGAAACTGCCTTATATATTTCCCTTGACAACATATGGTTTAGCGAACAAAACCTAGTTGAATTTGTGGATGATTTCGTTAAACGTGGAGGAAAAAAATTATTTATCGATGAAATTCATAAATACCCGAATTGGGCACAAGAACTTAAAAATATTTACGACGATTTCCCGGAAGTAAGTGTTGTTTTTACAGGATCATCGTTGTTAGAGATTTTAAATGCAAGGGCCGATTTGAGCCGAAGAGCTGTTATGTATTCCATGCAGGGACTTTCATTCCGTGAATTCCTGAATTTAGAACACGGTTTTGAGTTTAATCCACTTAATTTGAATGAAATCATTGAGAATCATGGTAAAATCGCTACGGAGATTGCAGGAAAAATTCAACCGATTAAGTATTTTTCCACCTATTTAAAAACGGGATATTATCCATTTTTTCGCGACAATCCAAACACGTATGACCAACGTTTAGAGGAGATTGTCAATTTCATTTTAGAAATTGAACTGCCTACCTTGCGACAAGTGGATCCATCTTATATCATTAAACTGAAGCAATTGTTGATGGTGATTTCGTCTTCCGTTCCATTCAAACCAAACGTCACTAAACTAGCTGAGCGCATTGGAATTAACCGAAATACGCTAATCACCTATTTTCATTATTTAGAGGAAAGCGGATTGACGCAACAACTTTTCAAAGATGCCAAAGGAATTACGAGACTTCAAAAACCCGATAAAATCTACCTCGACAATACTAATTTGCTATATACCATTGCGCCTCAGAACGTGCAGATTGGCCATGTAAGAGAAACATTTTTTGCCAACCAACTCGCCTACAAACATTTGGTTGAGTACACAGATGTGGGCGATTTTAAAATAGATCAAACACTCACGTTTGAAATCGGTGGAAAACACAAAACAAAAGAGCAGGTAAAAGATCTACAAAATGCTTTCATTGCAGCAGACGACATCGAAATTGGCTTTCAAGAAAAAATACCGCTGTGGTTGTTTGGTTTTTTGTATTGAAAAAGAGATAATCTCAACAATGCCTCACTCGGTAAAAACATATTTTTATGGAATATAATCCAAATATAAATGTACTTTTTTTTTTGGAATTTATTCTAGTTATTTACATAATGAGAGATAAGCGTTTTCAATTATGCCTTATCCATTATAATTTGTTAAGTTTTTGCTTGCCAGGAAATACTTTTTCAAGAAATAGAAAAGTAAACATCTGAACAGACAACATCGAAATTGGCTTTGAAGAAAAAATACCGCTGTTGCTGTTTGTTTTTTTTTGTATTGAGCACCATCAAGCTGCTACGAGTAATTTTCAAAAATGAATCTAAACTAATCCTTATCCCAGATTAATCTCATTTTCTAAAAACAAGAAAAAAATAAAGGGGAATTCAAACAATGACAAAATGGTATTGTTATGTAATTATGGATACTGAATTTATTTGTCAATACAGTGATTTGCCATCGC
>JBIIFU010000086.1:0-3218 GCA_044237035.1 Crocinitomicaceae bacterium
TTCAGGAAAACCTAATTTTCGACCAATTGAACTTAGTTTTATTAATGCTTCCTTTTTTGTTTGATCAGACATCCAGTCCAAATTAGAAATTCTGTCTTTGAAAACAATCAATAAATTATCTACCATAACATTCACGCGTTCTTGAGCGTTTTTTGAAAAATGTTTATCAACGAATGCTTTTCCTAATAACTCTCCCACTTCCATGCGTGTAAGTTCATCAATACATGATTCATTTAACGGTTTACGTTCTTTCTTTCCAGATAATGTACGGCCATAAAAGTCAAAACGCAACTCCACAAATTCTTCGCCTAAATGGCCCATATAACTATTCATTACGTTCCAAGTTAAATATTTTTTCCACGCTTCTAAATCTTCATCGAAATACAAAGAAGCGATTGTTTCAACAAACTTAGTCGTCCCAATTACTATAGAATCAACAGTCTTCAATCCTATTTTCTGGTAATAGGTAGTAAAATCAAATTTCCCAAAAAGAGAACCTACCTCATTCATTCCTGTCATATTATACGTTGTTTCTGGAACACGCAATTCTGCAGGAGTAAGCATGGACTTCGCTAAATTTGTTTCAAAATCAACGATAATTTTAGCTGCATTCTGAGCATCTGTTTGCGAATAACCAAATTTCACAAATGATTTTTCTACATACAATTTATACGTATCTAAAATAGTTTTTTTATTTTCCTTCAGGTAATATTCACAATTTGGCAAACCAATTCCTCCTTGACTGAGATAAACAACATTTCGGTCAATATTTTTTAGATCTTGATCAACTCCAAAACTAAATAATGTTCCTAATCCATCTAAATGAAGTTTTGCTACCATCGCTGGTAATTCTTCAACAGATTTTAGTGCATTAATTTCATCTAAATCAACTTTAACAGATTGAAAACCTGACTTATTTCGGATATTCATATTTGTGTATGACAAATAATAATCTCCTAACAATTGATTTTGCGAGCCTTTTTTTCCTGGGTTTTTAGTAGCAAAATCTAATATTTGAGTTAATTTTTTCTTATTATTTTGTTCCAATTCATTGAAACTTCCCCAACGGGATTCTGATGCCGGAATTTTACTTTTAGCAATCCATTTACCGTTAGAAAACAAGAAGAAATCTTCTGAGGGTTTAACTTTCGCATCTAAAAATTCTTTATCAATTGTTGAAAGTGTTTTTTGTGCAATCGTAGAATTAATCAAAAATAATACGGATAAAATAAAAATCTTCTTCATAAAATTAATTGGGTGTATATAACATTTCTACGTGAGGGATACCATCTTCAAGATATTCTTTACCTGTAGATAAAAAAGCGTGTTTATTATAGTATTCCTCCAAGTGTTTTTGGGCTGAAATACGAATTGTAGTATTTCCAAATTCCTCCTGGCAAAATTTAATGCTTTCATCCATCAATTGGTGTCCAATACCCTTGCCGCGAACTTCTTCAACGATGACCACTCTACCTATTGAAACTTCTGGATATGATAAGCCTGCTGGCAATATACGAGCCGTAGCAATGATATTTCCAAATCCATTTCTGCAAATAACGTGATAGCTTTTTTTATCTTTTCCGTCTAAATCAAGGTAAGCGCAGTTTTGTTCAACTACAAAAGCTTTCAGGCGAATCTCAATCATGTCATGAAACTCATTCAGGCTCAACTCACTAAAATATTTGAATTGCCAGTTTAAATCCATAGTTTTAATTTTTAGATAACGAATTTACTAAAAATTGATCCTTAATCGGTCAAAAATGAAAATTCTCTTTAAAAATTGTGCTAAAATTTAAAACAATTCAGCTATATTTGCACCCGAATAAATGGAGGTTGTAGCTCAGCTGGTTAGAGCGCCGGATTGTGGTTCCGGAGGTCGCGGGTTCGAACCCCGTCTTCCTCCCCAAAAAAGAAAAAGGTGTCAGATTTAAATCCGACACCTTTTTTGTTTAAATCGAACTTTTGTTTATGATCCTCGGATCATAAACAAAAGGTGGGGAGGAATATTTTTAATGAATAATTTTCCACTTTTTTCCTTGATGAAAAAAGTTGAGTAAAAAAATCAAGACTTTGGATTTTTCTTGGTTCGGCGATCCATTTTCTAATTCAAATCTAATTCTACCCGAACCCTTTTCTGCACCTTCTGAGTTTCTGTTTTATCAGTGATCCTCCGGATTCCTCTAAAACCACGAAACTCAGTTCAGCTTGAAAACCTAAAATCCAAGGTCATTATTATTCTTTAATCGTTATTGTGAAATGTTCCTAAAATTTTGGTGCTTTCTTTTTCATTTGTCAAGAATTAAATGTTTATCCCCAACTTTTTGACTTGATCCTGATCCTCCCAAATTTATTCATCATTTCAGAGAATACCGATACAGCAGAATCGTTTGAGTAATAAGAATCCAAACAAATGGAATTAATTGCAATAGAATTGCTTCAGTTTCTGTTTTTCCCCAAACATATACTTCATAAGTGCAAATGGAAAGCATAAACAACAGCTGCAAGACAGTCAAAATCAAAAATTGCAACACAAATGATTCCTTTTCGCCACCAATAGCAGGTAAAATAAGTGTAAGTGAAAACAGTAAAATTAGTAATGAGCTTACCAAGATAAAATAGAACTGATTCGATGGAAACGAAATGATATTAACTTTTTGGAAAATGAATAGCAAAAGTATTAGGAAACCATTTATACCAATAAACGATAAACTAAACGTAATCTTACTCTTCATTTTGCCCCATTTTCATAACCTCCTTTATTACTAAATACAAAGAAGAACAGACTCCAAAAAGTGATAATACAAGAGTCCACCAAGGTGTTTTTGATTGAAATTTATCATCTAGATAATAACCAAGCCAAGTGAAAAAGGCAATTATTACTCCCATTTGAATTCCCAACGTAGAGAATCGAATAAATGGAGAAACTTTTTTGCCGGATGATTTTTTTTCTTTCAAATTCATTATTTACATGAATCTTTCGTCTGCATCCATTACATGACCACAAGACTTACAAGTGCGATAATCCAACGACGAATAAAACTCTTTAAATCGAGGTAGAAAATCATTTTCGATATTGGTTAATTTAAAACGATAGGAATGTAAGGGGTGATTGCAATTTTCACAAAACCACATCAAACCGTCTTCTAAATCAGTTCCTTTTCGAACTTTTTCAATGACCAATCCAACTGTATTTGCTCCTCGAATAGGAGAATGCGGAA
>JBIIFU010000025.1:0-36432 GCA_044237035.1 Crocinitomicaceae bacterium
ATTTGTATCAATCATTTGGTTCCAATCTGAGGTTAACCCCGTTTCGATTGGATCTCTACCAGCTGCTAAACCTGCATTATTGATTAGGATTTTTAAATTTGATTTTACGTTTTGAGATAAACTTTCAATAACTTTTTTTACTGCAAATTCATCTCTAACGTCAAGCTCATGAGTTAGTACCTCAATTCCAAATTTTTCCTTTATTTGATTAGACAATTTATCTAATCGGTCCTTTCTCCGAGCAGTAAGAATTAAGTTATATCCATTCTCGGCAAAAATTTCAGCGCAGGCTTCACCAAATCCTGACGAAGCTCCTGTTATAAATACAAACGAACCCATTGAATAAATTTTAAGTTTTTTATGTAAGAAATATTTTCTATTTGAATAAAAGCTAAAACAGCAATAGTTAAAAATGGCATAGCTGGAATTTTATAGCGAACTAATGCACCCAAAATAGGCGTTGAGATTCCAATGATAGCGTAAAGTAAAAACGTAAAGAGAAAACAAAATACGATGAAATTAAACGAACTTATAGTTGATTTTTTCTTCTGAAATAAAGCAAAAATGATGGCAAATAATAAAAGTATATTCTCCAAAACTGCAGGTACAAAAAGAAAGTTCTTCATTTCATTTGGCCATGGACGTGTTAAACTATTTACAATTCCCATAGGAACTGCAGCAAGTAAAGAGAATAAGTTTTCTTCCAGAAAATCCATGTGAATCGCACTGTTCACCTTAAAAGCAATTGACATATTAATAAAATCGTGTTGCTTTCGTACAAGGATTGCGATAAAATCATAAGCCGGATTACTTATTCCCAAAATTACAGCGATAATGGTTAAGATACCAAAAACAAGTGGGTATGCGAGCCATTTTAATTTTGTTGTTTGACTGAAATACCAACCCAGAATGGCTGGAAAAAATGCTACAAAGACATAAAACTTTAAAAGAATCAAAAGACAGAAGGGTACTAATAGATAGATGAGATATTTGCCTTTTTTTTCGGTCGCCAAACGATAAATGTAATAACAAAACATACCCATCGCAAATATTAGTAAGGATTCTTTTAATATTCCTGAACTCCAAAAAACAACACTTGGAACAAGGAAAACTGCCATATACACTTTCCATTTAGATTGAACAAAGTGCATAAAAAACCGAGCTAAACCAATAGATCCGATAAACGCGATAAAGTTTAGGATAATACTGTGTACATGATAATTCCCAAAAGAAAAAATTCGTAGGACAGCGTTAACGCGAATAATTAATCGATTATCATTGTATAAACTGTTTTCGTAAACGCGATACCAATTATTCATTTTATCATAATAATTAGTGTCAAAATAGTCCCCTTCGCATTGAATACCAAAAAGCATCTTGAAGAAATCTAAAGGTTTAGTAAAAAGTGCTTCGTATAAATAAAAACTATCATCAAAATATTTAAATGTGTCTGATTCTAGTCGATTGCCATAGTAAAATGCATAAATCACATAAACAAGCAATCCACAACCAACCTTTACTAAAAAAGCAAACCAAAGCGAATAGTTTTGAAAACCTGAATTTCTAAAAAATGAAAGTTTTTTAATTAAAAAAAGAAGAAAAAGTAAATAGGGGAGTGTCAACAACAAATTAATCATTCAATCTTCTTCTTTTCCGTGAGAACCGCAAAATTAATGAAACTTAATGTACGAATCTTTCATTTCTTTCAACTATTTTCGTGATTAAATTTTTACTCTTTAAATGCGTACTCTACTATTTTTAGTTTTTATCTCGTTTACTAGCCATGTAATCTTCTCGCAAAACAAAATTGAAAAGTCAGTTTTTCAATTAGACACATTAATTGATTATTGGCATCTTCAGGCAGCAAAAGCTAGATTTGATGAGTATTTCAAAGTTACCACTGAAGATTTTGTTTTCCTAGGAACGGCTCCGGGTGAAAGATGGAATAAAAAGCAATTTATGGATTTTTCAAAACCGTATTTTGACAAAGGAAAAGCATGGGATTTTAAAGCGAAAAATAGAAATTGGATTTTTTCAGAGGATGGAAAAATGGCATGGTTTGATGAGGATCTGGATACGTGGATGAATTCCTGCAGAGGTAGTGGAATCTGTATTAAGAAAAATGGTAAATGGAAACTAGCTTATTACAACTTGACCGTATTGATAGAAAATGAAAAAATAGATGCGTTTATAAAATTGAGAGAAAATTAATGTTCGTTCAATCTAATACTATAAGAGCTACCCAGAGCTACGTTAAAAGTATGCTCGGAGAGTCATTTTCGGAGTCAGAAATACGAAAAATATTCAAACTAATTGTATGTAAAAGATTAGATTGGACAGATTCAGATTTTATTCTAAATCAAGAAAGTAGATTGTCTGAATCTGATTTGTTGTTTGTTCGTTCGATAACAAAACGTATTCTTAGTGGCGAACCCTTTCAATATATTTTAGGTGAAACAGAATTCTTTGGACTCACTTTTTTCTGTTCACCAGCTGTGTTAATTCCTCGTCCGGAAACCGAAGAATTAGTCCAAGTAATTTTAAATGCAGTAGATAATTCAACGCCTTTAAATCTGGCTGATTTATGCTCCGGATCAGGGTGTATTGGCATTTCCTTGGCATCAAATTTACCCCAAGCATCTGTAATTTTAACTGATGTTTCAACTGAAGCGCTCGAATTAGCTAAGAAAAGTGCTAGTCTTAACAAAGTTAAGGTTGATTTTTTATGTCATGATATTTTGAACGAATATGCTTTTAATCAATTTGATACAAATTCTTTTGATGTATTCGTCTCTAACCCACCTTACATTCCACTTGTTGATAAAACGCAAATGAAGTCACATGTATTAGAGCATGAGCCCCACCTGGCACTTTTTGTAGAGGATACAGATCCTTTGGTTTTTTATCGAATCATTGGTAAAAATGCGCGAATAAAACTTAGAGTAAATGGGCTCTTATTTTTTGAAATAAATCCCGATCATTCAGAGGATTTAGTACGATTAATGCATGAATTGGGGTTTGTTAACATTGAATTGATGAAAGATTTACAGGGTAGATATCGCATGCTTAAAGCTCAAAATAGCTAAATTTACCATGTGAACATTGAACAAGCAAAATCAGAAATACTTCGTTTAACAAAATTGATTAATCATCACAATCATTTGTATTATGTTGAAAGTCGAACTGAAATATCCGATTTTGAATTTGATGGTTTATTAAGAGAATTACAGGATTTAGAAGCTAAGTTCCCTGAGTTTGCTTATTCAAACAGTCCAACAAAGCGCGTTGGAGGAGATTTAACTAAAAAGTTTGAAACGGTATCTCATCGTTTTCCAATGCTTTCCTTGTCGAATTCATACTCAGAAGAGGAAATAATCGAGTGGGAAAATCGAATTAAAAAATTGATCGATCAAGATATCGAATATGTTTGTGAATTGAAATACGATGGCGTTGCAATTGGAATTCGATACGAAAATGGCCAACTTAAACAAGCTGTTACCAGAGGTGATGGTGAAAAAGGGGAGGATGTTACCACAAACGTAAGAACAATTAGAACTATTCCACTGAGTCTAAGGGCAGATTTTCCGGATGATTTTGAAATACGTGGTGAAATTTTTATGCCTTCTTCAGTATTTGAAAAATTAAATAATCAACGTGCTGAAATTGGCGAACAACTGTTTGCTAATCCAAGAAACACAGCATCAGGCACATTGAAAATGCAAGATTCTAAAATTGTATCCTCACGAGGATTAGATTCATACTTGTATGGAGTTTATGGAAGTCAATTATCTGCTGATGGACATTTTGAATCAGTACAGAAAGCGGGAGAATGGGGATTCAAAATCCCTTCGCCAAAAGATAGATTTATAGAGAAAAACAATTCAATTGAAGGAATAATGAATTTTATTCATTTTTGGGATCAACATAGATTTTCCTTGCCTTTTGAAATTGATGGAGTTGTTATCAAAGTAAATAGTTATAGACAGCAGCAACAACTTGGTTTTACAGCAAAATCACCTCGTTGGGCGATAGCTTATAAATTCAAAGCCCACCGTGTAGAAACGGAATTATTAAGTGTTGTTTATCAGGTTGGACGAACAGGCGCCGTTACTCCGGTAGCGAATTTAAATCCAGTTCAACTTGGAGGAACCACCGTAAAAAGAGCCTCTTTGCATAATCAGGATCAAATAGAAAAGTTAGATCTACATATCGGTGATAGAGTTTACGTGGAAAAAGGAGGGGAGATTATTCCAAAAATTGTTGGAGTAAATGTAGAAGCTCGAAAGCATAATTTTCAACGAATTATTTTTCCTCACAATTGTCCTGTGTGTTCGAGTTTACTCGTTCGAAAAGATGGTGAGGCAGGACATTTTTGCACGAATTATAAGGCATGTCCACCTCAAGTAAAAGGGAAAATAGATCATTTTATTTCAAGAAAAGCGCTGAACATTGATGGATTAGGAGAAGAAACTGTTGATTTGTTGTATGAAAATAATTTGGTCAAAAATGTAGGTGATTTGTATCATCTTACGTTTGATCAATTACTGAAGTTGGATCGAATGGCGGAAAAATCTGCCAATAATTTGTTGCAAGGTATTGAAAATTCAAAAAATATACCTTTTGAACGTGTTTTATTTGGTCTAGGAATTCGCTTTGTTGGTGAAACAGTAGCGAAAAAATTAGCAAAACATTTTGGTTCAATTGATGAAATCATTAAGGCTTCCTATGAAGAATTAATAGAAGTAGATGAAATAGGAGAAAAAATTGCGTATTCAGTGATTGAGTATTTTTCAGATCTAGAATCGGTAAAACTTATCGATGATTTGAAAAAAGTGGGATTGCAATTTCAAACAACAAAACCCCAGTCTATTGAAGGAGTTTTAACTGGGAAAACAGTAGTTGTTTCAGGAGTTTTTTCTTCTTTTTCCAGGGATGAAATGAAAGAATTAATAGAACAAAATGGAGGTAAAAACGGATCATCCATTAGTTCAAAAACAGATTTTTTGGTAGCAGGTGAAAATATGGGGCCTTCTAAATTAAAAAAAGCCGTAGATTTAGGGGTTAAAATTTTAAGTGAAGACGAATTTGTTAAACTATTAAATAATAAATTTTGAACGAAAAAAGTATTTGGAGCACAACTGACTCGCTGTTAATTGTACTTAATTGTGACAATGACGATCAGTTAAAAGGGTATAAGAAAGCACTCGATAAGGCCTTGAACGATAGTAACGTTGAGAAATTAACAATTGTAGTTCTCTTACCAAAAGAAGTGGATAAAAATTCCATGACCCCTCATTTTGTAATATATTACGTTTCGCCAACGGATTTCAATTTTTTTGGAAGATTGAAAGATGGGCAACTCTTAGAAGAATTCAAATTGCATTACGATACACTCATATGGTTTGGAGATGATTCGCATCGCATCTTTTCGTACATTAAGAAAATTCGTTATACAAATAGAATTGGAGTCAATGCCACTAGATCCTATTTTGAAATGCATCTCAAAGCTGATTTAGAGAATCCGCCAATGGCAATTGAATTTGTGCATGAAGTTTTAACAAAATCGTATTCAGAATAAATTAAAAAGTAATGAAAAATATATTTACAGGTTCCGGAGTGGCATTGGTTACTCCTTTTAATAAAGATTATTCGATTGATTATGATGCCCTTCGAAAATTAGTTCGCTATCAAATTGATAATGGCACTGATTTTTTAGTTGTGCAAGGAACTACAGGTGAATCACCTACACTTAGTCATGATGAAAAATTACAAGTGCTCCAAACGGTTATTGATGAAAATAAAGGGGCCTTGAAAATTGTATATGGAGTTGGTGGAAATAACACAATGGATGTAGGCGAAAAACTGAAAAAAGTACCTGTCGGAGTTGATGGGATTCTTTCTGTTTCTCCTTATTATAATAAGCCAACCCAACAAGGAATAATTGAACATTTTAGTTATATAGCAACATGTACTCATTTGCCTATTATACTTTATAATGTACCTGGAAGAACAGGATCAAACATGTTACCTTCAACGACATTGAAATTAGCTGAAATACCTAATCTGGTTGCTGTTAAAGAAGCTTCTGGAAGTATGGAACAAATTATGGAAATTATTCGATTAAAACCGGAAGGATTTGGGATATTGTCGGGAGATGACGCTATCACGATGCCGTTGATTGCTGCAGGTGCTGATGGAGTAATATCGGTAGTAGCAAACGCTTTTCCTAAAAGATTTTCAGAAATGGTTCATGCATCAATGGATGAGAATTTACCCGTGGCTAGAAAGGCGCATTATGATTTATTGTCGATTACTAAAATGTTTTTTGAGGAAGGTAATCCAGGGGGTGTGAAGGTTTCTTTGAATAAACAAGGACTGATGGAAGAAACTATGCGCCTTCCACTTTACCCAGTATCAGATTCATTGAGAAACAGAATTCAAGAAGAAACAAAAAATATTTTAAAATTGGAATTAGTATAAATACTTAGTGTTAAAATGACAATTTAAAACTATTTTCAAATTCATTTGTATATTTGTAATCCGAAAAAATAATTTCAGCAACATGGCAGTTAAGACAGCTTCAGAACCAAAGAAAAAAAGCCCAGCTTCAAAACCAAAGTTTTCAAAAGAAACCTACATTAAGTGGTACAAGGATATGCTTTTGATTCGAAAATTTGAAGAAAAAACAGGTCAATTATATATTCAGCAAAAATTTGGTGGTTTTTGTCATTTATACATTGGTCAAGAGGCAATAGCAGCCGGTACGGCGAGTGCATGTCGTCCAACAGATAAACACATGACTGCCTACAGAGATCACGCTCATCCTATAGCACTTGGAACAAATCCTCGTGTTTTAATGGCAGAGCTTTATGGAAGAAAAACGGGTTGTTCGAAAGGTAAAGGAGGTTCCATGCACTTTTTCGATAAAGAAAAGAATTTTGCTGGTGGACATGGTATTGTTGGAGCTCAAATTCCAATGGGAACAGGTTTAGCATTTGCGGAGAAATATAATGGAACTGAAAATGTTGCTTTTGTTTCAATGGGTGATGGTGCAGTTCGCCAAGGTGCCCTTCATGAAACTTTTAATATGGCGATGATCTGGAAATTACCAGTTATCTATATCATTGAGAACAACAATTACGCGATGGGAACATCCGTAGAACGCACTACAAATGTGACTGATCTTTCAAAAATCGGACTTTCCTATGAAATGCCATCTCGCATTGTGAACGGAATGAGTCCTGAGGCTGTTCATGAGGCAATTGAGGAAGCCGCTGCTCGTGCCCGAAGAGGTGATGGACCAACATTATTAGATATTAGAACATACCGTTACAAAGGACATTCTATGTCTGATCCCCAAAAATATAGAACAAAAGACGAGGTAAATGATTGGATGGAAAAAGATCCAATTGATCATTGCCTAGATGTAATCAAAAATAACAAGTGGCTTACATCCAAAGAAATTGAAGAAATCGAATTGTGGGTAAAAAAGGAAGTGGAAGAATCAGTTGAATTTGCTGAAAATTCTCCATATCCTGAAGCACATGAGATTTATGAAGATGTTTACATGCAATCGGATTATCCGTATATTAAAGAATTTTTAGCTTAAAAGATTATGGCAGAGGTAGTTTACATGCCCAAATTGAGCGACACCATGACGGAAGGTGTTGTTGCAACTTGGAATAAAAAAGTAGGAGATACAGTTAAAGAAGGTGAAATTTTAGCTGAAATTGAAACAGATAAAGCAACAATGGAGTTCGAGTCTTTCTATAATGGGACACTCTTACATATTGGTGTTGACACCGGAAAGTCGGCTCCAGTTAATTCTGTGCTTGCTGTTATAGGTGCACCTGGAGAAGATATTTCTGGATTAATTTCGGGAAGTGCTCCGTCAATTACTGAATCAGTGCCAAGTCCAGAGCCGGTTAAGAGTGAGCCAGTTGTGCAAACTCCAGTTCCAACCCCTACTGTTGTTGAAGTTCCAAAATCTGAACCTGCAAAACAACCTATCGTTCAATCAAATTCAGAGCGCGTATTTGCTTCACCTCTTGCTAAAAAATTAGCACAAGAAAAAGGAGTGGATATTAATTCAGTTGCTGGAACAGGGGAAAACGGTAGAATTGTAAAAAGAGATGTTGATCATTATGTGCCATACACTCCAGCTGAACGATCTTTTTCGCCAGTTGCTGCAGGTGTAGAATCATATACAGATGATCCAGTAAGTCAAATGCGTAAAACTATTGCGCGTCGTTTGGCAGAAAGTAAATTTACAGCTCCTCACTTTTACCTGACGCTAGATATTGACATGGATAATGCAATCGCTGCGAGAAAAGCCTTGAATTCAATGGATGGTGTAAAAGTTTCATTCAACGACATGGTAATCAAATCAGTAGCTGTAGCTTTGAAACAACACCCAAATGTCAATAGTGCTTGGATGGGAGATTTTATACGAAGAAATCAGCATGTTCATGTTGGTGTAGCCGTTGCAGTAGATGAAGGTCTTTTAGTACCAGTTATTCGTTTTGCAGATACAAAAGGTTTACTCCAGATTTCTTCTGAAGTTCGTGATTATGCCAGAAAAGCTAAAGATAAAAAACTTCAACCATCTGATTGGGAAGGAAATACATTTACAATATCGAATTTAGGAATGTTTGGAATTGAATCCTTTACTGCAATCGTAAATCCTCCTGATAGCTGCATTTTAGCCGTTGGTGGTATAAAGGAAGTTCCTGTGGTGAGAAACGGTCAAGTTGTTCCTGGAAATGTTATGAAAATAACGCTTTCATGTGATCATAGAGTGGTTGATGGTGCAACAGGTGCAGCTTTCTTGCAAACGTTTAAACAATACATGGAGAATCCAGTTTCGATGTTATTGTAATTAACATTACAGCAACTTATTAACATTTTTTTACAGTTCACTCATTTTTATTGTATTTTAGCCAGTTTTTAAAATATTGGTTAAATCAATTCTTATGATAAATTTCTATTATTCAAGTAAATACATCTTAACTTTAAGCTTTTTATTTACTTCTTTTTTATCTTTTTCTCAAGCAACAATAAAGGTTACAGTAACTTCTGTTCAGACCTCTTCTTCTGTTGATTGCGATGGGTTTTTGTTAGGCGATAGTGATTTTGTTTGGGAATACACTGCAACAGACAATACATTAGGGTATTCTAATAATAATCCAGCTCTTTTTGGTGTTTACAATTTTAACTATTCCAATGTTCCTTCAGGAAATGGCCCAATAAATTTCGCAGCAAATTCATTGTTTTTTGATCGTCAATATATTTGTCCATCCGATGTTCCATCGGTTATTAATCTTGCCTGGGAAGCTTATGAAAATGATGATCTTACCAATTATGCAATTATCGGTTCAACAGATGGTGAGACTGGACTACAAAATGTAACAATGGCAGTTCCTGCAGCAACCGGAATAGCAAATTACAGCTTTTCTGCTAGTGGATCTGCGGGTTGTCCTTCTGCAGTTTCATATACAATCAACCTTACCGTTGAGCGAATTGATTTTGTACCAACGGTTATCATCTTACCAGATGACATTTGTAGTGCAACACTAATGAACATGAATACTTCATATAATGTGGCACTATGTCAAAGTAATACTTTACAGCCCAATGAACCACGTTCAGGAGATATTCAATCTAATAACTCTTCAGCTTGGTTTCGTTTTGTAGCACCAGCAAGTGGTTCTGTCGAAGTTTCAACAGATAATGGAGGAACAGAAATAGGTACTTATTTCCAAATTTATCATGCGGCAGATGGAAGTTCTTGTAATACAGGATTACAGCCATTAACGGGTGCTGTTATAAAAGATAAATTTGAATATCTTTCACATATTGAATTTTCTGATGGAATTGATGCTTTAGGTCTTGATCCAGAAGCACAAATTTCTCTTAATGCATGTGATCCTGTTTCATTGATAAGTTATCAAAAATTAATAGCAGGTGAAACTTATTACGTTCAACTTACCTCTGATGGAGTTACTTCTGGTTTAGTTGAAGTAAGAATTAATGATTTAGGTGGCGGTCCTGCTGGTGATACAGAGGATATCCCATGTCTTTCATCTCCAGTTGCATATGGACAAAACCCAATATCTTCAGCAGCTACAAGTCCTGAGACTGTAGTTCTTGATTTTGGATGTGCTTATGATGGAGGTAATGACTATGCTGAAACAGGAGCAGCTCACACAGATAATAACCCAATTCACTATCACGCCTATGATTACGATCATAATAATGTTTCTATAAATAACACGGTTGTTAATGAGTCTGTTTGGTTAAATTTTGTTGCTCCAAATAGTGGTAGAATAATATTAGAGTCTGACTATCAAAGTTCGCTTTATGGCGAGAATAATGCATTATTTGGTTATGATAAACGTTTTTCACCGGGTGTTCCTACAGATTATTCTTGTGCTAATCTTGAATTTTTGGCAGCGGATGCAGGTGGCACAAACAGTTTCTTAGGCGGAGGAGATATAAGTGCAATCATTGATCAGCGGTGTTTGGAGCCTGGATATACGTATTATGGCATGGTAGATCCTTCAGATAATCTAACACCGTTAAGTACCCAAAATATTAAATCTTGGGTTTTTGACCCTAGTATTTCAGATCCTAACTTTAACTCACCTGGAAATGATATTCTTTGCTTAACGCTACAAAATCCATTATATGAAGTTCCTGTTATTCTTGCAGGTACCAATCCAACTTTCCAAGCTGTTGCTGGTTCTAATGTCTTTGCTTGTCAAGAATATTTAGCAGGTGAACCTAATATTGATGCTACTCCAGCCAACTGCGCAAATCAAACTGTTTGGCATTATTTTACAGCGCCGCCTTCCGGAGCAGTTGAAATGAGTATTCGTGCTTACATTGGAATGAATACACTTCGATATAATGTTTACCAATTGTTAAATGGAACGGATTGTTACGGTGGATTACAACCAGCTACATACACAGAGGATGGAACAAGAAACACACCGATTATCACTCCGGTATTAACAGGCACTGCTGGATTTAATGGAACTCAAAATGCAGCATGTTGTTTAATTCCAGGTCAATTGTATGCAATACAAATTGATGGAGGTTCTGCAGGAGACGAAGGTCAATACATCATTGAATATATTCAAGAAATTGATAGCGATGCAGGTGATATTTATGTGGGACTTGCCAATGGCGATAGCCTAACATTAGCACAGCAAGATACGGCGTTTGTTTGTTTTGGAGAATCAATTATTGCAGGAATTACTGTTAATGGAATTGGTGAATCTACTCAAAGCCTTCCTGATTGTTTATCTCCTGGATATGTAATTCATCAGGTTCAGACTGTGGCTGATCCAATAGCAAATACTGGTTTTGAATCGGCGTACTTGGATTCTGTTATTGGAACTACAGCAACATTTACCAATGATGGTGATGGAAGTGGTTCCTTTGGAAATCCTTCATTTAATACGCTCTATTACATTTCTCCAGCAGGTGATATAACAGCGGACTGGGGTGATTTTACCTGTGGCACTTCAACAGTTTCAAATGGATTACCTATTGTATTCCTGCAACAGTTAAATGCAGTGTTTAATTATGATAATGCTTCTTGTACTGCTACTTTTTCTGCCAGTGGAGGTTTAAATGGCTATTATTCTAATCCATATTCATTTACTATAACCAGTCCATCGGGAACCATAGTTTCAAATGGAACTCTTGCGCCAGGAGTTAGTTCATCTTATACGGGCTCAGAAGCTGGTATTTATTCAGTAGAAATAAATGATGGCGCTTGTCCACAAACATTTACTTTTGATGCAACTAATTGTAATAATCCTTGTACTCCAACAACTGTAAATGTTGAGGCTGCTATTTGTCAAGGTGAATCAATTTTATTGGGTGGTGCACAACAAACAGAATCTGGAATTTATACCGATATATTTATTACAGCTCAAGGCTGTGATAGCACTGTTATAACCAATTTATCTATTAATGCTGTTTATCAAGTTTCAAAAGAACATGATTTATGTCCGGGTGGATCCATTCTAATTGGATCTAATTCATATTCTGATCAGGGAGTTTATGTTGATACTCTGCAATCGGTAACTGGATGTGATTCGATAGTTACCTCCATTATTTTTATGCTTCCAACCATTACATCAGGTATTGAGGCAACTATTTGTTCTGGTTCAACCTACGATTTTAATGGAACAATTTTAGGTAATGAAGGAGTATATTTGGATACCTTAGCCACAATAGATGGTTGCGACTCAGTTATAATTTTATCCTTGTTTGTTACTCCTCCAAGTGTAAATTACGAAGTAGCAGAAATTTGTCAAGGGGAAACTTTTTCTTTCGGAACTCTAAGCCTTGATGTAAGTGGGATTTATTCAGATACTGTTCAGACAAGTAATGGATGTGATTCTCTAAATATTTTGGAATTATCAGTTATTGATTGTGAATTCCAGATTAGTAATATTCTTACACCTAATGATGATGGCCAAAATGACACTTGGAAAGTAAGTGACGTTTCAAAAATTGCTGGATGTGATGTCAACATTTATAATCGATGGGGTGAATTGGTATTCGAAACTAACGATTACAATAATCAATGGGCGGGAACGCGAAATAATGAACAATTGCCAGACGGAGTTTATTTTTACTCGATAAAATGCTCTAATTCTGATGAATATACAGGTGAAATAAATTTATTACGATTTAAAAAATAATTGAAGCCATGAAAAATATACTATTTATTTCTACATTTTTTCTTGCAGTGGCTTCGATAGCACAGCAAACGCCCCAGAGTAATGTCTATTCATACAATCGATTTTCGATAAATCCCGCATATTCAGGAGCAAGTGGTTGCACCGAAATTAATTTCTCACATCTCAATCAATGGGTAAAAATTGAAGGAGCACCTTTAACAAGCTATTTAGGAGTAAATACTCATTTGGGGAAAAATGTTGGAATCGGAGGTCAGGTGTTAGTTGATAAAATTGGAATGATCAATCAAGTTACAGGGATGGGAGCGCTTTCTTACGGATTGAATTTTAATCAATTTCACACCTTAAGAATTGGTTTAGGCCTTGGATATAACCAATATCGTGTTAATCCATCCTCCGCGATTGCATTTGATAATCAAGATCCAATTATTAACGGAGGAAGTCAAGCATCAGGAACCCTTAATTCTGAGTTTGGGTTATATTATCAATGGAAAAACCTTGAGGTCTCTGTCGCTGCAAAACAAATCCTTCAAACATATTCAAATTTTGGGTATGCAAGTTTAGATGGGTATGGATTAAGAAGGCACTTCAATGCTTTAGCTTCTTATTTGATTAAAGCAAATGACACATGGGCCGTGAAGCCATCAGTTTTCTTAAAAGGAATTAACACTGGAATGCAAACGGATATTAATGCAGATGTTTTGTATAAAAACTTTATTCAAGCTGGTTTGGGATATAGGACACAGGTTGGATTAATTGCTCGGGCTGGTATTAATATTCAAGATTTATTTTTCATCGGATATGCCTATGAAACACCAATGAGCAACATTGCTTCTTATAGTTCAGGGTCTCATGAGGTTGTTTTGGGTTTAAAACTTTGTCGAAACAAAAAGAAATCAGAACAACTTGTAGAAAATAAAGAAGAGCCAATTGACACAATGAAACCAGATTTGGCAAAAAGAGATTTACCTGTTGTAAAAGACACAGTATTTGTTGAGAAGATTGATACCGTTTTCGTTACCTCAAAATCTGGATTATCTGATGAAGAAGTTACAAAAGTATTATTGAGTGTCGAAAAGAATTTGCTGTTTGAAAAATTGAAATTCAATATAGAAACAAAATCTTTTGAAGAATTAAAATCATTGGTTGATGTATTATCGTTACGCCCAGATATTATGATTGAAATTGAAGGACATACAGATAACGGTGGGACTGATGCTGAAAATTTAGAGCTTTCAAAGAATCGTGCAAATCAAGTTAAAGAATATCTCATTAAAAATGGGGTAGATGCAAATCGTGTTAAAATAAGTTACTACGGTGAATCAAAACCTATTGCATCAAATGATACTGAATCAGGTCGTCAGATGAATCGTCGAGTTCGAATTAAAGTAATTAAAAAGTAGGAGTACTAATTAATGCTTTCTTTTCGAATAGAAGAACAAACGTTTTTTTTTACTTTTCCAGCTGGAACGTCAAGAGGTATTTTAACTGAAAAAAAGTCTTGGTTTATAAATATCTCTCATAAAAATTTGCAATATGCAGGTAAGGGAGAATGTAGTGTTATAGAAGGATTAACTCTTGAATTTACATCTGATAAGGAATATCTTAATCTCGTTTATAAGGCAATTAATTATATAAAAAATTGTTCATTAGACGATTTGTTTTTTCAATTTGAAAATAACTTTCAAAATCAAGAAATTGAAGATTTTTTTTGTGCCAATCCATCCATTCGCTTTGGTTTTGAAACAGCAATATTAGATCTAAAAAATCAAAAACAAGGGGTGTATTTCTTAAATAATTTTTCATTCGGTAAACGAAAAATTTCGATAAACGGTTTGATTTGGATGGGAGATGAAAAATTTATGAAAAATCAAATTGAAGAAAAGCTAAAACATGGATTTTCAACCCTTAAAATGAAAGTTGGTTCTATTGATTTTGATACTGAATTAGCCTTACTTAAATCAATCAGAGATACTTTTTCAGAAAAAGAAATAACGTTAAGAGTAGATGCAAATGGAGCCTTCAGAAAAGATGATGCAGAGAATAAGCTACTAAGATTATCGGAGTATTTTCTACATTCTATTGAGCAACCACTTAAACCAGGTCAATTGGAAAAAACGAAAGAACTTTGTCAAAAAAATATTATTTCCATTGCTCTAGATGAGGAATTAATTGGAGTAACAGATAAGAAAGAGAAACAGAATTTACTTCAGTACGTGAGTCCGCAGTACATTATTCTAAAGCCAAGCTTGCATGGAGGAATTAAAGGAGTGAGAGAATGGATTGAACTCGCAGAAAAACAATCCATAAAATGGTGGATCACTTCCGCGCTAGAATCAAATGTTGGACTATCAGCAATTTGTCAATTTACTTCTGAATATACAAATGATTTACCTCAAGGATTGGGCACTGGTTCTTTATATTCTAATAATATTGACAAGGGATTAATTGTTGAGAATGGCTTTATTTTCAATCAAAATTAAATGATAGTAAAATAACCTATGATTACCAAAAGTATAAAGGCAGAAACATAGGTAAATACCTCGAAGTAAATTATTTTATTTTTACTGGTTCTTAAGTTTAGTACTTCTTGTTTTAGCTGAACGGTATGTCCTTTAGTTCTGCTATCATTACCATAATAAAGTTCCAGTAATCTGATTTTATTTTCAAGTTGTGAAATCAAAACTTGAAACGAATTTGGTTTTTGTGAAAAGTGAGTAACGAATAAATTTCTTTTTAGACGTCTTAATACTAATAACCAAAGCAACAAACTGCAAAAAAACACTCCTGCTAATACATCACTGTTGAAGTTCCAACCTAAAACAAAAGATGAACCGATAAAAACCGGAAATGAAATAGAAGAGTTTTTTAGGAGTCTTTTTGAGTACGAAATAGCATCCAAAGATTTTAACTCAGCTAAAATAGACTCACTTTCAAAAATTAAATCATCAAGTTTTATGTCAATAGTTTCAGAACTGATTTTGACATTTTTACATGATGGACAAACACGATCAAGAGCTGGGATTATTTCGCCGCAAGTTTCACATTTGCAAATTTCTGTAGATTTTCGAATTGGATTTTCCTCAATACTGTCTAAAGCTTCAATTAATACTTTTAAATCTTGATCAAGTTCAAGGGCTCTTTTTATAATGAGCTGTTTCTCATCAAGACTAATTGATTTTTTTTCCTTGTATTGTTTTAATAAGGTTTGTATTTCAGGGTGTAAATTCATCTTCAAACAAAAATAAGTAACAATTTATAGTTAATGGAGTATAATAATTTGTTTTAGCAATATTTTATATTGATTTATCGTTGTTTTTTATGAGGTTAATCACAACTATGCGAAAGTTTTTCTTACTAATTATTGTTATTCTTTCAATTAATTTGTCCTTTTCTCAAGGAATTATAGAACCGAAACATTCTTTTACTATTGAATTGGGGTTACCAAATGCTGTTTCGAACAAGTTGTTCAGAGAAATTATGCAAGGGTTAGTTCATCTTTCTCCCTATTATCAATATACAATGAAAAACGGTATTGCTTTCGGAATAGGAGGGAGATACTCTTACTTTGCAATTAATGAGTTCAGAGTTCCTGAAAAAGTTTATGGTGGAAATCATTCCTATGGAGGTTTTTTAAAAATAGGTCACGAGAAGTTTTACTCGCCAATTTTTGCTTTGGACATAGGTGTTAAAATGGGTTATAATCAAAATACATATTATTCAGATTTATTGCGTTCAAAAGAAATAGATCAAATTAACAAACCAAATTTCTATTTAGAACCTAATCTTGGAATTGTTTTAGCATCTAGTGAAGTGGATACCTATCGTCTTTCTTTAGGATATTCTTTTTTAGGATATTCATTCAGGCAATCTGATATAGGATTTGATGAAACAGAAGATATTGGATATACTGAAAGCGATAAAGCACCAAAATCAACTTTTTTTACAATAGCATTTGGTTATACCCATCACTTTAATGGGAAATCATCAGTAGGATTTGACGAGTAAAGGATGGAAAAAAAACTAACAATATTATATAAGGAATTTGATAATTGGAAGGAGTTAAGTTCTGAAGATATTGAATTAGTCGAAAAAGCTTTAGATGTTTCAAAAGACGCTTATGCTCCGTATAGTAAATTTTATGTTGGAGCTAGTCTTCGAATGGAAGATAAGTCCATCATTCTTGGCTCTAATCAGGAGAACATTGCTTATCCATCTGGTTTGTGTGCCGAAAGAGTAGCACTTTTTTATGCAGGAGCAATCTATCCCAATCTTAAAGTTAAAAAAATCTGTGTAGTAGCCAAAGGAGATTTAATTCCTAAAGAAAATTGGGTGTCACCTTGTGGTTCTTGTCGACAAGTAATGGCTGAATCACAAAATCGCCAAAAAGAACCCATAGAAATCATTTTGGTTAGTCAAAACAATAGAGTCCTAGTTTTTCATTCAGTCACTGATTTACTTCCTTTTGTTTTTAACTCTTAAAAAAGAGTTAACTAACCTTATAGAATTCATACATTCTTACTTTATGAACACTAATTGTTTCAATAATTCTTTACGTATTGAATAATTAAGTCATTTTTTCAAATTAACTTTGAACATGCATCAAAAATTGATTATTCTTGACTTTGGTTCTCAATACACGCAGTTAATTGCGAGAAGGGTTAGAGAGCTGAATATTTATTGTGAAATTCATCCTTGGAATAAAATTCCTCAATTAGACTCTGATGTTTTGGGTGTTATTCTTTCCGGAAGTCCTTTTTCTACCTTGGATGAATTAGCTCCAAATCCAAATCTTTCAGAAATTAAAGGGAAAATTCCACTTTTAGGTGTTTGTTATGGGGCTCAATTTTTAGTTCAGAATTATGGGGGTAAGGTATTGCCTTCAAAAATTAGAGAATATGGAAGGGCGTTTTTAGAAGTTAAAGATAGCTCAAGTCCTTTGTTGAAAGAAGTTTCAGTGAAGTCTCAAGTATGGATGTCGCATGGTGATACAATAGTCGATTTACCAATGGGATACTCACTAATTTGTAGTACTGAAGATGTTCAAAATGCAGGTTATCAGGTCGATAACGAAGCTACTTTTGGAATTCAATTCCATCCTGAAGTATATCATTCAACTGAAGGAACCAAAATATTGAAGAACTTTCTTGTAGATGTTTGCCAATTTAAACAAGATTGGACACCTAATGCTTTTATCCAAGAAACAGTTGAATCATTAAAAACTCAATTAGGAAATGATAAAGTTATCATGGGGCTTTCTGGAGGTGTAGATTCAACAGTTGCAGCTGTTTTACTCCATCATGCAATCGGAAGTAATTTACATTGCATTTTTGTTAATAACGGATTGTTGCGAAAAAATGAATATGAAAGCGTTCTTGCCTCATACGAAGGAATGGGCTTGAATGTTAAAGGAGTTGATGCCTCTCAATTATTTTACGATGAGTTGGAGGGTAAAATTGATCCTGAATTGAAAAGAAAAGCCATTGGTAAAGTATTTATAGATGTTTTTGATGCAGAATCTAAAAAAGTAGAAAATGCGAAATGGTTGGGTCAAGGTACAATTTATCCAGATGTGATTGAGTCTGTTTCAGCCACAGGTGGACCATCTCAAACAATTAAATCTCATCACAATGTTGGTGGATTGCCAGATTATATGAAACTAAAGGTAGTTGAACCATTGAGGTTATTGTTTAAAGATGAAGTAAGAAGAATTGGAACAGCGTTAAATATTGATCCTACAATTCTAGGCAGACATCCTTTTCCTGGTCCAGGCTTAGGTATTAGAATTCTTGGGGAGGTGAGTGCTGAGAAAGTAGCTATATTACAAGATGTAGATGCTATTTTCATTAATGGACTCAAAGAAGAAGGGTTGTATAATGATGTTTGGCAAGCAGGAGCAATATTTTTACCGATTCAATCTGTGGGAGTGATGGGAGATGAACGAACGTATGAAAATGCTGTTGCATTGCGTGCAGTTAGTTCAACAGATGGTATGACAGCAGACTGGTGCCATTTGCCATATGAATTTTTGGCAAGGATTTCGAATAGGATAATAAATCAGGTGAAAGGAGTCAATCGCGTAACTTATGACATTAGTTCTAAACCACCTGCTACAATTGAATGGGAATAAATAATTAAAGGTATGAAGTTTATTTTTGGAATGCTGTTTTTTGTGTTGATGTTTAAAGTTTCAGCACAAGATTATGTGAAAGTTGAAACATTGAGTAGTAAAAAATACTACTTATATGTAGTTGAGGATGGTGTGAGCCTTGAATCTTTGGCTGATGATTTTAAATCTTCAAAAGAGGCCATTTTAAATGCGAATCCAGGTATTGATAAAAATTTTACCGTCGGTAGAAAACTTATGATACCAGTTAGCTTAAAAGAAATTCTACATGAAGTTAAAGAATCTGAAACGTTATACTCATTGTGTAAAAAGTATGCTGTTCCAATTGATGCGTTTAAATCAGATTCAACGGTTATTAATGGAGCTATCCAAATTGGACAAATATTAAAGTTTGTAAATGCGGCGGAACCTGTTTATTATAGTTCAATTCGAAAAAATAGTTCAACAACGTCAAATCAAACAAATGCAAATGCAGTTATTGAAAATGACTCTATCATTGAATATAAAGTAAATCAAGGTGAAACCCTTTACAGTATCTCAAAACGCTATATGGTTTCCTCTGAAAAGTTACAAAAATTAAATAATATTACGCCGGTTCAATTGAAGACCGGAATGATTTTAAAAATTCCTTTAAAGAGAGAACTCGTTGCCTCTGCAATTAAAATTAAGGCTATTGATAGTTTAACTGTATTGAATAAGGTGGACTCTACCTTACTTTTTCCATCAAAAAAAGGTCCTTGGAAAATAGCTATGTTTCTTCCTTTTTATTTGGGTAATTCTAAAAAAGCCCCGGCATCGGTTGTTTCTGCTTCCACTGAATTTTATATGGGTGCTAAAATGGCGATTGATCAAATTGGTTCCTCCACAGAATTATATGTATATGACTACATGAATGATACTGTAGATGTTGCTACAATTTTGAAACGTCCTGAATTCTCATCCATGGATATGATTTTTGCACCTCTTGATGTCGGAGAGGCATTGGTTGTTGCTAATTGGTGTCAAAATAATAATGTGCCTTTTGTAACCACTGTTCCAAAGGCAAATCGACTTATTTCAAATAATCCAATGGCCCATTTTGGTATTCCGTCTGATGCGCACATGTTGAAAATGCTTGCTAGGCATGCTATTAAGACTTTTTCAGCAAAACAAGTTATTCTTGTAAAATCTAACCAATCAGTGGATCAATCAAATTATGATGCATTTAGAAGTGTTTATTACTCCGATGAAAATCCAACGAACATTAAATTAATTGAAGCTACAACCAAAGATTTTGGTCAGTATTTACAAAAGAATCCTTCCAGTGTTGTTGTTTTTGCTTCAAATGAAAAAAATGAGGTTACAGAATTTATTAATCTTTTAAAACCTTATTCAGGGGTCACTTTGTTTGGACATAAAGATTGGTTGAAATATGGAGATGCTGTGGCTAGCGCGAGAGGTAAATACAATTTGCATTTTGTTAATTACAACACGCCATTTCCTTCTTTTAATTACCACGATGCTGGAGTTAAGTCTCTTCATAGAAGTTATAGGGATTATTACAATGGTGATATTACAGGTATGGTGATTTATGGATATGATGTGGCTAAATATTTTACCTCCTATATCTTATTGCGTAAAGAGGCAAATGGCGTAATTATGGACTTTGACCTAAAACCTAATTTTGAAACAGGTGGCTTTGAAAATGTAAAATGTTACATTGATAACTAAGATGAAGGAGAGAATTGCCGCTGACTTTAAAGAACTTCAAAGTTATATTTGTTCTGAACTTGAGAAATACGACGGTTATAGTCAATTTCAGCAGGATACATGGACTAGGAAAGAAGGTGGTGGAGGAAGGACAAATACCATTTCAAATGGAAAAATCATTGAAAAGGGTGGAGTAGCTTTTTCAGAGGTATTTGGCGAAGTCACTCAAGAAATGAAAAAGCAACTTGGAACCCAAGGAGATTCGTTTTTTGCAACAGGAGTATCAATTGTACTTCATCCTCATTCTCCCCATGTTCCAATAATTCATATGAATGTGCGTTATTTTGAATTAGAGAATGGCAACTATTGGTTTGGTGGAGGAATAGATTTAACGCCTCATTATGTAATTCCTCGTCAAGCAGCGTTATTTCATCATGATTTAAAGAAAATTTGCGATAATTACAATTTAGAGTTTTATCAAAAGTTTAAGAGATGGGCTGATGATTATTTTTTCAATACCCATCGCAATGAGACTCGTGGGATTGGTGGTATTTTCTTTGACCATTTATCAGAAGAAAATTCGGACTTGACCAAAGAATCCTTATTTGAGTTTTGTAAAGATTTAGGAAAAGCTTTTCCTCATATTTATCAAAAACAAATTGATATAGCTCAAAATACTGAAATACATGAGAAACACCTCGAATGGCAAAGATTAAGAAGAGGGCGTTACGTTGAATTTAATTTAGTCCACGATAGAGGCACTAAATTCGGTTTAGTTTCTGGTGGCAGAACAGAATCAATTTTATTGAGTATGCCGCCGGTTGCAAATTGGGTGTATTCATATCAGGCGAAGGAAAATAGTGATGAACAACTAACCTTAAGTTGGCTAAAGAAAGATGTTGATTGGCTGAGTTTTATCAATTAATACAGTAAAAATGGAGTTTAAAAAAGTAATACAACACGTTGAATTATTTCACGATTCTTTTGGAATAAAAAATCATTACGAACCAAATGCAAATCTCACTGAATCTGAAGTTGAATTGCGTTTTAATTTAATGAAAGAAGAAAACGAAGAGTATTTAGAAGCCGCCAAAAGTAATGATATTGTTGAAATTGCTGATGCTCTTGGAGATCAATTATATATTCTTTGTGGCACCATTTTAAGACATGGGTTACAACATAAAATAGTTGAAGTATTTGAAGAAATCCAACGATCAAACATGAGTAAATTGGATGTTAATGGTAAGCCAATCTACCGTGAGGATGGAAAAGTACTGAAATCAGAGTTGTATTTCAAACCTAATATTCAAAAAATTCTAGAAGATTAATCTGAATCTCTACCAGTTATCAACTTAAAAGAAACCGGCAAGTGATCAGAATATTTTGCTCGGAAATCATCGTGTTCATAAGGTTCTATAATGTTTCCCGGGTTAATTGCTTTCACTTGTGCTTTTAAATCATGAACTTCAAAAGAAGAAAGCATAAGATCTTCTTTGCTATTTGAGTTATAGAAAACATGGTCATAGGGTTTTCCTTTTTCCTGCGATTCGTAAATCTTTGTATTTGTAGATTTACACTTATCATTTAAACTGTAAAAGTCTAATTTTTTGAAAGGCGCAAATTCTTCGGCTTTATAAATATTGCAGTCGCCTAAAATTAGAAAATCTTTATTCATTTCTGTTTGCGTTTTTGTCCAATTAAACAAATAATTGAATTCAACTTGTCTTCGACTGTAATCATCTTTTGAATCTCCTGGATTAAGATGAACGGGGATTAAGGAAAATGTTGAATTTCCCTTGATCGATTTAAACGGAAAAACAAATGAAACCCGATCTTGATTCGGATTGGCTACAAGTGGCTGACTCACAAATCCATGAAAACGGGTTGAATCTCCTCGTACTTTAGATGTTTTATAGAAGATAATCCACCATTCGCTTGCAGTTGAATTTACATGATTATTAGTTGGACCCGTATCTTCGGTCGATAACCAACATGCAAAGCCTTGTTTTTTCATTTCATTGTAAAAAGCTTTACTTTCCTCATCTACCTTATAGGGTGATTGATCTGCAAATTTCCCCGGAAATGGCGGCGCTACTAATTCTTGAATAACCACTATATCATATGGTTTTAAAATTTTACTTAGCGTTGCATTATCCTTGTTTTTAAAATTTCCAAGAAATTGAATATTAAAAGAACAAATGTTCAATGTATCTTGTGAAAAAACTAGATTACTTATTAAAATAAAGATGATGAAGGATTTTTTCATGGACTTTAGTTGATTTTTGCAAACAAACATACAAATTTTATACAAAACAAAAAGAGGAACAAGAAATGCTTGTCCCTCTTTTTGCTAAACCATGCTAAAACTATAAACTCAAAATTACAACTATGAAATGTAATTCTGGACAAAGGTAATAACTTGTTTCAATCTGATAAATTTGAATTTGTTAAATAATTACAATTTTTTAGCGATGGTCATTTCTCTTTTTCCGGGTGGCCCTGGTATGGCCTCAACAATAAAGCCTATTTCTTTTAAATTTCGCTTGAATTGACCTTGAGCGCAATAGGTTACGAGCATTCCATTTGTGTTCAGTGCATCGTAAAGTGGTTCAAAAATGGGTCTTTGCCACATTTCAATTTGAGCTCTAGGACCAAAGGCATCGTAGTAAATTATATCAAATTTATGTGCTGAAAAATCGAACTCCTGTAGTTTAGATTCAATCTTAAGTAATTGAAAATTAGCGCTAATTTGAGTTAGTTCGTTCCATTTTGCAGATTGTATTTCTCCAAATAATGAGTGGTAGCTTTTGTCTGTGATTTGTTCAGAAAAATTCATTAGTTTCTGTTCTTCATCGCTCAATGGGTTACTTTCGATACCAACATAAGTGAGTTTTTTTGATTCATTGGATTGAACTTCAAGACAAGTAAGTAAGGCGTTTAATCCACAGCCAAATCCAACTTCTAAAATTGCAAGCTCATTTTTGTATGAAAAAGAATTTAATCCATTTTCTATAAAAACATGTTTTGCTTCCTGCACTGCACCATGAGTAGAATGATAATGTTCATCTAATTCTGGTAGATATAGCGTTGGGCTACCATCGGCTGTTTTTCGTATTTCTCGTTTCATTTGATCAAAAGTAAGGCTTTTTAACATTTGTTGAAATCAGGCTTTAATATCTTTTAGCAAAGATTGTTTGTTTATGTTTTTTAATGCTCGCTGATTTCAGTATATTTGTTTTATGGATTCAAATTTGGAAAATTCTCGTAAAACTAGCTCTCGAATCAAGCAATCTGCGAATATTATTTTGAGTGATTTGGGTAAAATTCCCCCTCAAGCAGTTGATATTGAACAAATAGTTTTAGGAGCAATGATGCTAGAAAAAAATGCGGTTTCAAAAGCGGGAGATATTCTCAAACCAGCAAGTTTCTACGATCCTAAACATCAATTTATTTATGCTGCAATTCGAGAATTGTTTGCAAATACAAGTCCGATAGATTTAATCACCGTTACAACCTTACTAAAAAAGCGAGGTGAACTGGAAGCAGCAGGAGGTGCTGCATATATTTCACAATTAACGAATCGAGTAGTTTCCTCTGCCCATATTGAATTCCATGCACGTGTTATTTCAGAAAAACATATCAAACGTGAACTTATTCGCATGAGTAGTGAAGTTATTCGCGATTCGTATGATGAAACAAAAGATGTATTTGATGTATTAGGAAGCGCCGAAGGAGAATTGTTTCAGATTGCTGAAAATAACATGGGTAAGCAAGTTCAAAAAATGCAAAGTGTTGTTCGTGAAGCCATTGAAGAAATTGAAAAAGCAGCTCAAAATTCAGATGGTATTTCCGGTGTTCCAACGGGATTTTTTGAATTAGATAAACTCACTTCAGGTTGGCAACGTTCTGATATGATTGTACTTGCTGCTCGTCCAGGTATGGGAAAAACAGCCTTTGTATTATCTATGGCAAGAAATACGGCCGTTGATTATGGGAAACCAGTCGCGCTTTTTTCCTTGGAGATGTCTTCAGTTCAGTTGGTTAAACGACTAATTGCAAGTGAATCCCGAATTCATGCTGAAAAATTAAGAAAAGGAAACTTACGTGAAGACGAGTTTCAACAATTACATACACGTATTACCAAACTTTCTACTGCGCCTATTTTTATTGATGATACACCAGGATTAAGCGTTTTTGATTTGAGAGCAAAATGCAGACGATTGAAAATGGAACACAAAATTGAGTTGGTTGTCATTGATTACCTCCAATTAATGAGCGCCAAAGAAGGAAAAGGAGGAGGAAATCGTGAGCAAGAAATTTCTACGATTTCTCGTTCCATAAAGGAAATTGCAAAAGAACTAAATGTTCCAATTATCGCATTGTCTCAGTTAAGTCGATCTGTAGAACAACGAGGAGGTGACAAACGCCCTGTTTTATCGGATTTGCGTGAATCTGGAGCGATTGAGCAAGATGCTGATATTGTTGGATTTATTTATCGACCTGATTATTATGGGTTTTTAGAGGATGAAAATGGAAATCCAAACAATGGAGTAGGTGAGATTATTATAGCAAAGCATAGAAATGGTGCAACGGACCGAGTGCGTTTGCGTTTTGTTCAGGAATATGCTCGATTTGAAAATATTGAGTCCTTTGATTCGAATCCAATTGGTTCAACTTTCAAAGCTGAACAGAATGATCCATACACCATTACGGTTCAATCTAATTTTAATAAAGTAGAAGATTCAGGAACTGATTTTGATTTAAACGGAATGAATGAAGTGCCTTTTTAATAGTTCAAGATGTTAAAGAAATTTGTTTTTCTCTTAGTTTTAATTTTTGTTGCTCGAGTTGGTTTTTCCACGCAACTTTTAGTTCCTATGGATGAAACTCAAACCAATCACCTAAAAGCATACGGAATATCTTATTGGGCGCTCGAAAATGGGGTTGTGATGGAATGGTTGTTAAATTATAAAGGAGGTTCATTTTTGTTCCCGCATTTGTCAACGTTGGAGGAAGAGCTAAACATACGTGGAGTAAAATATCAAGTTTTAACAGATGGACAAGTAAATCAAATTAAAAATCAAATTGCTGATCCAGAGGTAAATATGGAAGTGATTCAATTGGAAAAAGCACCTAAAATTGCTGTATATACTCCGCCGGGAAATCAACCTTGGGATGATGCAGTGACAATGGTTTTAGAATATGCAGAAATTCCTTATGATAGAATTTATGATTCTGCAATTGTCATGGGTGTTTTGCCAAAATATGATTGGTTACACCTTCATCATGAGGATTTTACAGGTCAATATGGCAAGTTCTATGCGAGTTTTAGATCGTATCCTTGGTATCGTGAACAACAAGCCATGGCTGAGAGAGATGCAAAAATGTTAGGTTTTAATAAAGTTTCAGAGATGAAATTAGCAGTTGCACTTAACTTGAAAAACTTTGTAGTTGGTGGTGGTTTTCTATTCACCATGTGCAGTGGAACTGATAGTTTTGATATTGCGCTATCTGCTGAAGATACTGATATCTGTGATTATATGTATGATGGAGATGGACCTGATCCAAATGCACAAAGTAAATTAGACTATTCGAAAACTTTCGCTTTTAAGGATTTTAGATTGGTAATGGATCCAATGGTTTATGAATATTCGGATATTGACGGGACAGACTTGCACCGAACGGGAGTGGTGACTGAAGAAACGGATTTGTTTACCTTATTTGATTTCTCAGCCAAATGGGATGTGGTGCCGACAATGTTAACGCAATGCCATACGGATGAAGTGAAAGGCTTTATGGGACAAACTACCGATTTTCGAAAAGCAGTAATCAAAAATAATGTGCTAATTCTTGGAGAGAATAAGGCGCTTGGAACGGCAAAATACATTCATGGTGAATTTGGTCAAGGTACATGGACGTTTTATGCTGGTCATGATCCGGAAGATTACGAGCATCGAGTAGGGGATCCACATACTGATTTGAACCTACACCCGAACTCACCTGGATATCGATTGATATTAAACAATATTCTTTTTCCAGCTGCTAAGAAGAAAAAACGCAAGACCTAGTATGAAGTGGATTGTGCAGAGTGAAAATGAATTAGCGATTATTGTTCCGCAGATTATCGAAAATATCCCGAAATCAGGCGTTGTGTTGATTGAAGGTCAAATGGGTGCTGGTAAAACAACTACTGTTAGAAATCTATTATCCTATCTTTCATACAACGCGTTTCAAGGTTCGCCCACTTTTTCATTAGTAAATGAATATAGCTCAAAATCTGGTCAATCAATTTATCATTTTGATTTGTATAGAATTGAAGATCCATCTGAATTACAGCAGATTGGAATTGAGGAATATTTCGAAAATCAATCGTTAAGTTTTATTGAATGGCCTAAAAAAAGTATGGATTTTCTTCCAGATGAGAAAATTTGGATGTATATTAGTGTGGGGAATAGTAACGAACGAATAATTGAATTAAAAAAATGATTACAGATCCTGAATTATTGAAAGGACTCATGCAGCAAGGAGGACTTTTGCCGAAAGAGGAAATGTTGGAGGTAAAACGCAAAAAAGGAAGTCTTTTTATCGGTGTTCCAAAGGAAAGTGCTTTTCAGGAAAGACGCGTGGGACTTGTGCCTGAGGCAGTTTCTCTCTTGGTTTCCAATGGTCATCGCGTAAGAGTGGAGGCAGGTTGTGGTTTGGGAGCTAATTTTTCTGATAACGAATACAGTGAAGCAGGAGCAGAAATTTGCGTTGATCGAAAAGAAATCTACCAATGCGACATCATTGTAAAAGTGGCTCCACCAACCGAAGAAGATGCAGATTTATTGACGGGAAATCAAACTTTAATTTCTGCCTTACAAATTGCAACTCAACCCAAAGAGATTCTTAAAAAATTAATTCAAAAGAAAGTAACAGCTGTTGCATGGGATTATATTCGCGATGAAGAAGGGGTGTTTTCTGTGGTTCGTACTCTAGGTGAAATTGCCGGAACAACCTCGCTTTTAGTGGCAGGTGAATTATTGTCCTCATTTTCTTCTGGAAAAGGAATGATGTTAGGTGGAATTGCTGGTGTTCAACCAACGGAAGTGGTGGTTATTGGAGCAGGAACAGTGGGTGAATTTGCGACACGTGCCGCACTTGGTCTAGGTGCCTCTGTAAAGGTTTTTGACAATTCGCTTTCCAAACTTAGAAGGCTGCAAAATGATTTAGGATCAAGAGTTTATACCTCTATAATTCAACCAAAGGTTTTAGCAAAGGCCATTCTAAGAGCTGATGTAGTAATTGGAGCTTTACGCTCACCAATTGGACGTACACCCTGTGTAGTTACAGAAACGATGATTGAATCCATGAAGACCGGGTCAGTGGTAGTAGATGTAAGTATCGATCAAGGCGGATGTTTCGAAACAAGTAGGGTAACAAATCATATTGAGCCAACTTTTGTAAAATACGGCGTGGTGCATTATTGCGTGCCTAATATTGCTTCGCGGGTATCTCGAACAGCTTCTTTTGCTTTGTCTAATATTTTCTCTCCTTTACTTTTAGAAATGGGTAAACACGGCGGATCAGGCGATTTAATTGCCCGCAACGAAGGTTTCCGAAACGGTGTATATATTTATAAAGGCGTGTTAACCAGCGAAGTACTCGGTAAAGTATTCGATTTGAAATATAAAAACATTGAGTTACTTATTCCAAGAATTTAATGTTTACCCCGTTAAACTTACCTAACGCACCGTTAAAAATTACTGAAAAGAATCAAAAGTTATACGTGACGTGTTTAGTGCGTAGAGAACAAATAGTTTTAACGCCTGAAGAATGGGTTCGTCAGCATGTAGTTCATTATCTAATAGCCTACAAATCATTCGCTCTAGGTCGCTTGGCGTTGGAGGTAAGTCTGAAAGTAAATTCACTCTCGAAGCGCGCAGATATTGTCTATTACGATGATACATTGCAACCACAACTCGTTGTCGAATGTAAAGCGCCAGAGGTAAAACTAACTTCTGAAACTGTTTTTCAAATCGCCACATACAATTCTCAATTAAACTCCAAATTTCTTCTCATCTCCAACGGGTTGGATCATTTTATTTTTGAAAACACCAACGGAAGCCTTGTTTCCTTGGATGATTTGCCGGGTTGAATAAAATCTAACCCCTCCCCGCAATAAACCCAGTCGTCCAGGCGGCCTGAAAATTAAATCCACCAGTAATTCCATCTATATCTAGAATTTCTCCAGCAAAATGTAATCCCGGAAGTATTTTACTTTCCATGGATTTGAAATCAATTTCCGTGAGCGAAACTCCACCAGCAGTAACAAACTCTTCCTTGAAAGTTGTTTTACCACTCACTTCATAGCGGTCGTTCAACAAGGTGTTTACTAATTTATTGATGTTCTTTTTACCCAAATCTTTCCAACGAACTTCGGGATTGATTTCTGATTTTGCTAAGAGAAATAACCACAATCGATTGGTAAGCGGAAATGGGTTGATATTTCCAAGCATCTTACCTCCGTGAACGGAAGATACTTCTTCAATCTGTAAACGAAGTTCATGTTCCTTTACCTCGTTCAACCAATTCACTAAAATTGCAAAATGATAGTTTTTTTCGTTCAAAATACGAGCTCCCCAGGCGGAAAGTAAGAGAATTGCCGGACCACTCATTCCCCAATGTGTTATCAAAAGCGGGCCTTTCCCCATCAATTTTGTTGCCTCTACTTTTACCGTTGCCTTTTCAACCACATTACCCATCAATTCGCAAATAGGATTTTTTGGCATATTGAAGGTAAAAAGCGATGGAACTGGATCAATAATCGTATGTCCGAGTTCTTCAAGCCAGGTCATATTTGATTTTTTCGGTTGTCCTCCTGCAGTTATAATAACTTTATCTGCTTTAAAATTTGATTCGGGTGTGAATAGTTTAAATCCTTTTTCTGATCTCTCTACTTTTTGAATGGAAGTATTCATAAACACTTTAATTCCCAATTGATTTGCTTCGTTCAGAAAGCAATCGATAATTGTTTGTGAATCATTGGATTGTGGAAAAATACAACCGTCAGGATACGTTTTCATTAAAATCCCTCGTTTCTTAAACCACTCAATCGTATCTTTTGCATTGAATTGCTCGAAGGCCTTACGCAAGTAGTTTTCACCTCTTGGGTACTTACTAGCCAATTCTTTATTGTCAAAACAAGCATGAGTTACGTTGCATCTTCCTCCACCTGAAATTTTAACCTTAGCAAGAACTTTACTTGATTTTTCGTAAATTACAACTTCGTCTTTCGGATGGTGGGCCTTCGCTGAAATAGCGGCAAAAAAACCGGCAGCCCCACCTCCAATAACTGCAATTTTTCTCATGAATTATAAGAATACGGGTGGTTTTCTGAAATCCAATTTCGCATCGCGCAACAAATTTGAAGTGTTGCGAATAGTAAGTAAAAAGCTTTTATTGGTTCCAACTGGAGTCCAGTAAAATGATAAATCCCAGCAATGTAGATTTCTACTTACGGAAAGAAAGGCATTTGAAATTTTAAATTGTTTTAAATCAAAATTAAGGGTTGAACCTAATTTCCATCTGCGCGTGAAACTCACGTCTCCTTGAGAAACAATAGTATGAATTACATTGTAGTTATCAGGATTTGCCTGACTCTTAAATGTATTGGCATTTATCCCAACAACGTGTGAGAAATTTATTTTCCAAGGAATGTCAAACTGCTGTAAGAATTCAGGATGTAAGGCAAAATAGTTGAAATCAGAATTCCAATTGGTATTTAGCTCTTCTTTCTTTTCCTCAATTCTTTCACGACTCTTTTTAGGAGCAATGGTTAAGGTGGTTGTGAAGTTGGAGGATAAAAAACGTCCTAATCCCTGGTTTTGGGATAACGCGTAACTCGAAAGATTTTTTCCACTTGCAATATCCCATGCGTAAGGACTAAAATTAGCTGATGAAACAAAGTTTATCCAATTCGCTGGACTAATACGTAAATTCAATGAAATATTGGATAAATTCATGGAATCTTTCATGAAATCATAATTCCCGGTTATTGAAAACTGATCTACCAAACGTGTTTTAGCAAAGCCAGTTAGCGTGTCTTTATTCGACTTTTGCTTTAATTCAAATGTATTGTTTACGCCAAAGGTTAAAAAACTCGATGTATTTCCATAACTAGCTTGATATATACTCTTTTCAAATGGAGAGTAACTAATTAATGATTGGTTCACACCGGCAAGTGCGGTTGAAAGGGTATTTAATCCCGGTACGTAGCGATAACCAATGGTTGGTGTCATTATATGCCTTACAATAGGTTGTCTTTTACCAATGAAACGATAATACGAATAAACCACAGTAGTTAGATTTACATTCAAATTAAAATCATGCGCCATTCCAAATTTTTGAATAGTATCTGTTTGAGTATTATTAAGAGTAGGATTGTAGCTTTTTGTAATTTGTTGAAAATTAATTTTGTTGGAATAGCCAACACTGGGATTTATCTTAATTGCATTTTTAAAAAGTCCAAAAGTAGTTTGCAAGGCCATTTGTTGCGAAAACCCATTGAAAAATTGATCTGAAATAAGAGTAAAAGCGCCTTGATTTAACAAAGAATCTGCGAACGTGGATCTGTTTTGTCCCTCCATTGAATACGTAAACCCTGTTCGCTCAATCATTTTCTGAAATTCATTCCTTGGATTTTTAACCAAGCTTTTAAAAGGAAATACACGATTGAGGTTCACATTTACTACAGGACTCACCAGCGCAATATTTTTAGTTATGGAATTTTGTCGAACAGAAAGTTTCATACCGGTGGTGAGTGGTTTGCCCGGGAAATTTCTACTTAAGTTTACATCTGAGTTAAAGCTATTATTAAAAAAGGTTGGATTTAAAGGGTCTAAGCTATTTTTTGATTGGTTATCGGATATAAAATTAACACTTGAGGCAAAACTCCAATTGGGATTTGATTTTGGATCTTTTCTGTGCGACCAAATTACACTTACTTTAAATGGTTTGTCATTGCTTGGGAATCCACTAAAGAATTGCTGAAAACCGACACTTAATTTCCCTGAGTAACCATATCTTTTTGCATAATCTAAATCATTTCTTAATCCCCAACTTCCTCTATTGTATAGATTAGCATACAATGTTGTTTGAAATCGATCATTAATTGGTATGTAATACCCTAAATTTTGAATTCCAAAACCATAAGTAGAAAGCGGAACAAATTCTGGAAATAAAAATCCTTTATTACGTTCTTTTGTATTTAATGGAATGGCGCTAAAAGGCAATCCCAATGGGGTTGGAACACCATTAATATATAAGTTCATTGGACCAGTAACAATTCGTTTTTCCGGTATCAATACTGCTTTAGAGAGTTGGAAATGATAATGTGGTTCCTCTTGGTCACATGTTGTATAGCGCCCTTTTATAAAATGAATGTCATCATTTGCTTGCTTTTTGGCCGTTTCCATGTGAAGATACGTTTCTTCTTGCTTGATATTGGTTTCTTCGATAAAACCTCTTTTTGAATTTAAATTATATCGAATTTTGGCCGCTTCAATTTTCTCGGTTCCATCAGTAAAAACAGGTAATTCTGTTCGTGAACTATCTTTTTCCAAGCGGTAAGAAGCAAGTATTTCATTTTTCTCTAAGTCAATGAGAATATAACCCGCAACCATATTTATTCCCGACATTTCTACTTTAGCCGATCCCCATAAATAGATTTTTTTATTGACAAGATCAGTGTATAATGAATCTTTGGAGTTGTATATGATTACCTCTGAAAACGAATCGTCATTGATGTAAATTGTATCTTTTTTCTCTAGATTTTGAGCGTAAATTTGCGAATTGACTAGGATTATCAACATTTTAAGGAAGAAAACTATCGATATGGAACGAATCTTGCGCAATGAGAGCGTTTATTTTTGTTGAATAAAAATTTACGGATACAAATCTATTAAAATTGTAAACGCTATGCTAACTAATAAATTATCGGTATCAGTTTATTTTGTGTTATGCTGTCTTATTTTATCATTTGTTGGGTATTCTCAAAGTTCTGTCATTAAAACAGTAGTTATTGATGCAGGTCATGGAGGACATGATTCAGGTTGCTTGGGCGCATCCAATTATGAGAAAACTGTTTGTTTGTCAATCGCACTAAAAGTGGGTGAATTAATTAAAAGCTCATTTCCGAATGTAAAAGTGGTTTATACCCGCGACAAAGACGTTTTTGTAGAATTACACGAAAGAGCGGCAATTGCTAATCGAAGCAAAGCAGATTTGTTTATCTGTATTCATGCTAATTCTGCCTCACCAAGTGCTTATGGAGCTGAGACATATGTGTTAGGGCTGCACAAGACGGATTCACAAAAGCAAGTAGCAGAGCGCGAAAACAGTATTGTTAAATTAGAACAAGACAAGGGAGCTCGTTATAAAAATATCGATCTCTCTCCAGATGCTTTGATTGCTATTCAATTACAAATGTCTGTATATTTAGATCAGTCAATTATGTTTGCAGAGCGCTTACAATCTGAATTCAAAGCAATTGGACGTCACGATAGGGGAGTGCGTCAAGCGGGTTTTTTGGTGTTGCATCAGACTACCATGCCAAGCGTATTGATAGAAACGGGTTTCCTTACCAATCCTTCTGAAGAGCAATTTTTAGGAAGCAAGGATGGACAAGTACAAATGGCAAATTCCATTTTTAAAGCTTTTAAACGCTACAAAAACAAATTAGAAGGAATTAGTGAAGAAGTTACCAATGATAAGGTGGAGAATAAAACTCCTGAACCTGAAAACAAAGTTGTATCGAGTCAAAAAGAACCAGAAGATAAAAAGGTTATTAACAATAGAGCGGACATTCAACCGGATTCAAAAGGAAAAGTTGTTTTTAAAATTCAATTTGATATGTCTGACAAGCCAGTCCCTTTAAATTCAAGTCGTTTTAAAGGATTGAAAACAGATGAATATATGCATGATGGGGCTTACAAATATGTAACGGGAAATTTCATTAACGATTTTAACGGAGCAAATTCCTACAAAAATGAAGTGCGAAAATTAGGTTTTTCAACAGCTTTTGTTGTTGCATTTTTAGATGGAGAAAGGATTAATTTAGAAAAAGGTATTAAATTAGCACAAAATTAGAATTGGTGAGATTTTCAAAAGAAATTAAAGCAGGTTTAATTGCGGTTTTCGCAATTGCTTTCTTGGTGGCAGGCGTAAATTTTTTAAAAGGAAATAGCTTTTTTGGAGGAGATCAAATTTATTACGCTTATTTTCCAAATTCAGGTCAGATAGCTCCGTCTAACAACGTTACCTTGAATGGAGTGATTATAGGAAAGGTGATGACGATTGAATATGTCGGGACAAATCCACCTGATAAAAAAGTGAAGGTTGGTTTTTCGATTGCTGAAAAAAGTATTAAAATTCCAAAAGGATCACGCATTGAAATCGGTTCGTTGGATTTATTGAATAAGGGAATGTTGCTTTATTTAAATGCCGATTTATCAAAGGGATATGTAAATCCTGGTGAAACCATTGAAGGTAAATTATCCATTGACATGTTTTCCCAAGTAAAACAATACGCGGATCCAATTTCACAGAAAGTTCAAGCCATGATGAGTTCCGTTGATAAAATGGTTGGTTCTCTCTCTGCATTTTGGGACAATACAGCCACTTCGGAAATTGAAGGTAGTATGCGTGATGTTAAATTAGCTATCCGTAAACTGGGAAGTGTAGCCGATCAAATGGAAGGATTTGTTGCTGATGAAAAAATTAAATTCGATAAAATTCTAACCAATGTTGAAAACATTACTTACAACCTAAAAAAGAGTAATGATGAAGTAACAGCAATCATTGGCAATACAAAAAAAATAACGGATGATGTATTGAGTTCAGAATACAAAGAAGTTATTTCAGAAGCTAAAAGCTCGTTGAAATCATTCAATGATGTATTGTTAAAGGTTAAAAATGGGGAAGGTTCAATTGGTTTACTTTTAAATGACAAACAATTGTATAATGAGCTTGTTAATTCCAATAAGGACTTGCAAAATTTGTTGAAAGATTTACAAAAAAACCCAAATCGCTACATTCATATGAGTGTTTTTGGATCAAAAGTAAAGGGAACTCAATTGAGTCCGAGGGAAGAGAAAAAATTGAAAAAGTTACTCGATAGCATACCTGAATAATATTTAATCTATGATTTCAATTATAGCGTTTGCGTTATTATGTATAGGTGGAATAGGATTTTTCACCTGGAACGTACTAAAAATCCGTCAAAATATTCTTTTAGGCAGAGACGTTGATAGATCCGATAATTCTGGTGAGCGTTGGAAAACCATGATATTGGTTGCTTTTGGTCAAAAGAAAATGTTTTCACGTCCAATTCCGGCTTTACTTCACTTAATTATTTATGCCTCTTTTGTAATTACTCAAATTGAATTGATTGAAATTTTTGCTGATGGATTAACTGGTGAGCACCGTTTGTTTAAAAATGCTTTAGGTGGGTTTTACACTTTTATAATTAGTTTTATTGAGGTTTTATCACTATTGACTTTCGTTGTTACAATTGTTTTCTTAGCAAGAAGAAATCTTTTAAAATTACCAAGATTCACAATGAGTGAATTGAAGGGCTGGCCGATGAAAGACGCCAATCTTATTTTAATTTTTGAAATCATTTTATTGTCTTGTATTTTCACCATGAATGGAGCTGACGAAGTACTCCAAGCTAAAAGTTATGGTTTTGCGGTCAGTCAGTATTTAGGTCCAATTCTCTTTGGTGGAATAAAATCAATTGAAACCTTACATCTTTTAGAGCAAATTGGTTGGTGGGGACATATCTTCATGGTATTTGTATTTTTGAACTATCTGCCATATTCTAAACATTTACACATCCTTTTAGCTTTTCCTAATACCTACTTTTCCAACTTGGAGAATAAAGGTCGTTTTACAAACATGGAATCAGTAACAAATGAAGTGAAATTGATGCTTGATCCAAATACTGATCCCTATGCTGCTCCAGCAGAAACAGGTGATGTTCCACAGCGCTTTGGTGCCAAGGACGTTACTGATTTAACGTGGAAAAATTTATTAGACGCCTATTCATGTACGGAATGTGGTCGATGTACGTCTTCTTGTCCTGCGAATATTACCGGAAAGAAATTATCCCCTCGTAAAATTATGATGGATACCAGAGATCGTTTAGTGGAAGTAGGAGAGGGGTTACGAAAAAATGGGAAGGATTACCAAGATGGTAAAAGTTTGTTGGGTGATTATATTTCCGAGGAAGAAGTTTGGGCATGTACTTCATGTAATGCATGTGTGCAGGAATGTCCGGTAAATATTGATCCGCTTTCAATTATTGTTGATTTGAGAAGGTATTTGGTGATGGAAGAATCAAAAATGCCAATAGAACTAACAGGAATGCTAACAAACATTGAAAATAACGGTGCTCCTTGGCAATTTTCACCAACTGATAGATTAAATTGGGCAAATGAAGAATGAAGTTCAACTAATTGATTTGATGGAAGATGGAAAGCATTTATCTCCAGTTCTTCCAGAACATGTCAAAAATTATTTAATTGATATTGACGGCACAATTTGCGATGATATTCCTAATGAAGAACCAGAGCGAATGGCAACTGCTGCATTGTATCCAGATGCTTTGGCTACCATAAACGATTGGTTTAATCAAGGACATATCATAACCTTTTTCACTTCTCGTTTAGAAGAACATAGGTTTGTAACAGAAGAATGGTTGAATAAACACGGTTTCAAATATCACGGAATGTTAATGGGAAAACCACGTGGTGGAAATTACCATTGGATAGACAATCATATTGTTCGTGCAACGAGATTTACGGGTAAATTCACCCATTTGAAAGAGAAAGTGGCAAATATTCAAGTTTTTGAAGATTA
>JBIIFU010000026.1:0-36282 GCA_044237035.1 Crocinitomicaceae bacterium
GGTAAGAGGGATAAAAACAACACAAGAAAGCAAGGAAATACAGATGAGCTTTAACATAATAATTTACAAAAACTTGGTTAACGTATTTTTTTACAAAGTTACACAATAACTTTATTAGAAAATGAACGTAAATTATTTGTAATGACAATAGAAAAGGTCGAAATTTGCAAAACTATTTGAACTCAGAGAACTAATGCGGTTTACACTTACCAAGGAATTTATAGAACTTGTTCGACAAAAAATTGTTGAACAGGATTCACTCTGGGTAAAAGAAAACGTTCTTGAATTACATTATGCTGATGTAGCTGAAATACTTGATGCCCTATCCAACGAGGAGGCGAAGTACATTTATTTCCTCGTAGATGAGGATACTCAAGCTGACATCTTGATGGAACTAGATGAGGATGTCCGTGATCGATTTTTAGCTTCCTTAACGACAAAAGAAATTGCAGATCAGCTAGAAAATTTAGATTCGGATGATGCCGCTGATATCCTCGGTGAACTTTCTGACGAGCAAATCCATGAGGTAATTTCTCAAATGGAAGATGATGAGGCGGCTGAGGACATCGTTGATTTATTGAATTATGATGAAAACACAGCTGGGGGATTGATGCAAAAAGAATTCATCCAGGCAAATGTGAATTGGACGGTTGATCGTGCTATTGTTGAATTGAGACGTCAGGCTGAGGATGTGGAGAAGGTTTATAATATATACGTAGTCGATGATTTGAATAAATTAGTGGGATTACTCTCCTTGAAAAGGGTATTATTTGCAAATCCTAAAACCATTATTTCTGAAATTTATCAATCAAAAAACGTAATCTCTCTTAAAACAAGTGATTCAGATGAAGAGGTGGCAAAAATCATGGAAAAATACGATTTGGTTGCTATTCCGGTAGTTGATTTTCAAAATAAATTAGTAGGTAGAATTACGCTTGACGACGTAGTTGATATTATCAAAGAAGAGGCTGACAAAGATTTCCAGTTGGCTTCCGGTATTTCTGAGAGAATTGAATCAAATTCAAGTATTTGGAGGATTTCTAGAGCGCGCTTACCATGGTTGCTAATTGGGATGGTGGGTGGAATTTTTAGCGCACAAGTAATTTCTCAATTTGAATCAGGTATAAGCTTAGTGCCTTCATTGGCCTTTTTTATTCCACTTATTACAGCAACAGGTGGAAATGTGGGTGTACAGTCTTCGGCAATCGTGGTTCAATCATTAGCTAAAGGCAACGACCATTTTGGATCAATCATGCAAAAATTATTAAAAGAAGGGCTGGTAGGTTTGTTGAACGGCATTCTTTTATCTCTTTTAATTTACGGAATCGCTTTTGTTTTTGCGAGCTCAACCTTGGGTTTTGTGGTAAGCATTTCCCTGCTCGTGGTGGTGATTTTCGCGGCAATAATTGGAACACTTATTCCCCTTTTATTACATAAAAATAATATTGACCCGGCGCTTGCCACAGGACCATTTATCACAACATTGAATGATGTACTTGGCTTATTTATTTATTTCACCGTTGGGATGTTATTATACAATTTGTAAAAGTGAATAAGGTTATTTTTATAGATTCAGTTCACGACATTCTTTGGGAAAGATTGGAGAAAAAGGGATTTCAATGCGTCGACGCGATTGATTTGCCTGAAGATCAAGTAAAAGAGCTAATTATAGATGCTTTCGGGCTGGTTATTCGTGCTCGGTTTCAACTCAACGAATCATTTTTAAAAGAGTGTAAACAACTTCAATTCATTGCTCGTTCAGGTTCGGGCTTGGAGAATATTGACACCAGCTATTGTGAAAGAAAGGGGATTTCCGTATTCAATTCTCCAGAAGGAAATAGAAATGCTGTTGCTGAGCATGCCTTAGGAATGACACTAAGTTTGTTCAATAAAATTACGAAGGCAGACAGGGAGGTAAGACAAGGTCTTTGGGATCGTGAAGGCAATCGCGGAATTGAATTAGATGGAAAAACTGTTGGAATTATTGGCTTTGGAAATAACGGGAGTGCTTTTGCTAAGAAATTACGTGGATTTGATTGTAAAATTTTAGTTTATGATAAATACAAATCAGGTTTTTCCGATGGTCATGTAATTGAGTCAACCTTGGAGAATGTTTTCCATCAGGCTGAAGTTATTAGTTTTCACATTCCTCAAAACGAAGAAACCATTTATTTTATGAATGATTCTTTTGTTTCTGAAATGAAAAACTCATTTTATCTTTTGAATTTATCGCGAGGAAAAATCGTTCAAACTTCAGCATTGGTGAGTGGATTAAAATCAGGAAAGATTTTAGGGGCCTGCCTGGACGTATTGGAAAATGAAACTTCAAGTTTTTCAACGTCGTTCAAAGATTCATTACCCGATGATATTCAATATTTGTTTCAATCAGACAAAGTCGTTTTCTCTCCCCACGTTGCCGGCTGGACTGAAGAAAGTTACTACAAATTAAGTTCGGTTTTGGCCGATAAAATAGAGGAAAAATTTTGCCGTGAAAGTTAAGCTTATCTGTTGCGGAAAGACTGTTGATTCTTTTTTGACAGAAGGCGAGTTGAATTACCAAAATCGCTTGAAGCATTATTTTTCATTTGAGCGCATTGATTTGCCCGATTTAAAAAACACAAAGAATTTATCTGAGGAGCAGATAAAAGAGGAGGAAGGAAAACGAATACTGAAAGAAATTCAAACCAATCAAGAGTTAATATTATTGGATGAAAGAGGTAAAAATTTCACTTCAGTTGAGTTTGCGAGTTTTTTGACAAATCATTTCAACTACCATCAACGAGATATAATTTTTCTTATTGGCGGTCCTTATGGGTTTTCAGAAAAAGTATATGAACGAGCAAATGCTAAAATGAGTTTATCAAAGATGACTTTTTCTCACCAAATGGTGCGCATGATTTTTTTAGAACAGCTTTACCGAGCAGCAACAATAATTAAGGGTGAGCCCTATCATCACGAGTAGTTTTCACCAAAATTTCTGCGTTAAAACAAAGGCACGAGTTTAAACCTGCACCTTTGGAATGCAACCAAAATCTGAAAATTGGTTCAACAATTTCTTGTAAATTGATAATTTGCCGCTTTTTCTTTATGCCTTTTCAAGCGGTTAAAAAACCAACATCAAATTAGCATTGATGAATAAATAAAAATAAATTTGATTAAATAATAATCTTTTTGTAATTTTAGTCAGGAAGAGATGTCAAAATGTCAAAAAATTAAAATGGCAAAGAAAATTACTATTAATGGCGCTGAAATAACTATTTTGACGCAAGAAAAGAACGATTACATTTCACTTACCGACATGGCAAAAAGTCAACATAAAGAAATAGTAATTCTCAAATGGCTTAGTTTAAAGAGTACGATTGAATACCTTGGAGAGTGGGAAGCTTTATACAATCCAAATTTTAATTATACCGAATTCGGTACAATTAGAAATGAAGCTGGGAGCAATAACTTTGTGCTTTCTGTAAAAAATTGGATAGTAGCAACGAATGTAATTGGTTTAACAGCTAAATCAGGTAGATATGGTGGTACATTTGGACACAAGGATATAGCGTTTCATTTTGGAATGTGGATTAGTGCAAAATTTCAACTCTTGTTAGTTAAAGAATATCAACGACTGAAAGAAGAGGAGAGTAGTCGATGGCAGGTTAAATGGAATTTTCAAAGAATGCTATCGAAAGTCAATTACAAAATTCATACTGACGCAATCAAAGAAAATCTAATTCCAAAAGAATTAGCTAAAAATCAAACCTCACATATCTACGCCTCTGAAGCTGATGTATTAAACATGGCGCTCTTTGGAATGACAGCAAAGCAATGGAGAGATGCTAATCCGGATAATTTTGGTAACATTCGTGATGAGGCTACAATTCACCAACTGGTTGTTTTATCTAATTTGGAAAGTATTAATGCAATGCTCATCGACCAACAACTTGCTCAAAGCGAACGTTTAATTCAACTCAATAAAATAGCAATATTGCAAATAAAATCATTAATTAAGAATCTTAATTTGGCGAGTTTGGAATAAACAGTCAAATATAAATGGGATCTTTCAAAGTGATTAAAAAAGGAGACGCCTACTTTCAAAAAAACAAAAATAAAAATGAGGTTTAAGGTTTCATCTTTTAGCCTTGACAAATGAGTTTTGAGATTTTGAATACAGATCAATTCATTTATCGGATTTCAGGTATGGCTTCAAATTTTATGTAATTATCCTTGATTTTTCTTCGGTATGCGCCCCCTACTATTCACCCTATTCAAGGTAATTAGTGTGATTAAACTGGTCTAATACTTCTTGTATTTGCTCGATTTCATTTTCCAAGGCCTCAACAAGTTGATCGATTTTTCCTATACTAAAGTGCGCCACATATCGTGCTGAACTGTTTTCATAACGCGTTTGTACTGCCCCGTTTTTGGTATCGATACTTTTTAATCGGCGGGTAAGACATTTGAGTTCTGAAAGTCTAAATATTTTTTCTCTAACAGGCGCACACACATTGTGAATTTTCGTTTTTAGTTGGATAAATCCTTCCGTTTCTTGTTTGATTTGATTCAGCAATTCTTCTGGGTTAAACTCGCGAGTGTTACCTTCTAGGATGCTATTGTTTTCTCCTAGGCGCACCCACAGCTTATTTATTTGATTTAGCTTTTTGTTTTTTTCTTTTAATGCTTTTGCAATAGTTAATTTCATTTTTTAGGAATTAATTCTAAGTATAATACGCAGAATGAAAAAAATATAACATTGGGAAATTATTTCCTTTGGAATGATTAAATGAAAAGCCGGCTAATTCCTATAGAATAAAAGATTTTTTAGTTGGGTTTATCTAAAACCCCCCGTATCTTTTTTTCAATTTGAAATAGAGAAAGAGTGAATTTATTTTCTTCAGATGTATCACGCGCTTTTATTTCAGCAGAAATTTTCGAATACATTTTCCAAAATGAAACTAATGCAAGAAAATGAACTTTTTTCCCAACCAATAATTTAAATAAAGAATTTAAAGAGATATTCAAAATATAAATAAAACGCAACATCTTAGGTAAATGAAGCGAGTGTAAAATATACTTGTTTCGCTTGGCAATAAGCTGTACACTTTGAGAATCAATTTTCTTTATCGTTGAAGAAGTTTCATGAAAGCAAATTGCTTGAGGCTGAAAATACAATTCCCACCCCATGCGCCACGCTCGAATTCCCAATTCCACATCCTCAGAATAATAGGGATTAAATAATTCACAGAATCCCCCAATTTTTTTAAGATAGCTTGCACGAATTAATGCGTTTGCACCTGAAAGGAAGAATGTTGGCAAAACCGCCTTTTCACTCATAACATTTTTATTACTGTTAATGTTGTATAGAATGATTTTGGGATACTTTGCTCCATCTTGATTTTTCAATGTTTCTGCATCCTTAATGGCGCCCATGACACCAAATGTTTTTTCGTTTGCAAACATTGGTATAAGCGAGGTGAAATAGCCTTCAGTTAAATGTACATCAGAGTTTAACAAGAAGATCAACTCTTTTTGTGCCTTAAAAATTCCGCGATTTACATTTCCCGCAAAGCCTGTGTTATGTAATGTTTGAATTACTAATACATCTTGGAAATTAGCTTTAATTACTTGGATAGAATCATCAACAGAGGCATCGTCTGATACAATAATTTCATAATCTGTTACCTGACTAGTTTCAAGTGCTTTAATTGCACAACGAATAGTTTCAACAAGAATTTCACTTCCGTTGTAATTAGGAATCACAACAGAAATACTGGGAACTGTCTGCATTCCTAACAAAAATAAGGAAAATCGAATGCTCTTTTCAAAATAGGACAAAAAAAATACGTCACTTAGTAACGTATTTCTTATCAAATGGATTTATTTATCTTATGCTTTTGATTTAACCTCCTCAACAAATGTTTTTGCTGGTTTGAATGAAGGAATTTTGTGAGCTGGGATAATTATTGTTGTATTTTTAGAAATATTTCTTCCGGTTTTTTCTGCTCTTTCTTTAACAATGAAACTCCCAAAACCTCTCAAGTACACATTTTGTCCCTTAGATAAAGAACCTTTAATTGAATTCATAAAAGCTTCAACAGCCTTCAACGCCTCGTTTTTGTCCAATCCTGTTTCTTGAACAATCTCATTTACAACATCTGCTTTAGTCATAATTTGTTATTTTAAGAGTTTAATAATAGTAATTTTGCACTACAAATTTAGTTAGCATAAACTTTATAAATACGATTTTGTTTAATTTTTTTTTATAAATGTTTTAAATGACTGAAATTCAATCACTAATTATTACGTGGTATCAAGAAAACAAGCGTGATCTTCCTTGGAGAAGAACGAAAAACCCCTATTTTATTTGGTTGAGTGAAGTTATCCTTCAACAGACAAGAGTTATTCAAGGAATGTCGTATTATGAGAAGTTTGTGGAGAAATATCCTAAAATTGAGTACTTGGCATCGGCGAATGAGCAAGAGGTCTTATCTACTTGGCAAGGATTAGGTTATTACTCTCGCGCACGAAATCTTCACACTACTGCAAAACTGATAACAAACGAATTTAAAGGCGTTTTCCCCTCAAGTTACGAGCAGATTCTAAAACTTAAAGGCGTTGGTGAATATACGGCTGCCGCTATTGCTTCCTTTGCTTATGATAAACCTTATGCAGTGGTTGATGGAAATGTATTTAGGGTGCTAAGTCGAATTTTTAATATTGACACACCAATTGATTCAACAGAGGGAAAAAAACAATTTACCTACCTGGCTAATGAGCTAATGGATAAAAATCAGCCGGCGCTTTTTAACCAAGCAATTATGGAATTTGGGGCACTTCAATGTGTTCCTGGCACACCAAATTGTGAAATCTGTCCATTACTCATGTTTTGTGAAGCAAATAAAAATAAAAATGTTTCATCGTTACCTGTAAAAAAGGGAAAAACTAAGGTTCGAAATAGGTATTTTCTATATTTTGTGAAAGTTGATGCTCAAACTGAAACACTACTTTTAAGACAAAAAACTGAAACAGATATTTGGCAAAACATGTATGAATTTCCTAAAATTGAATTTGAAAGCCTTGAAAACATGAATGAATTTTGTCTGATAAATAGAGGGGCAATAAAAATGACCTCATCACTGCAAAAGCATGTTTTATCACACCAACACTTGCATGCTCAATTTGTCCATTGTTCAAATTCTGAAATTTTTAACGACAATGACACTGTAGAAATTCCGATATCAGAACTAGGGTCTTATCCTCTTCCGCGATTGATAGATCGTTTTTTGGAACAAAACCAATTGATTTTTCCCGACAAACCTTAAATTTCTTTGTTACTTTTGTAAAAACACTTGAAATGATTAAAATAGTTCAAAGCACCTCCTTTAACGCCGATCTTTCGATAGTCTATCTATTTTCAAAAAAGGATGTTAAAAATAAAATTAGTTTCGGTCCTTTTTCTGATTCTGAATTAGAAAATATTTCAACCTCAAAAGAAAAATTTGATTTCATCAAAAAAGGGGAGTTTTATGCGTTTGCTATTTATAACGAACAAAGCGATGAGCAGCTTCGCGTTGCCGGTTCACTAGTTCAACAGCACATTGGGCAAAAATTAGAGAAAATTCAAATTAGCGGATCTGAAAAATCAGTTCTCAAGTTTACAGAAGGATTAATTTTAGCAAACTATAAATTTACTAAGTACTTTTCAAAAGAAGCTGAAAGCAAAAATAAGTTATCTGAAGTAGTTCTTTCGGATGAAATTAGTGATTCAAAAACAACAGAACTTTGGAATACGTGTAAGGTGGTTTATTGGACGCGAGATTTAGTAAACGAACCTGTTTCTTATCTCACTGCAGTTAAGCTGGCAGAGGAGATTTCAAATGCCGGTGATGAGGCTGGGTTTTCAGTGAATATCCTTCACAAAGCACAGATTGAAGCATTAAAAATGGGCGGTTTACTTGGAGTGAATCGAGGTTCAATGGATCCGCCAACCTTCACAATAGCTGAATATAAACACCCTAAGGCAGTAAATAAAAAACCCATTGTTTTAGTAGGTAAGGGTGTGGTTTACGATACAGGCGGATTGAGTCTTAAGCCAACGCCAGGCTCAATGGATTGTATGAAGAGTGATATGGCAGGGGCCGCAGCAATGGCTGGAACAATATACTTAGCGGCACTACAAAAATTAAAAATTCATTTAGTTGTATTAATTCCAGCAACCGACAACAGACCTGGAATGGATGCTTACACGCCTGGAGATATTTTAACCATGCACAACGGAACTACAGTCGAGGTATTAAATACAGACGCCGAGGGCAGGTTGATTTTAGCCGATGCATTAGCCTATTCAGATAAATACAAACCAGAAGTTGTCATTGATGCTGCAACACTAACGGGTGCGGCTGTTCGCGCAATCGGAACCCACGCCAGTATAGTAATGGGTAATGCAGACGATAGCTTTTTTAGAGAATTAGAAGATGCGGGAAATGAAGTTCATGAGAGAGTGGTACGCTTTCCTTTTTGGGATGAATACTTGAAAGAAATGAAATCATCTATCGCCGATTTAAAAAACATTGGCGGCGGAAATGCAGGAATGATAACAGCGGGCAAATTTTTAGAACATTTTGTTAAATCACCATATATTCACATGGACGTGGCGGGTCCAACTTGGCTTGATGCTAAAGAGGATTATCGTCCCAAAGGAGGAACGGGTTCAGGTGTTCGATTGCTCTATCAATTTTTGAAAAATAGAACAAACTAATGGAGAAAGAAAAGGAAGTTGGAAATCCAAATCCGATTAGGGTAGGAATTACGATAGGAGACATAAATGGTGTAGGGCCCGAAATAATTATAAAAGCACTGAAGGATCCCAGAATTTTACTTGATATAACGCCCGTTATTTACGGTTCGTCAAAAGTCATTTCTTTCTACAAAAAACAGTTGAACGAAGTTGAGTTTAATTATCAAACAATTCGTGAAGCTAAGGAAATTCAAACCCGAAAGATTAATGTTTTAAATGTATGGAATGATGAGGTTCAGCCAACACCGGGCAACCCAACATCAGATTCTGGAAAATATGCCATTCAATCACTTGAAAAAGCCTCCCAAGATTTGGCCGATGGAAAAATTGATGTGCTTGTTACTGCTCCTTTTTCAAAAGACGAGGTAACTAAAGCAGGCTTTAAATTTTCGGGACATACGGAATACTTAGCCGAAATGTCAGGCGTGGAGGAAGCACTAATGATATTAATGGCCGGGGCACTTCGAGTTGCATTAGTAACGGTGCATGTCCCACTTAAAGAGGTTTCTCAATTAATTACAAAGGATAAAATTCTCAGAAAAATACAGCAATTTGAAGATTCCTTGAAAAAGGACTTTTCACTGGTTAAGCCACGCATTGCCGTTTTAGGATTAAATCCGCATGCCGGTGAAAACGGAAAATTAGGTCAAGAAGAAAAAGAAGTGATTTTCCCAGCAATTCAAGCTGCAAAAAACGAAGGGAAATTTGTCTTTGGCCCTTTTGCTGCAGATGGATTTTTTGGTTCTAACCTTCGACATCAGTTTGACGGAGTTTTAGCCATGTATCACGACCAAGGTCTTGCAGCATTTAAAGCAATTGCATTTGAGGATGGCGTGAATTTTACCGCAGGACTGCCCATTGTACGCACCTCTCCTGATCATGGAACTGCTTATGATATTGCCGGCAAAAATGAGGCCTCCGAAAATTCTATTCGCTCCGCTATTTATGCTGCTTGTGATATTTTGAAGAGTAGAAAATTCGTGAAAGAAATAAATCAAAACCCACTTGCTGTAAGAAAACAAGAGGGAGATAGAAGCGAACGCGATTAATAGTTTCAATAATCTAAGGTTTATTTGCAAGTAAATTTTTGGATTACAATGAATTTTCTTACCTTTGCCCTCCGTTTTTAACTGCGAGGAATTATGAAGAGAAAATCCGATTATACTATTCCCTTTGCAGGATTGAAAATGGGGCACCATCTATTTGATTTTGAAATAGATAACGCGTTCTTTGAAGAATTAGACTATTCATTGATTCAGAAAGGTGATGTTCACGTTTCTATTGACCTTGAAAAAAAAGAGACCATGCTTATTGTTCTCTTTGACCTAAAGGGGACGGTAGAATCTGAGTGTAATTTGTGTACAGAACCAGTTGATTTTAAGATTGACAACACCTTTCAATTGATTTATAAATTTGGATTAGAGGAAATGGATGACGAAACTATAATTGTCATTCATCCAGATACTTATCAAGTAGACGTGGCCCAGCCTATTTACGAATTTATAACTGTCTCATTACCTCAACGTATTGTTCACGAAGAAGGTAAATGCAACCAAGAAATGATAGATTCATTGAATAAATATCTTTCTTCAAAAAAAGAAGAGCCGAAAAATGACGATATTGATCCTCGTTGGTCGGCATTAAAGAATTTGAACTAAAATTAAAATATATAATTATGGCACATCCTAAACGTAGAACTTCCACCACGAGAAGAGACAAAAGGAGAACTCACAAGAACGCTGTGGCTAACAACATTGCAACTTGTCCAACAACAGGCCAACCGCATTTATTCCACCATGCTCATTGGCATGAAGGAAAGCTATACTACAAGGGTAGGGTAGTAGCTGAAAAAGAAGTTGCAGTTTAATTTCCCTAATAAATTCCGCAAATGAAAATCGGAATTGATGTATTAGGCGGAGATTTTGCCCCCGATGTAAATATCGATGGGGCTTCTTTGGCTTTACAGGAATTGTCCCAAGATGTAAAAATTGTCCTAATTGGCGATAAAGAACAAATTGAATCTTCCCTACCACGATTTAACCTAGATTCAAGTAGGATTGAAATAGTTCATGCACCTGATGTAATTACGATGCATGATCATCCTACCAGGGCCATTCCTCAAAAACCAAACAGTTCTATTTCAGTTGGCTTTGATCTGCTTGTGAAAGGGGAGCTAGATGTGTTTGCAAGCACCGGAAATACAGGTGCTATGCTTGTCGGTTCAATTTATAAGCTTAACACTATACCCGGGGTTATTAGGCCCTGTATTACTTCAACTCTACCTGCTATTGATGGATCAAAAACTATATTATTAGATGTTGGTTCGAATGCAGATTGCAAAGTAGATGTCTTATATCAATTCGCCGTATTAGGTTCTCTCTATTCAAAATCAGTTTATGGGGTTGAAAACCCGAAAGTTGCCTTATTGAATATTGGTGAAGAAGAAACAAAAGGGAATTTATTGACAATTGCCGCACATGGAATGTTGGCAAAGTCAGACGAAATAAATTTTGTGGGCAATTTGGAAGGAAGAGATATATTTATGGGTAAAGCAGATGTTATCGTTTGCGATGGATACACTGGAAATATTGTACTCAAAGAGGCAGAAGGAATCTATACATTGATGAGAAAAAGAGGAATTAGAGACGAATATTTTGATCGCTTTAATTACGAAAATTATGGAGGGACTCCAATTTTAGGGGTTAAAGGAAATGTTATTATTGGTCATGGAATTTCTAATAATATGGCTGTGAAAAATATGATTTTGCATTCGTATGAAGTAGCAAATTCTAAATTATCAGAAAAACTAAATCAAGCGTTTAATAGCTAATGAAAAAAATTACCGCTGCAATTACCGGGGTTCAGGGATACGTTCCCGATGAGGTTTTGTCAAATGAAGATTTGGCAAAAATTGTTGATACGTCAGATGAATGGATTACGACGAGAACCGGAATTAAAGAAAGAAGAATATTGAGGGAAGGCGCATCATCTGATTTGGCGGCTGAAGCTGTGAAATCCTTGTTGGCTAAAACAAACACGGCTCCTGAAGAGATTGATTTGGTTGTATTAGCAACCGTAACTCCAGATTATCCCTTCCCAAGCACTGCAAATGTTCTATGCGACAAGACTGGAATGGTGAACGCATGGGGATTTGACTTAATTGCTGCCTGTTCAGGTTTTATCTATGCTTTATCTACGGGTGCTCAGTTTATCGAAACCGGAAAATACAAAAAAGTTGTTGTCGTAGGTGTTGATAAAATGACCTCTATTTTAGATTACCAAGATCGAACTACATGTGTGATTTTTGGTGATGGCGCTGGGGCTGTATTGCTTGAGCCCAATGATGAAGGTTTAGGAGTATTAGATTTTATTTTAAAAAGTGATGGTTCAGGAAGACAGTTTTTGATTCAACCGGCGGGCGGATCTGCTAATCCACCATCTATTGAAACAGTTGAAAATAGAATGCATTTTGTAAAGCAAGAAGGCAAGCAGGTTTTCAAATTTGCAGTTACCAATATGGCAGAAGTTTCAGCTGAAATAATGGAAAAGAATAATCTTAAAAGTGAGGATGTTGACTGGTTAGTACCCCATCAAGCCAACTTAAGAATCATAGATGCAACAGCTGATCGAATGGGTCTTCCGAAAGAAAAGGTAATGATTAACATTCAAAAATATGGCAATACCACAGCAGGAACACTACCCTTATGTTTGTGGGATTATGAAAATCAACTTCGCAAAGGAGACACGTTGATTTTATCGGCTTTTGGCGGTGGATTTACGTGGGGTTCTGTTTATTTAAAATGGGCATATAATCCAAAATAATTATATTTACAAAAATTTAAGTTATGAATTTAAACGAGATACAAGATTTAATTAAGTTAGTTTCCAAATCTGGGTTAACTGAAGTAGAAATTGAAAAAAAGGATTTCAAACTCACAATTAAAGCTGAAAAAGTACGTGTAGCAGATCAACCAATTATTGTTCAATCTGCCCCCGTTTCAGCTCCTGTTATTTCTTCTCCCATTGCTGCCGCTGCCCCTCAAGTAACTGAAGCGCCCGCGCCTGTGAGTGCTCAAGATGATTCAAAACTAATAACGGTTAAATCTCCAATGATTGGAACATTTTATCGTTCATCAGGGCCAGACAAGGATGCATTTGTTTCTGTCGGAAGCACAATTCAAAAAGGGGATAAGGTTTGCATCATCGAAGCGATGAAGTTATTCAACGAAATTGAATCAGAAGTTTCAGGAAAAATCGTAAAAGTATTAGTTGATGACGCTTCACCAGTTGAATATGATCAACCATTATTTTTAGTTGAACCGGCTTAATTTTAAACCGTAATTTATGTTTAAAAAAATATTAGTCGCCAACCGCGGCGAAATTGCCTTACGCGTAATTAGGACGTGTAAGGAAATGGGAATCAAAACCGTAGCAGTTTACTCTACTGCAGATAAAGATAGTTTACCTGTACGCTTTGCAGACGAAGCAGTTTGTATTGGCCCACCAGTTAGTTCTAAATCCTATTTGTCCATTCCAAATATTATTTCTGCCGCAGAGATTACGAATGCAGATGCAATACACCCTGGATATGGTTTCCTATCTGAAAACGAAAAATTTTCTAAGGTTTGTCAAGAACATGGTATCAAATTTATCGGTGCTTTACCAGAACAAATTGCCGGAATGGGTGATAAAGCAACTGCGAAAGCAACCATGATTAAAGCGGGGGTTCCTTGTATTCCAGGATCAAAAGGACTGTTGAAAGATTTAGATGACGCTAAAAAAACGGCTAAAGAAATCAAGTATCCGGTAATTCTGAAAGCCACAGCAGGTGGGGGTGGAAAAGGGATGCGTATTGTGTGGAAAGAAGAAGATGTTGAAGCAGCTTGGGATTCAGCTCGTCAAGAAGCGGCGGCTGCATTTGGAAACGATGGAATTTACATGGAGAAATTTATCGAAGAGCCGCGTCACATTGAAATTCAAATAGCAGGTGATCAATACGGAAACGCATGTCATCTTTCGGAAAGAGATTGTTCTATTCAACGTCGTCACCAAAAATTAGTGGAAGAAACGCCTTCTCCGTTTATGACTGATGATCTTCGTGAAAGAATGGGAAAAGCCGCCATAAAAGCTGCTAAAGCAGTAAAATACGAAGGGGTAGGAACCGTCGAATTCTTAGTTGACAAGAATCGTGATTTTTATTTCATGGAAATGAACACGCGTATTCAAGTGGAGCACACAATTACGGAAGAAGTTATCAATTTCGACCTCATTAAAGAGCAAATAAAAATTGCAGCGGGGCAAAAAATTTCAGGTAAAAACTATATTCCGGTAATGCGTCACGCCATACAATGTAGAATAAATGCTGAAGATCCGTATGCTGATTTTCGTCCATCACCAGGAAGAATAACTGAATATCATTGTCCGGGTGGACACGGAGTTCGAATTGATGCTCACGTGTATGCTGGTTATACCATTCCGCCAAACTATGATTCAATGATTTCAAAACTTATCGTCGTTGCACAAACACGTGAAGAGGCAATTTTAAAAATGAAGCGCGCTTTGGATGAATACATCATTGAAGGGGTGAAAACTACTATTCCTTTCCATCAAAAACTAATGGAAAACGAAGATTTCAAAAATGGTAATTTCACTACTAAATTTATGGAAACATTTGAGTTTTAGTTCCTTTTCCTTGAGCCTTTTATTTCTTTTGGCTAATTCGTGTTAAGTTTGTTCTTGAACAGATTTACGATATTCTAAGCTCATTAATATGAATAAACCTGAAATATCCATAGTTATTCCAACCTATTGTGAAGAAGGTAATATTGTTGAGCTTTATGAACAATTACAACGTGAACTCACAAAAAGTGAGATTCATTCCTTTGAAATCATTTATGTGAATGATGGCAGCCACGATAATTCATTAATGAAAATCAAAGAATTAACCGTTCGCGATAATCGGGTAAAGTTTATTCATTTCAGCAGAAATTTTGGCCATCAAAATGCATTGCGCGCGGGACTTGATTTTGCCCAAGGAGCTGCTGTAATAAGCATGGATGCAGATTTACAACATCCACCTGAGTTGATTCCGACACTCATTGCCTTTTGGAGAGCAGGAAATAAAGTTGTTTACACCAAACGTAAAGACAAAAATGACTTGTCTTTTTTCAAAAAATTAACTTCTAAAATGTTTTACAAATTGGTTAATTACCTTTCAGAAACAAAATTAGAAGAAGGAACAGCTGATTTTAGGTTACTAGATCGCTCCGTGGTTGAAGCTTTAAAAAATTTCAATGAAAATAATTTGTTTTACCGAGGAATAATTCCCGGATTAGGATTTAGGCAACATGGCATAGATTATATTCCAAACGAACGATTTTCAGGAAACACGAAATATACATTTTCAAAAATGGTTCGTTTTGCGCTTACAGGAATTACTTCTTCAAGTGCCAAACCACTTTATTTCTCCATTTATTTGGGGGCGTTTCTAGCCCTTTGTTCTTTTTTCTATGCATTGTATGCGATTTACGTATCTATTTTCACTACAGAAGCGGTTGCTGGATGGACATCAACCATTGCGTCAATTCTTTTTATTGGCGGAATTCAGTTAATGATGTTAGGGATTGTAGGGATTTATTTAGGGAAACTATTCTCTGAAAGCAAGAAAAGGCCAAATTACATCATCGAGGAATCCAATATTTGATGAAATGAGCTTTTATTACCGATTAGAATCATTTCCCCTTACAATCAAAACATTTCTTCTTCTTGTTGTTTTATTTTTTCTGTACAGCTTAAATTATCATTTCTTTGATGATTTAATGCCAATTCATGCCTGGAGAAAAGCAGATGCCTTGGCTTTTTCATGGAATTATTACCAAGGGGCATCTTTCCTAATACCAGAAACAAATCAGATTTCCTATTTTGGGAATAGAAATGCTGCTGCGGAATTTCCGGTTGTTTATTATATAGTAGGAAATCTCTGGAAGATTTTTGGACCACATGAATGGATAGCAAAAGTTGTCTCTTTTTCTACCTTAATTGGTTCGCTAACCTTGTTTAGTTCAGTTATCAATTACTTTCTTAATAATCAGATTAAAACCCTTGTATTTATAGGGTTAATATTCAGCTCTCCGATTCTCTTATTTTATGCAGATGCTTTATTACCAAATATTTTTTCATTTTCGTTTGCTTTAATAGCGGGATATTTTTTATTCGTATATATTAATCGAAAGAACCGTTTGTCATTGACTTTTTTCACGCTCTTTTTAACCTTAGCCGTTTTAGTTAAGGTAACTGTCCTTATTAGTGTTTTTACGTTTGCTGGTGCTGCTTACCTTTATTATTTTTTTCAGAAAAGAACTTTATTTACTACCCATCGAAATGTTTTTATTACTCTATGTGGGGTTTTGATTTTTACTGTTATTTGTACATTTTTTTGGTATTATTATGCAATTACTTATAATGCACGTTATCAGTGCTTAATGTTTTCAACAGACATTCGACCGATTTGGGAGGTAGATTCATTGCGGAGAAGTGAAATCTGGGAAATCATTTGGCAACGGCAATTTAATTTGTTGTTTCATCATTGGGCAATGATACCCACCATTATATTTGTCTTGTATTTAATGGCACGAAACAAAATTCCATCTTTTTATTATTTGCTCATTAGCATAGGTGTAATTGGAGTTTCATCTTATGTTTTATTGTGGTTTTGGGTATTTGATGTACACGACTACTATTTAATCGAGATGTTATTTTTTCCATTGATAATATTCTTTATTGCCGTAAAGAATTTTGAAATTCGACCAAATTTATTTTTTCATTATCCAATTTACATTGCAATAAGTATATTGTTCGTCGCAGTTCTTCACGCCATTTCATATACCCACATTTCCTTTGGAAAGAATAATTTTATTACAAAAAACACTTTTTTAGTTGGACAAGATGTCAAACAAAACTGGGATGAAATTCATTGGCACCATAGTGAACACTTACAAAAACTTCAAGAAAGCAAAAATGAACTTCAAAAAATTATTAAAGAAAATGATACCGTTTTTTGCCTTACAGATCAATCCCCAAATGTGGATTTATACACCATTGGAAGAATTGGATTTAGTAATTACACGTTTTTAAAAACAAAGCCATATTCTTCTCAAATTCCAACCTTTATTAAAAAAGGAGCACGTTACATGTTGGTTGTTGGCAATGAACCAATAGACCCTCTCATGAAGCAATTTATGAAAGATACGGTTTACGCCAAAAATTCAGTATTCCTTTTTGATTTAAAATCATACAACTAAGTCAAATGGAAGTAGCACGAAAATATTTACCTCATCTTTTGCTATTCTTAGGAACATTTGCTATAATTTTTCTATCCATTCCTGAGCTTATTACTTCTCCCAATGATTTCTTATTAATTTCTGAAGGTGACGGATTAAAAAGTTATTATGTTTTTGATTATCAATTGAAACATCGTGATTCTTTCAACCATTTTTCGGGATTAAACTATCCTTACGGTGAAAACTATTTATTTACCGATGGCTTTCCGGCTTTGCAATATGTAATTCAGCTCTTCCCCTTTTTACAATCGTATTCTGTTGGTATTATTCACGTCACTATTGTAATTGGGTTTCTTTTGACCACTTACTTTTTATACAAGACACTTCAGTTTTATACTAAGAATAATTGGGTTTCTATTTTGGGTGCGTTGTCTCTTTTTGTCCTTCAGCCTCAATTTTATCGGCTTTTTGGTCATTTGAGCATGTCCTATTCTTGCTTTATACCGATGGCGTGGTATTTTCTCATCCGATTTATGCACGATGAAAAAAAATTAAAGTGGACATTGTTACTTTTTATTTCCACCACAATCTGGTATTTCACGCACGGTTATTTGGGTTTAATGTTATCGGTTTTTCTCGCTGGTGTATTGATATTTCAAACAAAAATTTGGAAGAATAAGGTGAATCTGTTAAGCGCTCTTAGTTTTATCGTTCTTCCTCTGCTTATATTTTTTATTCTTTCCAAATGGAGTGATTCAATATCTGATCGCACTACGGAGCCCTTTGGTTTTTTTGAATATCAAAGTCATTGGAAAAGTGTTTTTCTTACACCAAACGGAATTATTGGTGATGTAATGACTAACTTTTTTTCTTTTGATAACCTAAATTGGGAAGGAACTTCGTATATCGGAATAACAAGTGTTTTGATTTTTATCGTAATTGCCTTTCTGCGAATTATAAAGATTTTCAAACCAAATTCCTTTGAGCTTTATCCAAAAGAACTGTTGTTTTTTTTAGTATCGAGTTCATTTCTTTTATTGTATTCATTTGGAATACCTTTCAATCAAATCCCCTCTTTATTAGACATTTTGGAACCATTAAAACAATTTAGAGCGGTTGGCCGTTTTGCTTGGCCGTTTTACTATGTCACTGGGATTTTAAGTTTTATAGTATTGTATAACTTGTATCTGTTATCCCACGTAAAATGGCAAAAAATTGCTTCGATTACTTTATTATCAGCGGGAAGCGCGTTGTATTTTATTGAGGCATTTCCGGTTTTAACAAAGGAAAGGGTATTTTCAAAAAACCTGTTAAAGAAGGAAAATCTTTCAATGGATCAACAACAATTGATACGATTTATTCAAGCTAATAAAACGAATTATCAGTGTATTTTGCCCTTGCCCTGGTTTCATGTAGGCTCTGAATTATATGGCAAGGAGCCGAATGAAAAAACGATGACCAACGTATTAATTGCCTCAGCTCATTCGGGACTTCCGATTTATAGTTGTATGATGGGGAGAACTAGTTTTAAACAAACGCATGATTTCTTCAGAAGCCTTGGCTCGAAATTTCAGCAAAAATCAAAATCATCTAGAATATCAAAAAAGGATTTCCTTATATGGTTTGATTATCAATCACTCTATGCAGAAGACGAACTAGAATTATACGATTTATCTCTGCCTGTTTTTAAGAATAATTTTGGAGAATTACGAAGTTTATCGGTGGAAAAAATCTTTAATAGTGTTAAAGCAAAAGACGCGAATGAGGTTAGCGCAGAAAAGCATAAACAAGTTGATTTTGTTTTTGAAAATTATAAAAACAAGCGTTTATTAGCTAAAGTTTCAAATTTCAATACATTCGCAAAATTCTCTAAAAACCAACTAAAGCCTAATCATTTATATGAAGTGAGTTTTGATTATTTCTGGAACGGCTCAAAAAATTTGGATAATGTATTTAGGATTGAATATGTTAAAGAAAATGAAGTTAATTGGTTTTACGAGCGAACAATTTCTTCCTATACCGATCAGCTAAATAACCGGGTAAGGGTTCGGGCGATATTTAAAACTCAACCAGATGATTGTGCATATAATTTATTCTTGTTTGGCGGAGAAAAAAAGAATCACCAATATGAAATAGACAACGTTCTAATTCGACCAATTGAAATTAATGTTGAGTGGAAAAATGAGTTAGGAGTTAAATATCTCAATTCGTTCCCAATAAAACAATAAACGCCAAACAACAAAAAAGAATTTTTATCGTTTTTAAGTCAGTCTAAGGAGCATGAGAATTTTAACCTTCATTTTAATTATTTTCTTTGGCCTATCATTACGAGCCCAAATTGGCACGGGCGAATGGCGTTTTCATTCTACGACAAAGGCAGCAATTGATGTCGTGGCAACGGAGGAGTATGTATATACTGCTTTTGAAAATGGATTATCAGTTTTAAACGTCTCGGATAAAAGTCAAAAAATATTGAATGTCCTAAGTGGGTTGTCTGATATTGAAATCTCATGTTTGTATTACGACCATCAGGATAAATCTTTATACATCGGTTATGACAACGGAAATATTGATCGATTAAAAAATGATAAAATCTATAATATTCCAGCACTGGAACTTGCATCTGTTTCTAATTCTAAAAGGATTAATGAATTTGAAAAACAGGGAAATTTTATTTATGCTGCATGTGATTTTGCCATCTTGAAAATTGATCCTGTCAAAAATGAGATAAAAGATACCTATTACCCCACCAATGCATTGGAGGCTGTTAATGACATTTGTTTTGTTGGAGATACCGTTTATGCTTTGTCGCCAACCAAACTATTGGCAGGTATTTTATTAAATCCAGCACTGGCAGATCCTTCACAGTGGAGTATAGATCCGCGCGTATTGCCACAAAACGGAGTTACGTATAAAGAGATTGAAAACTTCAATGAACACTTGGTTGTTTTAATGCAAGTTCAAGGTTCGGCCGCTGACTCTGTAGTTAAATTAACTCCTACTGGGCGCGAGGTTATATCTTCATTTCCATGGCAAGCCAAGATAAATTCTATCAATGTATTGAATAATGGAAAATTAGCTTTTAATGTGAATGGTGCGTACGTTGAACAGGATCAAAATTTTAATGAAGTTCTTTTTTATGGTTCTGGAACCTTTAATCAAGAGTTTCTGGTGAGCCGATCTTCTAGTAATTCACAAGGGATATGGATTTCTGATTTAAATTTAGGATTGGTTTGGTTCCCTTCAAATTATTTCTCCTATGATGTTTTTACTGGAGTGGGCTCAAAGAATAAATATTTTTATTCAATGGATTCTCATAATGGCAAATTAGCTATCGCCTCTGGATATTTAATTGGAAAACTTCCCGGATTTTCAAGAAATGGCATTCATTTTTTTGAAAATGAGACCTGGAAATTAACCGATGTTATTGAACAAAATTGCTGGAATGGATTAGATGTTTTTGATTTTATAGATGTTTCAATTAACCCGAAAAATCCAGATGAATATGCCACATGCACCTATTCGGAAGTGCCATTAACGGTATTCAATAACGACCAGGGCGAGGTGTTTACAGAGGATAATTCAACTTTAAAACCCACATCCGTTGGCAACGGTTGGTCCTTGGTTTCGGATGTGTGTTACGATGATAAAGGAAATCTGTGGTGCTTGAATGGATATTGTGATAAACCATTAAACGTAAAGTCGGCTGAAGATGGAGCTTGGATGAATTTTGATTTAGGTTTTGCCGCAAAAAATAAGTACACAAAAAAAATGATAATTGATTTTGATGGGAATATTTGGTGCGCAACAGATAATGCCGGTTTGTTTGGTTATAATATAAATGGAACTTTATCAACTACCACGGATGATAAACGCATTAATTTAAAGTCAGGAGAAAACTATGGTAATTTACCATCAGAGAACATTACAGCTATTGCTGCAGATTTTGAGGGTGAAATTTGGATAGGAACAGATGCCGGCTTTGCTATTTTATACAGTGCAAATTCATCATTTGATTCCAGTCTTGGTGAATATGATGCACAGCGCGTTAAAGTTCAATACGAAGGGAATGTGGAGTATGTTCTTGGTTCAACACATATTACTGACATAGAAGTTGATGGAGGAAATCGAAAATGGATAGCTACCGCAAACGCAGGAATTTTATTATTGTCGCCAGATGGCTCTGAGATAATTGAACAACACACTACGGAAAATTCTCCCCTAATTTCTGATATCATTTATGATTTAAAATTAGACCAATCAACGGGTGAATTATTTATTATAACTGATAAGGGGCTGGTTTCCTATCGAACAAATGCAACGTATGAAGACCCTGAATATGCCAATACAAGCGTTTTTCCGAACCCAGTTAGGCCCTCTCATCAAGGTCCAGTAACCATTCAGGGTATTCGTTACAATTCAGACGTTAAAATAACCGATGTGGCAGGAAATTTAGTTTTCAAAACCACTTCAAATGGCGGAACAGCTACTTGGGATTGTAAAAACTTAAGTGGAGAACGGGTGGCTACCGGAGTCTATCTCATTTGGACGGCCGTAAATGAAGGAAAAGACAAGAAAGTAGGGAAGGTATTGGTTGTCAATTAGATTTTACTAATTTCAACTTCAGATTAAACTTTTTCTATCTACTTTCTCAAATAATTAGAGATAATCTCATATTCACCATTTGCTTTGAATATCTACGCACAACTACGTAGCATACTTATGTAAACACCTAGCAATCCCTTAGTAGGGCTCCGTATTTTGCGGTTGAACATCCTTATTTATAGAAAAATTTCTTTGGAGTTAGCGCAAATTTGTTTCAGAAATCAAAACGAAACAAAATGAAAACTTCAGTACGCAACCTTATCGCAAGTCTTTTCTTAGGAACAGCTCTTTTTTCTGCTAATGCTGAAACAATCACAACAGGGGCGTTAGTTAATACCAATAATGAAGAAGTTGTTTCGTACACAGTTCACCACATCAGCTGCGCAGGTTTAACAGATGGAAACATCGATATCGAAGTAGCAAACAATGCGGTTTCTTCTTTTTCTTGGGATAACGGATCAACAGCTGAAGATTTAACAAATCTTTCTGCAGGAAACTACCGAGTGAAAATCCAAACTACTGAAGGAGAAACATTGTGGGCGTCTTTCGAGATTACTGCTCCTGAGGCTCTTCAAGCAATGACTACACAAACAGACTTACATACAGCAGTAAATTTAGATTTGTTCGTTCAAGGTGGAGTTGCTCCTTATGCATTCGCTTGGTCTAACGGAGAGACAAACGAAGATTTAATGGGAATTACTACTGAAGGTGCATACAATGTAACAATCACAGATGACAACGGATGTCAAGTAGATGAAGCAAGCTATGTAGTAACAGAATCAGCAAGCATCACTGAAGAAATGGAAGGCACATTCAATTTATATCCAAACCCAAACAACGGAAACGGAACAATCACTTGGAAAAACGCAGAAGTAAATCAAATTACAATTGTTAACGCAGCAGGACAAGTAGTTGACAACCAAGACATCGCAAATCAAACAAGCGCAACTTTCAACGGATTAACACCAGGAATGTACGTGGCAAAAGTTCAAACAGCACAAACAACACAAAACATCCAGTTCGTAGTTCAATAAATTTTCTAACAATTTGTTTGGCAATATGATTCAAGTTTTCTTGGTAAAAACAAAAGCAGTTTAAAGACTGCTTTTGTTTTTTGTATATGTTTGGATTTTAGAGCCCAATTATTTGTTTCAATTCAACCTCGGTCACGTAATTTTTAACACCTTTTTCTGATAAATATGATCTATTTACAAGTCTTCCGTGAATTGCTACTTTTTTACCTTTGTCACCATATTTTTCGATGAATTCAGCCATGTTCCCCCAAGCAAATACTCGATGCCATTCTACTTCTTTTTTAAATTTTCCATCATTTCCACGATATAAATTATTGGTTGCTAAGTTAAATCGTGCTACACTTTTTCCATTATCGAATTTTGTGATTTGAGTATTGGAGCCAATATTTCCAATTAATGTAATGTGATTTCTAACTGTTGTCATATTTTTTTTATTTCGTTTGTAATAATGTAAGATCGTTTATTTCTATTTCGGAGATTAGCTTTGGAATTCCGCCGGCTTTGTAAAACCTACTTACTAGTTTTCCTTCGATTGCTAAGTGAGTCCCTTTTATTTCTGTTTGTTCCAGAATTTTGGCCCATTTTCCCCAAGCGGTTAGGGTGTGCCATGTGTCTCTTGATTTCATTTTTCCGTTCTCATCAAGATAATTTTCTTTCGTAGAAAGTGAAAATTTTGCTACTTTTTTCCCGTTATCCATTTGAATAAATTGGGCTTCAGAACGTGCCTTTCCGATTAAATTTACGTGATTCATAATCTATTTTTTAGTTGTTGTTGATTCTGCTTTTTTTCCTACTGTATTTAATAGCAAGAATTCTTTTAATTCTACATTAGTTCCAAATCGTTTTTCACCCGTTTTGGTCTCATAATTTTGTTGAACGAGTCGTCCCTCTAGCATAATTTCTTGACCTTTATTTAAGATTTTTTGGATAATCTCTGCTGTTTTTCCCCACGCCATTATGGTGTGCCATTGTGTTTGTTCTTGCCATTTCCCATTTATTTTAATAGGTTCATTTGTGGCTAGCGTAAAACGAGCAAGTGTTCTGCCCGATTCAAATTTTAATACTTCTGGATTTGCGCCCAGTCTTCCGATCAAACTCACTTTGTTTCTTAGTGCATTCATGTTTGTAAAAATTAAGGTTTGAAAAAATTGTGTGTCCTATGATTTGTTTTGTTCAAATCGACGATGCAAAGTTTTGTCAGCATCAAAATCATTTTCGGTTATTAAACAATTGTTGTCGATTGTTATTCGTTTATAATTAGATAAAAACGGATAAAATACTGAATAACAACAATATAATATATAAAAATATATTTGAATAAAAACTCAAAAAGTTTTCTTATATCCGTTAATTCTGCCAAAAAACTCCTTTGTAAGTTGTGTTGATTTTGTATCTTTACCCCTTCAAAAAATACGAATGGCAAAAGTTAGAAAACAAGAGGCGTTAGATTATCATTCAATGGGTAAACCGGGTAAAATCGAGGTAATACCCACCAAACCCTATGCATCACAGCGGGATCTCTCATTGGCTTATTCACCAGGGGTAGCCGAGCCCTGTCTAAAAATCGCTGAAAACAAAGATGATGTTTACAAATACACGAGTAAAGCAAATTTAGTTGCTGTTATTTCAAATGGAACAGCGGTTTTGGGACTAGGCGATATTGGTCCTGAGGCATCTAAACCGGTAATGGAGGGAAAGGGACTTCTTTTCAAAATATTCGCTGACATTGATGTGTTTGATATTGAAATTGATGCAAGCGATCCTGAATTGTTTATTCAAACTGTAAAAGCAATTGCACCAACATTTGGCGGAATAAATTTAGAGGATATAAAAGCTCCCGAGGCATTTGAGATAGAAAGACGTTTAAAAGACGAGTTGGATATTCCATTAATGCATGATGATCAGCACGGGACAGCAATTATTTCATCGGCAGCGCTGATAAATGCGCTAGAATTAGCAGGAAAAAAAATAGAAGAAGTTAAAATCATAGTTTCTGGAGCGGGCGCTTCAGCTATGTCTTGTGCAAAGCTATACCATTCTTTAGGGGCTAAATTGGATAATATTTTCATGTTTGATTCAAAAGGACTCTTATCAAAGACAAGAAAAGATCTTGATCAGTACAAAGAGTATTTTGCTGTTCACACGATTGACCTTTCATTTGACAAAGCGTTTGCTGGAGCAGATGTGTTTTTAGGTTTGTCACGAGCCGGTCTTGTTTCCAAAGAAATGATTGCGTCAATGGCGGACGACCCAATCGTATTTGCATTAGCCAATCCTGAACCTGAGATTTCATACAAAGATGCTACATCAGTAAGAAAAGATATAATTTTAGCTACGGGAAGGTCTGATCATCCTAATCAAGTAAACAACGTACTTGGGTTTCCATTTATTTTTCGCGGAGCATTAGATGTTCGGGCAACCACAATCAATGAAGAAATGAAATTGGCTGCTGTTCATGCAATTGCGGAGTTAGCGAAAGAAACTATTCCGGAAGAGGTAATACAGGCTTATGGAGAAAAAAACATTTCATTTGGTAGAGAACAAATAATTCCCAAACCATTAGATCCCAGATTAATTCATTATGTTGCCCCAGCCGTAGCAAAGGCAGCTATGGATTCAGGTGTGGCTAAAAATCCAATTTTGGATTGGGATGAATACGAATCTGTTTTGAAAACCAGACTGGGACTTGATAACAAATTAATTCGAAACCTTACCACAAAAGCACAAAGTAATCCTAAAAAAGTTGTATTTGCCGAGGGGGATAACGTTCAAACTCTAAAGGCAGCACAAGTTTCTTATGAAGAAGGCTTTGCTTATCCAATATTGTTAGGAAAACGAAAAAAAATAGATGCACTCATTAAAGAATACGGAATTGATTTACCAGAAAAAACGATAATTGATCCCAAATCAGAAGAGGAGGATTTGCGAAGAATTGCTTATGGTAAAGCGTTTTTTGAAAAGAGAAAACGAAAAGGATATACAGAATTTGAGGCTATTCAAATAATGCGTGAACGTAATTATTTTGGTGCTATGATGGTAGATTATGGTGATGCTGATACAATGATTACAGGAGTTACACGAAGCTACAGATCATCAATCAAGCCGGCGCTGCAAACCATAGGACTTCAGAAAGATGTTAATGTTGTGGCAGGGATGTATATTTTGATCACGAAAAAGGGTCCCCTTTTCTTGGCAGATACCACTGTGAATTTGAATCCAACAGCAGAACAAATTGCTGAAATAACCGCTAATGTTGCGAAAACAATACGCAAACTGAAAGTAACTCCGCGAATTGCACTATTGAGTTATTCAAATTTTGGATCTTCCCCAGGTGAAGATTCAGAGAAAATGAGTAAAGCGGTAAAAATTCTCCATGAAAAACACCCAACTCTTGTTGTGGACGGTGAAATGCAGGCGAATTTTGCATTGAATAGTGAAATGATGTTAGAGAAATTTCCTTTTTCTCATTTGGCAAATAAAGAAGTAAATACCTTGATTTTCCCAAATCTTTCTTCTGGGAATATTGCATATAAATTACTTCAACAAATGACAGATGGAGATGCAATTGGACCGATATTAATTGGTTTAAAAAAACCCATTCATATTTTACAGCTCGGAAGTTCGGTTAGAGAAATCGTAAACATGGTCAAAATTGCAGTAATAGACGCTCAAAATAAGTAATATGATTGGTCAGTTAAATGGAAGATTAATTGAAAAAAATCCCACGGACCTTCTCATAGATTGCTCGGGTGTTGGATATGAGGTTAAAATCTCGTTGAATACTTTTTCGGCAATTGGTTCCGATGAGGCTATTCGGATTTATACGAAATTAATTGTAAGAGAAGATGCGCATTTGTTGTATGGATTTCATACAAAGGAAGAACGGGATATTTTTAATTTGCTTATTTCTGTTTCAGGCATTGGACCAAATACTGCAATGATTATGTTGTCCTCTCTAACTCCTGATGACGTAGTGCACGCCATTCAATCTGAAGACGTTAGGACAATACAAGGCATTAAAGGAATTGGTGCCAAAACAGCACAACGAGTAATCATAGACTTAAAAGATAAAGTGTTAAAAATCACACCGGTCTCTGAAAATATCTTTGTAAATCACAATACAAATAGATTTGATGCGTTAAATGCATTAGTATCGCTAGGATTTGATAAGAAATCAATTGATAAAGTATTGGATAAAATCAGTACGGGTGAAGAGACGGTAGAACAACTTATCAAAGGAGCATTAAAATTATTGTAGCATTGAAGAAACGCGTTGAAAAAAGATATAATGGTAAAATTTGGCTTAAAGTCATTTTGCTAATTGTTTTGGCTTCAACCACATATGCTCAAGATACAACTCTTCAATTTCCTATAAGTAACCCGCTTGACCCTAGCTTAAATACACCGCAAAGTTTTGATTTTGGCGACCCTTCATCGATTGAAAAAACAGTGGTATATGATCCGGTAACTGGACAGTACATGTTTGTTGAAAAATTAAGTAACGGCTTGTATTATAGATATCCATCTATGATGACTCTTGAAGAATATTTGGAATATGAGCGCAAGAAATCAACCAGCCTAAACTGGCAAAAAAAGATAGAAGAACAAACCGAAGAAGGCCGTCCATTTGAATTACCAATAAATATTGGAAGTAAACTTTTTGCAGACTTTTTTGGAGGCAATCAGATTGTACTTACTCCTCAAGGACAAGTGGAAATTTCGCTTGGAGCGAATTATTCCCGTTATGATAATCCAATTCTACCTTTGCGCCAACGCCAAATTACACGATTTGATTTTAACCAACAAATTCAAATGAATTTAGTGGGGCAAATAGGCACTAAACTTAAAATCAATACGAGTTATAATACGCAAGCAGCATTTGATTTTGACAATATTTCTAAGCTAGAGCATACGGGAAATGAAGACCAAATACTTCAGAAAATCGCCTTAGGACAAATAACATTTGATTCCCCAACCTCTCTCATTCAAGGATCGTCCACCTTATTTGGTGCTAAAGCACAATTAAAATTTGGCCGATCATATTGGGATTTATTTGCCGCCACATCCAAAGGAAAAAGACAAGAAATTAATATTACAGGTAGGGCACAAGTCCAAAAATTTGAATTAGGCGCTGATCGATATGAGGCCAACAGACACTATTTCTTAAACTTGTATCATCATGATAATTACGATGCCGCAATGGCTACGCTGCCGGTTGTTAGTTCTACCGCATACATTACACGTATTGAAGTATGGTTGACAAATAGAACAAACAACACAGAAAACACAAGAAACGTGATAGCGTTTGCTGATTTAGGAGAGGCCAAGGAACAAAACTGTCAAGGAAACCCTGGTGGATATTCTGCACTTCAAAATCCGGATAATGAGGCAAATAGCTTGTATGGATGGGCTACTTCTCAACCACAAATACGGCAATTTGCAAGTGCAGTTAATGTCTTATCAACTCAAATTTCAGCTCCAGGCCCCTTTAATCAGGCAGTTCATTATGAAAAAGTGGAGAACGCAAGAAAATTAACGGAACAGGAATATACTTACAACGCGTTGTTGGGATATATATCGTTGAATTCACCTTTAAATAACGATGAGGTATTAGCGGTTGCATATGAATACTCCTACAATGGAGAAACCTATCAAGTGGGGGAATTATCAACGGATGGAGCTCAAGGTCAAGAAGCATTGATTCTAAAACTTTTGAAACCAACTATTACAAATCCCCGCAATAAAGTATGGGATTTGATGATGAAAAATGTATATTCTATCAGTGCTTTTCAAGTTGATCAAACTGGATTTAAAATTGATATTCTATACAACAACCGAGAAACCTCAGTTAATATTCCATACTTCCCATTGACAGGAGTTGACGATCGACAGATTGTTACTTTACTAGACATGGATAAACTCAATCAAAATAATCAACCATTTTCAGACGGTGTTTTTGATTTTGTTCCGTTTACAATGACAGGAAATAAGCTTGAAAATGGAGGAACGATTAACAAAAAAAATGGTCGTATTTATTTTTCTACTGTTGAGCCATTTGGTAAAACTTTAAATGATAAATTGCAAGCTGCTGGAATTGCCCAAACTTTAATTGACCAAGTGGTGTATACAGAGCTTTATGACTCTACAATTACTGCTGCTCAGCAAATCCCTTCAAAAAATCGCTTCTCTTTTAAAGGTGAATACCAATCTTCCGTAACTTCTGACATTCCGTTAAATGCGTTGAATGTTCCTCAAGGGGCAGTTACAGTTACTGCTGGTGGAATTAATTTAACGGAGGGTATTGATTATACAGTAGATTATAATTTAGGCCGTGTTAAAATATTAAACTCGGGAATTTTAGAGTCAAATACTCCAATTAAAATTTCAATTGAAAGCAATTCTGTTTTTGGATTTCAAGCGAGATCTATGTTAGGAGCGAGATACAAATACCGATTGAGCGATAAATTTAATGTTGGCGCAACATGGTTGAGAATGCTCGAACGACCGGTAACTCAAAAAGTAGATATTGGAAGCGAGCCTTTCAAAAATACGATGATTGGGACAGATTTGGCATTCAAAACAAACCTGCCATTCTTAACAAAAGCGGTTGATTGGCTCCCGGGAATTTCTACAAGTGCAATGTCTACGCTTTCATTTACTGGAGAAGTAGCTCGCCTTATTCCAGGTCAACCACGCGCAATTAATAAAGAAGGGACTTCGTATGTTGATGACTTTGAACAAGCCCAAAATACTATAGATTTACGCCAGTTTTCTGCCTGGAGGTTGGCATCTATTCCTCAAGGTCAACCAGACATGTTTCCTGAAGCTCAATTCAAATCATTGGCTGCGGGCTTTAAACGATCTAATTTGGCGTGGTATGTAATTGATCCTGTCTTCTATCAAGGAAATAATCTAACCCCTCAACACATTAAACAAAATCCTCAAATGTTGGCTGATAGCCGTATGAGGTTGGTAAATCAAGTAGATATTTTCCCTAATCTACAAATGCAATATGGTTCCATTCCAAATATTCCGGTGTTGGATTTAGCCTACTATCCGCAAGAGAGAGGGATGTATAACTATGATACAACGTCAAATATTAATTTAGACGGAACTTTTACGAATCCGCAAGATCGTTGGGGAGGTATCATGCGCGCCTTAAACACTAATGATTTCGAGTTAACAAATATTGAATTCATTCAGTTTTGGGTGTTAGATCCATTTAATGAAGATGCTGAAAATCAAAACCCAAATTCAATTCATACAGGAGGTGATTTTTATATTAATCTTGGTAACATTTCTGAAGACATACTTCCTGATTCCAGAAAAAGTTTTGAAAATGGATTGCCGCCACTTGGAACCGGAATTTCCGATAATTTAGATACCACCGTTTGGTCAAAAATTTCTACTCAACAAGTAGTTGTAAATGCCTTCGATACAGACCCAAATTCGCGATTAAATCAAGATGTGGGAATTGATGGTTGGAAAAATCAAGAAGAGGCTCAAGCGTATCAGGATTTTGTTAATTGGGTAAATAATACACCAAACCTATCTATTTCTGCTAAGAGTAAAATTCTTTCTGATCCATCAAATGATGATTACAACTATTACTTAGATGATAATTACGATGCCGATACACTAAGTATCCTTTCAAGATATAAAAATTACAACGGCATGGAAGGCAATTCCCCAACGCGTGAAATGTCTGACACAGCTAATAATGATGGATACCCAACACAAGCAACAAATCAGCCTGATATTGAGGATATAAACCAAGACAATAACTTGTCGGAGACAGAAAGCTATTTCCAATATAAAATCAGTATGCGCCCCTCTGATATGCAAGTAGGAAAGAATTTTATTACAAATGTTCAGACCTATCAGAATGGAAACAAAACAGAAAGATGGTATCAGTTTAAAGTTCCATTAAATGGATATGAAAAGAAAGTAAATGGCATTCAAGATTTTAGATCAGTGCGATTTATGCGTATGTTCTTAAATAATTTTGATGAAGAGGTTGTTTTGAGATTTGCTCGCTTGGAATTATTAAGAAGTGAGTGGAGAAGATATCAATTAGACTTGAATCAGCCAGGATTAAGCGTTCAAACGGATCCAAACCTAACTACTTTTAATATTGGGGCGGTAAATGTTGAGGAAAACGATCAAAGAACACCTGTTAAATATGAAATCCCTCCGGGAATAGTGCGTGAAATTGACCCGTCTCAAGTTTATCAACGTCAATTAAATGAACAGTCTTTGTCTATGGAGATTTGCAACCTTCAAGATGGAGATGCTCGTGCAGCATACAAAAACGTTCAATTTGACGTGCGAACATACAAAAAATTGAAGATGTTTGTCCATGCAGAAGAAGTAAAGCCAAATACCCTTAAAGATAAAGATTTAACACTTTTTGTTCGACTGGGAACAGATTTCGTTGAGAATTATTACGAATATGAAATGCCATTGGATGCCACAGCTTGGTATTCAACTGTCGCAGATGAAATTTGGCCACAAAATAACAATGTAGAGATAGTTTTTGATGATTTTCTTAATTTGAAAAAAGATAGAAATCAAAAGATTGAAGCTGGAGCAACCGGAGTTTCTTACGTAGTTGAGTACGCTGACCTTGACCCTCAAAATCCAAATCGCAAGATTAAAGTCAAAGGAAATCCAAATTTTCAGGGGCTGAAAACTATTATGATAGGCGTCCGAAACCCACTCAAAAATGACCCGAACAATATTTGGAAGCCTGATAACGGCGAAGCAGAATGTGCGATAGTTTGGGTGAATGAATTACGACTTACCGATTTTGTGAGTGAGGGCGGGGATGCTGCAATAGGTCAAATGAGGATGCAAATTGCTGATGTGGCCACGGTTTCAGCATCTGGAAATTATTCTGGAATAAATTGGGGAAGTATCGAGAGTAGAGTGCAAGAGCGTCAACGACATGAAAAAATAGGGGTTGATTTAAATACTACTGTTCAATTAGGTCAATTTTTAGGCAAACAAGCGCGAATTTCATTGCCGTTTTTCTATGGGTATTCATTAGGTATCATCAATCCAGAATATGATCCATTCAATCCGGACGTTAAACTAAAGGATTATGATATTGCAACAAGAAAAGAAAAGGCGAAACTAGGTCAAGATTTTACGGAGAGACGGTCATATAATTTTTCAAATGTACGTAAAGAAGCAAAAGCAGGATCGAAACCCGGTTTTTGGAAAATATCGAATTGGTCAGCCAATTATGCTTTTTCAGAAGTTATGCGTCGAGATTTTAATATCAATTACGATAAAACAAAAACATATACTGGATCACTGAATTACAATTATACATTTGCCACCAAACCATGGGAACCCTTTAAGAAATGGAAACCGGTTCAAAATTCAAAGTGGCTGAAATTGGTAAAAGAAACCAATGTATTTTTCCTTCCAAAAAACCTAACATTTACAAATGATGTTTCGCGAATCTATAACGAACGACAAATTCGAAACAATCTTGTTCCAACCTACGAATTTGCGCCTGTTTACTTGAAAAGATTTGATTGGGTACGGGGTTATAACGTGGGATATGATTTGACAAAAAATATCAAAACTACTTTTTCAGCTACAAATAGGGCTATTTTTGAAGAAGGTAATAATCGTGTTGACCGAAAGTTAGATCCCGCAGGATACCGAGAATACATGGATACGTTGCGATCGCAAATTGGCACTTACGGAAGAACCATGGATTACACCCATAATTATTCTATTAGCGCAAATCTTCCTTTAGATAAATTTCCATTAACTGATTGGTTAAGTTTAAACGGTAAATATGCCGGAACATTTAATTGGCAAAGGTCACCACTTGGTCAGTCTGAATTTGGAAACACCATTCAAAATAATCGAACAATTAATTTCACTGGTCAAGCAAACTTCATTAATTTCTACAACAAAATCCCATTCTTTAAGCGCGTTTTGGGTGAAAATAGAAATCCACGTGGAAAAGTCAATCTAAAAGACTCCAAAGCAAATGATGACGGCAGCGGTAAAAACAATCCGGCAGAAGCTAAGAAAGAAGAAAAGGCGCAAGTTGACAAGAAGAAGGAAGAGGAAATGTTGGCGAAGATGACTCCGAAAGAAAAGAAACGTTATTTACGTAAAAAGAAGAGAGACGCTAAAAAGAAAAAACGGGAGCAAAAAGCAAAAGAAAAACCAAATCCGATTTTAGCTGCTGGAGCACGAGTTATAATGACGGTTAGAAACATCTCTGGAACTTACGCATTAACAGATGGAACGCTTCTTCCAGGGTATAATCAAGAAACCCGGAATTTAGGAATGAATAGCAACACGTATGGACTAACAAGTTTTGTTTTTGGTCAACAAGGATATGATCTTTTGGGACGAAAAAACAACTATAATGTTTCTACATTAGCAACAACAAATGGATGGTTGGTTCAAAATTCAAATTTAAATAAGGCATTCACAACTACTCATACGGCAAACTTAAATATGCGCGCTTCACTGGAGCCAATGAAAGATGTTATAATTGAACTTTCGCTTAATAGAAATTATTCAAGAAATTCATCGGAGTTTTATCGTTGGAATGACGCTGAAAGTATTTTTGAGGGTCAAAGCCGGGTGGAAACAGCAACTTTAACATATACAAATCTTACAATTGGATCAGCATTTGCCCTCATAAATAATCGTGATTATTCTTCGGAAACATTTTCCAACTTATTGAATAATCGGGAACAAGTATCCACATTATTAGGGCGGCAAAATGCTAATTCATCTTCAATTTCGGGATCAGGTTATTTTACGGGTTATTCAGGGAGCCAACAAGAAGTTGTACTTGGATCATTCCTAACGGCTTATGGAAACACTAAAGTGAACGACAAAACAATTAATCCGATAAAAAATACGCCACTTCCAAACTGGTCAATTAATTACAATGGATTAACGAAATATGCCTTTGTAAAAAAATACGTGAAGAATTTTGTAATCAAACACGGATATAGCTCAACGGTAAGTGTCAATGGAATGCAAACGAATTTGAATGCTGAATTTGACGGAAATGGTGACGCCGTTGGTCGCGACATAAACAATAACTTTATTGCTGATTTACAAGTGCAAAATGTGGTATTAACCGAGCGTTTTAATCCACTCTTAGGATTTGATGCTACATGGAATATCAAAGGTCAAGGGTTGATCACCAAATTTGAGTATAAAAAAGACCGTAGTGCCACTCTTTCCTTAAATAACAATCAAGTAACAGAAGTGCTGGGAAATGAAATGATTATTGGAACGGGTTATAAGTTTTCTAAAGTGAAGTTGCCTTTTGATCAGATTCCTGCAAGTGATGTTAATGTACGATTTGATTTTTCTTTCAGAGATAATCTAACTGTTATTCGTAAAATTGTCGAAAGCACTAATCAAGCAACAGCAGGACAACGTGTAATTTCCATAAAAGCATCAGCAGATTATAATTTGTCAAAGAATTTAACACTTCAATTCTATTATGACCAGGTGTTAAATACGCCAAAAATCGCCACAGCATACCCAACTCAAAATTTGAGTACAGGATTCAAACTGCGATTTAATTTAGCAGGAGTTCAATAATGCAAATTAGGCAAGTAAAACCGGGTGATGAAACTGAAATTTTCAATCTGATTTATGCGTTGGCTGTTTATGAAAAAGCACCGGAACAAGTTACAAATACTCCACAGCAATTAGCAAGCGACTTATTTGAAGATAAAATCTGTTCGGCAATTGTCGCAGAGGAAGGAAATCAAATCGTAGGATTTTCTTTGTACTATATTTCTTATTCAACCTGGAAAGGAAAATGTCTGTATTTGGAAGATTTTTTTGTGATTCCAGAAATGAGAAAAACGGGAATTGGTGAGAAATTATTTCAAAAAACAGTTGAAATCGCAAAGGAAATGGGTGTAAAGAGAATGGATTGGCAAGTCTTGGAATGGAATGAGCCCGCATTAAATTTTTACCGAAAACAGAAAGCAATTTTAGATCCTGAGTGGATTAATGGTCGGTTGTTTTTTGACTAGTTAAATTTACTTCTTTTAAATTATTTTCAAGCGCAATGAAAATTGCACAAATTCCTAAAACTGGAACTGCCGCCTTGTCTGTGTCAAAATAATTATTCAAAAAAGCATGAATGAAATAAGTTGATAACCCCAAGATTGACGACAAAACTACTGCCTGTTGTACTCGATCACCAATTGATTTGTAAAAGAGCGTAATTCCTTTGTAAAAAATAATAACTACAAGAGCCAAAAATGACAGTAATCCAATAATTCCTGTTTCGGAAAGCGCACCCAAATATTCACTGTGAGCATTTCCCATATCACCAAAATTTGTAGAGATGACCGTTAAGTTTTCAGGCTCTTGAAATTGAGCATATTCAAACTGATACGTTCCGGGACCAAAACCTAAAAAGGGACGCTCTTTAAACATTTCGATAGCGCAAGCCCAACGATTTATTCGCTCGAGATTAGAAGCGTCTGTAGAAACATTTGCGGCACTTTGAAGGCGCGTTCCAAATTCTTCTGTAGTATGTACTTCATCATTTCGTTCTAATTCCATTTGAATTTGATCCCAAAAAACAAAAAGTAAGGAAAGCGAGAATGCGCCAATTGTAATGAGATAGGACAGTTTAATTCTAAAATAAATAAGTAACCAAACGAATATCGCCCCTATTACACTAAGCCAAGCGGCACGCGTGTAGGAGAAAAATAGTGCAACTAAAACAATGACTACAATGGTCACCAAACCAACTTTTTCCAAAGGATTTGTTTTTTTGAGAAAAAAAAGTCCAACAGACCAAGGAAGTACCAAGGCGATAATTGCCCCATAAATGGTGTGATCTTTAAAAAACGGATACATAACCCAATGCCCTTCTTTTTCACCAAAATTATAGGTGCTGTGGTGAATCAACGTATAAACACTTGCTATAACGGTACCCAAAACAAATAAAAAGATGAACCAATAAATATTCTTTTTTTCTTGAAAATAAACAGGCGCTAAAATTAACATGGGAATAAAAAACCAAAGTTTTGCCAATAAGAACTTAAAAGAAACCAGTGGATGACTGCTGGCAATGGCGCTAATAAAAATGATTAATAAATAAAATCCGGCAGCTAAAGTAATAGGATGATTTACTATTTTTTTAGAAAAAGTTCTTTTGCGAAGTTCAAAAAGAAGGGTGAGCACCATGAAACCAAATAAGAAGGGTTCAGTGGGGATAAATAAACCCACACTTTCCGTAAATTCTTCAATATTAACGGACAATGGCGTTAAAAAAGCAAGACTCAGGAAAACGATTTTGGAGTGATAAATCGCCGCATAAATCCCTAATAAACCAAGTGGGAAAAGACATAGCCAGTATAAATCAAGCCAAATAAGCACACAACTTAGTAGTAGAAAGACCAATGAACTTAGAGAAATAAATAGATTATTTCTTACCGCAGAAATCATTTGAGTTCTTTTAATTCTTTAAATCTCTGTTGAACGAGAAGAATTAGCAATGAGAATATCATTGCGCCAAATCCAGCGACAAGGATGATTATTAGTCTTTTAGGCT
>JBIIFU010000027.1:0-35810 GCA_044237035.1 Crocinitomicaceae bacterium
CTCAGTTCACGGGCTTTGAAATAAAGGAAAAGCAAAAGAAAGAAACCAATTGAAAGAACCAATGTAAACCAACCACCAGATATAATTTTACCAAGATTTGACATCAAGAAAATGGATTCAACAATTAAGAATACACTAAAAATTATAGCATAAATTATTTTTGCTTTGGGGTATTTTAAGAATAAAAGAAATGCAAGTAATAGAGATGTCATAACCATATTTATCGTTATTGCCAATCCATATGAATGTTCCATTGCACTGGATTTCTTAAAAATGGCAATTACTAATAGACATCCCCCCATCAAAAACCAATTAATAAAAGGAATGTATATTTGACCTTTATGATTAGTTGGGTATTTCACTTTCAAGTTAGTCCATAACTTTAGTTTAATTGCCTCGTTCATCAACGTAAAAACCCCTGTAATTAAAGCTTGAGATGCGATAATTGTAGCCGCTGTTGCTATTACAATCGCAAAAGGTAACAAATGACCCGGAACCATCGCATAGAATACTGTTTGATTCTTGGCTAGTGCAAATCCATCGGAAAGACACAATGCGGATTGACCTAAGTAATTGATGAATAATAAAATTGATACGAATGCCCAATTTATCCGAATGTTGCCTTTTCCGCAATGACCTAAATCTGAATAAAGTGCTTCAGCTCCAGTTGTACAAAGAAAAACTGATCCTAAAACAGCAAACCCACCATCAACATTGGCAACTAGGTTGTATGCATAATATGGGTTGAAAGCATTCAACACAAATGGATTTTTAATTACATTAGTAATTCCAAGGTATCCGAGGAAAATGAACCATATAATCATTATTGGACCAAACATTTTTCCAATAGCGGCCGTTCCGAATTGTTGGATTGTAAATAGAACAACAATAATTGCCACAACAATAGGAATCACAGGTGTATCGGGATAAATGGTTTTAATTCCCTCAACTGCCGAAGAAATGGATATTGCAGGTGTTATAAAGCCATCTGCTAAAAGCGTTGCGCAACCAATTAAAGCTGGAATTATCACCCATTTAATTCGTCGTTTTTTTAATAAGGCGAATAATGCGAAAATTCCACCCTCTCCATTGTTGTCTGCATTTAACGCGAAATAGATATATTTTACCGTTGCTAACAAAATCAATGTCCAAATTACACAAGAAAGAGCCCCGAGAATAAAATCAGGTGAAATGTGTTTACCTCCGCCAGTGATTGCCTGAAAAACGTATAAGGGTGAAGTTCCTATATCTCCAAATACAATTCCTGTTGTAATTAAGACACCGGCAAGTGAGATTTTGTGCGAAGAATCCGACATTTTTTTAAAAAAATTTTGGCTAAAATTACTTTAAAATTATTTCTAGTGTGATTTTGACATCATTTATTTTTAAAGTTTGATTTCCGAGTCCGTTGAAAAAATTATCTTTGTTCTCAGTTAATGCCCACGTGGTGAAATTGGTAGACATGCCATCTTGAGGGGGTGGTGCCATTAGGTGTGCTGGTTCGAATCCAGTCGTGGGCACTTTTTTAGAGGCTAAATCGTTGTAAATAAACAGTTTAGCCTTTTTCTTTCCCGACATTTTCCCGACAATTATTTTATTTCTTCTTATAAATTTTAATCTTATCTTACTTTTTAATACTGTATAATGGGGTAATCTATGCGCTAAATAGCCTCTTTTAGTAAAATTGATTTTTTCTTTTTACTGATTCCTTCATCACGACAAAACACGAATAAAATTGTCAATTAGTGCTATCGAAAACCGCTGTAAAAACTCAATAAGATTTATCTTTTCCTTTACATCCGAATTGAATATTAACGCATAAAATTTTAAAAAATGGCTCGTCAAAACGGACTGATTAAAATTAAAGGAACATTGGATAATGTGTCCTTTTACAAAACGAAAGACGGTGATTTGGCTCGTATGAAAACATCGGTTGATGGAAAGCGTATTGCGAATGATCCTGCTTTTGTGAGAACTAGGGAAAATGGGGCAGAATTTGGAAGCTCTGCTAAAGCCGGGAAATTAACTCGGGATAATCTGAGACCTATCTCTATGAATGCAACTGACGGTCGTGTGGTTGCGAGAATGACCAAGATTATGACGGACATCAAGAACTTGGACACTACTTCAGTTAGGGGTCAAAGAAATGTGGGTGTTGCCATGGCGACAGCCCAGGCAAAAGCCTTGTTGAAAGGTTTTGAGTTTAACAATGGTGCAATGTTAAGCAGTATGCTTTTCAAACCTTGGGCGGTGAACACTTCTACGGGTGTTATTTCAATTACAGGATTAGTACCTACACTGGATATTGTTTTCCCTGAAGGAGCAACGCACGTTAGTTTTTCAGGTGCATACGCAAACATCAATTATGCAACCGGTGTTGCTGATGTGAAATTGACGAACGTTCAGAATTTACCGATTTCTGGGACCTCATCTGTGATTACATTAACACCAACTGCTGTTCCGACAGGTACTGGAGCAAAATTGTTTTTGTTGAAGATTGAGTTTTTTCAATTGGTGAATGCTGTTCAGTACAATTTGAAAAATGGTGCTTACAATGCATTGAAAATTATTGATGTAATCTAAGCGCTATGGAAAGAAAAGTGTATTTCGACAAGTTGGCTTCTATTCTGGAGCGAGCGCAAGCAAAAACTCCTCCTTTCTTCAAGAAATTGAGGTTAGTGGGACTAGTAGCTGTTACGATTGGAACAACCATTATGATGGCTCCGATTGCTGTTCCTGCTGCAATAACCACCATTGCAGGATATGTATTGTTAGGTGGTACAGTGTTAACCGCTGTAAGTCAAGTAACTATTAACGAAGAATAAAAACTATGGAAAATTGTAGTAAAAACGATTTAATCTTGAATGTCAGGAAGAAATCTGTTCGATTCAAGGCAGGAGCTGAATTGAGTTCAAGTGTTAACCTGATGGATGTTTCGGTAACTGAAGATACTACTGATACACACGACATCTTGGAGGTAGCGCTTGTGTTGACCAATAAGCAATGTGAGCAAACCAAATCTGAACCTGCGTGATGAATCACGGTAACGACCATACAACCATTTGGGGAACTCTCTCCGGAACTGCACTGGGCATTGCTGCAACTATATCAAGTTTTGATATTGTGAAAACAATCATTTTGGGAGCAATTGGCGCTACTGTTAGTTTTGGAGTGAGTCTCTTGTGGAATAAGGTTGCGAATTATTTTAAACGTCTAAAAGATTAAAAAAATGGCAGAAGCAATCGAAGGTGGATGTACTAGTTCAGATTTGATTTTGAAGGTGCGCAAAAATACAATCCGTTTTCATGCAGGATCTGAGTTAAGTTCTAGTGTGAATCGCATGGATGTGGATGTATTTGAGGACAGGGATGAGAAATTTGAATCGTTGGTTGTTCAAATCACCTTTTCAGCAGAGAAATGTAGTAATCAATTAAAAATCAATAACAATGGAAGAGAATTGTAAAGAAAGCAATTTTGACTTGCGAGTAAGTCATAAAAAAGACATTCGTTTTAAGGCAGGAGCTGACGTGAGTTCAAGCGTTAACAAAATGGATGTTGATGTGACTGAAGATCGAGATGAGAAATTTGAAACGTTGACTGTGAAACTATCCTTAGGACAGCAACGGTGCGAAAAGGTAATTTAAGATGCTTTGAATAAGTAAAGTGTAAATTGGTGAGGAAGAGGGCTTAGGTCCTCTTTTTTTTTGCCTTAATTTTCGTAATTTCGTTTGGTTGCTTGGTTGGTGTAAGGAGGAATGAATACTCTACGTGGTCTTAACATGCCTGTTTTAGACAGGTAGCTGGGGGTTAGAATCCCTCACCAAGCAACTTTTTCAATTCATTAAATCGGAAACTAAAGCTTTTTGCAAAGTTTGCAAAGTTTGCAATTGTTGCAACAGATTATTTCTTGCGTGCTGTACTTTCTGAATGGCGATGACTTTCTTTTTATACTGAACGAATTTTGCAGTATGATTGAATGAAAGCCAGTTGAGTGCTTTTTTTACATCATTGATTCTAACGAATGGAATAACTGAACCGCACAGGTATTGCTCAAATACTCTGCCCTGGCACAATCCCATTACTAACCAATAAAGCATTTCTTTTTCTTCCTCTGTGGAGCATATACACACAAAGCAATTCGGGCAGGGATCATTCATTGGCTTACCACTATGGTTTCCTTTATTCAAGATGAAGAAATGAGGCTCTGAATAGGTTGAATTCAGTTTGTGCGTTTTTAATTTGAACGAGAACATAATTTAACTATTAAAAATTATGCTCTGGGGGGTTAGCGCTTCGCGCACACTAATAATTCCAAAAGAAAAAAAAGGAAAAAAAAGAAAGCACTTTCCGAGGGAACGGAATGAGGCAATGCAAGGTTTTTGGTAAAAAAATACTATCAGCCGCGGCTGATGGAGATTATTTTATCAAAACCCGTAGGGCTTGACCTTGAATGGACGAATGGAGCGCCCTAAATTTGCATTTATTTTTTATTCTTATTACTAAAAAGTGATGATAGCAAACTACCCACCAAAACGCTCTTTATGTAGACGGAGACACCACTGCCAAAGATTGAAAAACATTGCTTGCCGATTGGTGCCAACAGGCAAGGAAAGCATTTGAGAATGGATATAACGCGCATGGCGATAAAACTCCTCTTTGGGCATTGAGGAAAGAATGGATTTGATGACTGCTGGATTGATGTGATACATGACCTTTTGAGAAAAAGGGGGAATGTATTCACGAAATAAAGCAGTAGAGCCTAAAATTCAATTATAGAGTTTATTTTTGAAGATAATTAGAAGTCTATGGATTTGGATAGTTTAAATGAGGAGATAAAAAAATTAATGGATGCACGGAATAATAAAGGAATTCCAGAATTTGAAGATTACTCTCCTTTTGAAATGCATAACATTGTCCAAAATCTGTTTGATGAAAATTGTCCGATCAAGATTAAAAAATTGAAAACTGCTGATTTTCATCGAATCCCTATTTTCAATGGAGTAAAGTTCCTTTTGGATCAACTTTCCGCAACTGAAGGAATAAAGCTAACCGCCAAGGGATATTTACCCACAAAAATTGTTTCTAACCTATACAATCAAAAGTATTTTTCTGAAGAAATGATCGATAAAGGTATAAGTAAGTTGTACAAGGAAACTGATTCACTTTATGTTAGACTTTGTAGAATTCTATTGGAATTATCTGGCGTTGCTAAAAAGGCCAAAGGCCAATTGATCCTCACAAAAAAAGGAAAAAATTGCTTGGTAAAAGATCAGTTGTTATTTGAAGAAATATTAAAAGCCTATTGCAAGAAATTCAACTGGGGTTATTTTGATGGATATGAATTGGAAAATATTGGTCGTTTGGGATGTGGTTTTTCAATTTATTTGTTGAATAAATATGGTAATGAAGTCCTTCAAAATGATTTTTATGCTAAGAAGTATTTTACAGCCTACCCAATATTAATTGAGGAAATTCATCCAAGATATGGAACAGTTGAAAGTTATGTCAGTCGCTGTTATTCCTATAGGATGTTTGAACAATTTGGAATGTTAACTGGAATCATCAAAACGATAGGTGAACATAAATATGGAGAACCCAAGTTTATTCAGAAAACTGAGTTGCTAGAACTTTTGTTCGAAGTTAATCAACCAAACAACTAAAGTTGGATTGAAGGCTTTCTGTCCACTGGATTTCTAATAGTATCGAAAAAGGGAAAACTGCCTAGAGCCAGCGATGGAAAGACGAAATGGAGCCATGAGGGTTGCGAAATGGCGAAATGAAGTGTGGGAGCATGGAGAGAAACCGTAGGAACGGAGGATGAACGAAATGCGCGAGACGACCGCGAGTTAGCGCCGAAGGGGGATATGGAGAACGACCGAAGGAAGTGGGAATGACCTCTGCAAGTTGCACAAGGGACTGGCGCAGGTTTTTGATTGGCGTTGGAAATGGGAAAACAAGCGAATGAGGTACGAATTGGCTTGGTGTGTTGCGGTAGCGCTTGAATGATGCAGCGATAGCGAAAGAAATGAAGGGGCTAAACGCAAATGGCAAAAGCAAGTTTGTGGATTTTAGAGGTACGAGAAAGGAAACAATCTTGCTGTGTGTGGGGTGCGTAAAGCTACTGAATGGAACGAAAACGGAGGGGATCCGGCGAAAGCGGACACACCGTAGGAGAAGTGAGTGAAGTTGCTTTGAGCACATGGGTTCAAAAACTGTGACAGACCCGTAGCTGAGGGCTTTAGCAGGCGAGCATAAACACAAGCAGCGGCAGACCCCTTGTTATTTACTGCGTAGCTACCTTATAGGGTTCAAGGGGGATGGAATAGCTGCGACTGAGGACGCATGAAGAACAGGCAAAGAAAACAAGTGAACAGCCACAAAGAGATCCCGAAAGCTTTCGGGACTGAACGACTGGCTAAGGAACGCTAAAAACAAGGGCGTGAGAGACAATAACTGCATTTATGCACCCTTGACGAACCGCTTGTTATACCCTTGTTTTTATGTTTTCTGAAGCTGTGATGATAAGGACGAAGACCGATTTACCTTTTCTTTTTCAGTAATTGGTGGGATGAGCTAAATTCTTTTAACCATAGATAGAAATGTTTGCTTCTTGGAGCGTGAAACAGGAACAATTTGTTCATTTGTAAGGACAACATGTCCTCCTTCTCCACGAACATATTCACGAACGAAACCTAAATTTACTAGATGTGAATGATGTAAACGAAAAAATATGTTTTCATTAAGTGTTTCCTCACATTCTTTCAGTGTTTTTGATACTACAATTTTCTTATTGTTAGTAAGTTGAAAGATGGTATATGTATTGTCGGCTTCACATTGTATGATATCCTCCTCATTGATGAAAATATATCCTTGCATGGTTGGTAGGCCAATTCTGTTCGTCGATTTTGTGTTTTCTTTAGAATGAATCAGATGTAGAAGCTTGTGATTTAGAACTTCTAATTTTTCGTTTCGTTTCTCAATAAATTTGTTGAAGGCATCCGTCAATTCATTTTGCTGAACAGGTTTCAGAATGAAATCGAGTGCCGAATTCCGAATGGCTTGTATGGCATATCGATCATATGCTGTGACAAATATAACTTCAAAGGTTAAGAGTTCTTTGGGGACTAATTTAATTAAATCAAAACCTGATACCTCAGGCATCTCAACATCAAGGAAGATAAGGTCAATTTGCTCATTCATTAGGATCTCAATTGCCCCCTTAACATTGTTGACCTCAAAAATTGAATCAATCTGATTGGAAATTGCACTTAATTGGTTTCGTAAATTTTCTCTGTGTATTTCTAGGTCATCGACAATTAAGATGGAATATAATTTATTCATTATTATAAAGGAATTAAGATTGTTACAATTGTGCCTCCATTGGATGCGTTTGAAAATGACAATACTGCCGTGTCAATTCGGTCAGCATTAAATATGGCTAGACGCTCGAGAATTATCTTAGTGCCTTCCCCGATTTTAGATGGCAGATCCTTATTAAGCTCAATACCATTTCCATTATCTGTAATTCGAATAAGAAGTTTAGAACAAACATCTATGGAATATGAGATAGATATTTTGCCATCTATTTTGGAATGAATTCCATGCTTAATTGCATTTTCTATGAAGGGCTGCACCAACATAGGTGGAATTTGAATTGTTTCGGGAGAAATGTCATTACTTAATTTGATCTCATAGTTGAATTTATTTGAATGATTTACTTGCTCAATCGCCAAATATGTTCTGAGATTTTGAATATCTTCTTCCAATGAGATCCTTTCCTCACGACTATAAATCAGCGTATTCCTCATCAACAAAGAAAAATTATCAATAATACCTATTGATTTTTCTGTATCTTTTCGATTAAGGAAGAGCTTCACGGACACCAGCGTGTTTGCGATAAAATGTGAATTTATTTGGGCGTTTAACGCGCTTATTGCTGCCAAGGCAATACGTTTTTCAAGAACTAGTCGATTGCGCTTGTTAGCAGTTCGGAAATAAGAGTAAGATGAGTAGATCAGTATGATAAAAAGAATGATCGAAAAGATCGTGTAGTTCTGTTGTCTTCTAATTCGGAGTTCTGAAATCTCCTTGTCTCTTTCAAGTAACTGTATTTTTTTATCCCCTTTAAATGATTCAAATTGTTTTTCAAGTGCTATAAATTCTCTTGTTTTAGTTTCATTCGTGATGGAGTCTTTGAGGGTAAAACTAGCAGTACTAAAATACAATGCGTCTTTAAAATTACCCACTTCTTCATACAATTTTGATAAACTCAAGTAGCAATTACTGAGTTCAGGTAATGATCCCGAACGCTTTTGAAGTTTAATTGCCTCTAGAAGCAACTTTTCGCTTTGGGGGTAGTTTTTCCTTTTACGATAAATATCACCCAAGGCTTGAAGAGACATGCCAACGTAGTAATCATTGCCAAGTTCCGAACTTATTTTTTTTGTAATTTGAAAGTAAAATATCGCTTTATCAAAATTGGTGTTTTCGGAAGAATAGATAGTTCCTAAATTAAATGCAGTAACCGCTGTAGATAATGACGTATTTAACTTTGATTTAATTTGGTATGATTTGATAAAATATTCTTTTGCTTTTTCGATGTCATTTTGTTTATTAAAATAGAATTTGCCGTAATTGTTATAAACATCAGCAATGGATAATTGGTCACCATGTTTTTTATAGATTTTAAGTGCCTTAAAGAGGTATTTTTCTACGTTTGAATTCTGATTTTCCTCTTCGTAAACGGAAGATATGTTTGAATAAACGTCGGCGATTTCAATTGAGTTGTTCAACTTCAAAGAAATAAGCGCTTCCTCTGCCTGTAAAAGATGTTTTAAGGCCATCGTTTGATTACCAATAAAATTGTAGGCAATACCTAATTTATTATCTATTCGTGCCACATCTTTTGGAGTACTAAGTCTTGAAAACTCTTGTTTTGCTATCAGATGGTGTTTTATTGCCTCGCTTAGCAAACCTTTGTCAAAATACAGACTTCCAATAAGTTCCATACAAGCGGCTTCATTTCTTTTACAATTATTTCTATTTGAAAAGTTTCGAAGATTTTGAGTTGCAGCAATGAGTTCATCTGAGTTAATGCCTTTTCCTCGTTTTGCTTGTAAAGTTTTCAAATGTTCAGTAGCTATAGAACATTGATTGTCATCTCTTGTTACTGATGCAAAACTAAATTGATTACAGACAAGGATCAGTATAAATAGTTTTTTCAGTATGTGTTGCCATGCGCAGATCATAATGGAAAATATGATATATTGTAATTTTAAATATACGCAAATCTATATGGATAAATTGTCAATTTACTAACTTAAATAAGCTAAACACTAGTTCATGCATGATGTACCGATCGAATTTAATCTAAATTGCCTTCGAAATTCAAAGCCGTGAACTAAATTGTGGTATATTGATGGGTTTTGTTGTTTTTCTATGTTCATTGAAGCGAATTAGACCCTCATACAGGTCTCGACAATTCTATCTATTTGAGTTTGCAACATCATCTCTTCCAAAAATAAATTGGTTAGCACAAAGGATGGCAGCTAGGATTAAAATTGCGCGACTGTATCTAAAGAAATTCCAATTATTTTTCATGGTAAGCGTGATAATTTAATGTGATGCTAATTTAAACATAAATAGCAGCGACCAATCGTAAATTACTACCTCAAAGTAACCATACTCTAATTCGTGCTCACAATGAAATACTTTCTTGAATACGTTTGTTTATTAACAATGCTACATCCAGAAATGATACTCCCTTATATGCAATAATGTTTAATCAATTTAAGTAAATATGAACAGAATTTTAACTAATCTTTTTTCGCGTTTTTTGTCAATTGGTGTGTTTTCAATTTTGGTTTGCTCTGGTAATGGCTTCTCTCAACTGACAGGAAGTATTAATGTTGGGAGTGGACAAACATATACGAGTCTTACCAACCCAGGCGGTCTTTTCTCAGCAATAAACACATCTGGTTTGAGCGATAATTTAATAGTGACAATCTCTACTGATCTTATTTCTGAAACTGGTTTAGTTACGCTCAATCAGTGGACAACGGGGGCTGCTTATACAATAATGATAAAGCCGGCAGGTCAGAGAATGATCTCAGGAACACTTTCGGGAGGGGCATTGATTCATTTCAATGGTGCGGATAATGTTGTCGTTGATGGACTAAATGATGGACTAAATTCTCTTACCGTTACGAATTATAGCACTGACCTCTCAGATTTCACCTCTACAATCCGCTTTAGTAACGATGCGACGAATAATACGATCAAGAATTGCGTAGTACTTGGTTCGTCCCGATTCACACAAACAGGTACAATCTTGTTATCTAACGGTATTTCCAGTGGAAATGATGGGAATATTCTAATGAACAATGCTATTGGTGCGTCATCCCCTGGAGCTGAACCAACGAATGCAATTACTTCAAAAGGAACTTCTGTATCCGTTTCTAATGACAACATTCAAGTTACAGGGAATCATGTTTATAATTGGTTCAATAGTGGTGCCGGTGGTGCAAACGCTATCAATATTCCCAGCGAAGGCTCCTCGGGTTGGATCATCTCTGGGAATCGGTTTTTCCAAACAACGGCGAAAACGTTTGCATCACGCATGCCTATGCGAGCAATTTTTATAAATACACCCAATGGTGGAAATTACACTATCGCCAATAACATAATTGGTTACTCTTCAGCCTCCGAAACGGGAATGCTTACATTGACCAATACCTACAATTCCAGTGTATCCACGAATTACAGTGGCACCTTTCATGCAATCGATGTACAAGTTTCAAATAGTGCTTCATCGGTCATTCAAGGGAATACGGTGAATAACGTAACCATTACGAGTACTTCCGTGAATGAGAATTTAACCGAAACTAATGGAGGTGTAGCTTTTGCAGGTATTTTGGTTCGAAACGGGGCTGTGTCGATTGGTGGAGTTAGTCCTTCTCTAGGAAATATGATTGGAAACATGAACAGTATCGCTTCCTCTGGAAGTGGTATTTATGTTGCAAAAAATGCAGCAGGTTCAACAGATGCTAATGTGTTAGGTATTTGTCTTGCCTCTTCGAGTAATTGTCTGATTCAGAACAACGCAGTAGGAGCTGTTGGTACGGTTCCAGCTGATCCAACCACATTAGGATGGACAGCCCAATATGGTGGAGGTTTAGGTTACAGAGTATATGCTATACACTTATTCGGTGGTACAGGTAATCACTCTGTTCTTTCCAATAGGATTGGAGGAAACGTGCCCGGAAGTATTGCGCTGAATATGCAATCTGCAGTATTTACAGGATCCATTACCGGAACAACATTAACGGTCTCTTCCTTAGCTTCAGGAAGCATTTCCGTAGGACAAAAAATATACGCAAATGGAGTTCCAGGAGGAAGAACCATTCTTACTTTTGGCACCGGAACCGGCGGCGTGGGTACATACACATTGAATTCGCAGGCCAATAATCCTGCTGCACCTACCACGGTAATGACTTCAGGACATGATGCACAAGCAAATCTCTTAGGGATATATGCTGCCCAAAGTTCCGGCGCACTTTCATTAGGGGTAAGTGGATTGGGAAATACAATAAAAAATCTTTCTCTTGATGCAGTAAACGGCTATCTTTTAGGAATTCAGCATAGTGGTATTGGTGCTGGCAGCCATCAAATGAGTTATAATGATTTGGACAGCCTTCTAATGCCCCGCGCAACATATAATAATTACTGTTATTTATTAATGACCGCAGGAGCTTCAAACATTGGGGATGTATCTATTAACAATAATTCATTCGGTTCAGAAGTTTTCTCATCTGGAGGTGCAGGAAATTATTTCGGGATTTATACAGCAGGTTCAGGCCCTTTAAATCAAACAATAAGCAATAACACCTTTGCTAACATGATAATTCCTATTTCTCAAATAAATCCTTACGATGTTAACTATGGAGGATTGGTTGCTCTTATTTTTAACAATAACACCATTCCCGCAAATGGTTCTAAAATCACACAGAACAATACTGTCTCTGGTTTGACTATCCCATCTGCAGTTTCATGGAATAGTCCTAGGTTCTATGGTTATTACGACATGGGGACACATCCATCCACTGCTGTAATTGATATTTCGGGAAATAACTTCTCTAATATTTCACTTGCAACGAGTGGATTTGTTTCTTTTATCCGAAGTAACGGTGTTGGTTCGCCAACCCAAAATATTTACAACAACGTCATTTCGAATATTACTACAAATGGCTGGGGATCAAAATACATCGACATAAATGGAACGGGAAGCACTGCCGCGACAGCTGCCAACATCTACAACAACCAGATATTTAACATCAATATACCTAATGGAGCTAATGGTCACAGCATCATTTCATTGGGAAATAAGGTGAATTATGCAAACATCCATGATAATACGATTAGTGATATTACGATGGCAACTTCTTGGTCTGGAAGTTTGTCAGGTATTTATTATGAGGGGCAAACGAGTACCCTAAATGGAAAGGTGTACAGAAATATAATAAAAAACCTTAATGCTTCAGGAACTAACGAAGTTACTATACTCGGCATTTATCATGACGGGCCTGGTGGAGCCGATATTTATTCGAATACGATTAGTGGTTTGACAGCAACTGGGAATGGATCCTATGCATGTGGAGTAAGACTTGGAAACGCAAATTTGAATTTCTACAAAAATAAAATAGCATCAATCAGTTCCACGAGCAGTACAGGGTTTGTGTACGGAATATTTGCATTTAGTCCCTTGCTAAATATGTACAATAATGTTATAGGAGATCTTACTGCTCCGTCTGCAAGTTCAAGTGTTAATACTCCCTCTGTTTACGGTGTGGCATTGTATGGTGGCACACCTAGTGTAACTCACAACCTTTATAATAATACGATTTATCTGAATGCAACAAGCATTGGGGCGAATTTCACAACTTACGGTATTTACGCTCAAACTTCAGGAGTTACTACCAACCTAATGAATAATATGGTGATCAATACCTCTACAGCGAATGGTACAGGTAAAACCGTAGCTTATGGAAGGTCAGACAACAATCTCGCTACATACGGGTCAGCCTCCAATAAAAACCTGTTCTTCACAGGAGTAGCACCAACAAACTACATCTTCAGCGGCGGCAGTTCGAATGCTTCGAATCTCTCGACTTTTCAAACTATCGTTGCACCGAGGGATGCAAATTCTATCACCGAAACATCTATTATCCCTTCAAGTTATTTTGAATCAACGGATCCTGAAAATATGCATTATCTTCGTCCGGTCACCGGGACAAGTGGAGCAGATAGTGTTGGTGAGGTATTATCCCAATTCACGGATGATTTTGCAGGAACAATTCGCGGAAATTTTTGGGATATCGGTGCCTGGGAATTCTCAGATGTCCTAAACCCTGTCTTGGTGCTTTCAGGTTCGCCTGCTGCAATGACGACTTGTGAAGGGAATGCCTCTGCAGAAACGATCTTTACGGTTCAGGGCAATTTCCTTACAGCGGATCTTCTTTTAACTGCGCCGAACGGATTTGAAATTTCGTTGCAACAGTCAACTGGTTATACCAATTCCATAACGCTTCCTCAAACAGGTGGTTCGGTGCCATCGACAATCATATATATTCGACTGTCGGCACTGGCTTTAGGAAACTACTCCAATGCTTCGGTTACCTGCACCAGCGCTTCAACTTCGCAAACAATACTGGTAAATGGTGATGCATTTGCTCTACCGGCTGCACCTCAAATCAGCGCCTCAGGCCCAACGACCTTTTGTGCGGGTGGTTCTGTTATGCTAACCTCTAGTATGACAAACGGGAACTCCTGGAGTTCTGGAGAAACTGGACCATCTATTACGGTTGACACTTCAGGCGCATACACCGTTTCTTATACCGATGCATCAGGTTGTTCAGCAACTTCATCACCAGTAAATGTAGTGGTGAATGATTGCGCAAGTCTAAACGAACTTACTTCGAATGATGGCGCAGTGTATCCGAACCCATTCAGCACATCTGTGAATCTTGCGCTCAATTACGAAACAGAAATTGAATCCATCCGAATTTTTGATGTGAACGGTAAGGATGTGAACTTTGACCGCTGGAGCTGGACGCAGGAAGGCGGACTAGTTCAAGTTAACCTAAGCAATCTTACTGCAGGTAGCTATTTAATGCATGCTACAATGACCAATGGCACGTATGTTTTTCGAATGGCAAAGTATTAATTCAACCAGCACGAAGCTTTGTTGGTGGATTGAGAATGCCCTATTTAAATTTTTCTCAAATAAATAAACCTAATAATGCGTTTTTTAGCTCCAAATGTTTCTTCATGCAAGTTTGGTTTCTACATGATTCTGTTCGTGTTGGCTTTGTGTTGGCAACCCGATTTGATTGCCCAGAATAATGACCTAACTTTCAGTGCACCATCTGTAACTGCAACGATCTCTAATACTTGTTACGCTCGTCTCGATAATTCTGCTGATTTGAACTCATCATCCCTTACGATTGAGGCATGGATTTATCCGACGGCGTGGAGACCATCTGAATGGCAAGGATCAATCATTAACAAAGAGGGTCCCAACTCAGGGTACTTTCTTAGATGTGGTAACAATGGTGCCTTGACTTTTGGATATGGAAAAAGCGGTGGTTTTAATTCTGTAACAGTTGCTGCTTCACTAAGGCTTAATACTTGGCAGCATGTAGCGGCTGTAATTAATGGAACCAATTGTTATCTATACAGAAATGGAGTTCTCGTTGGCACCGGCACCACGCCTGCAGCTTATGTCCCATCCACTGTACCACTTGAGATAGGAAGGAGTTATAATGATTTTAATCGATATTTTATTGGTAAAATAGATGAAGTACGCATTTGGAAAACAGCTGTTACTGCGCAAGTTATTAAGGATTGGTCAACTAAAACTGTGAGTAGTTGCCATCCGAATTTTAGCAATCTTGTGGGGTATTACGAGTTTAACAATACTACTTCAGGGGTATTGACGGCCACTGCAGGAAGTAATGGTACAGTTCAAAACGCCACCTACGCTTCTTCAAGCTCTCCGATATTTCCGTGGTCTTATCCGCAGGTAAGTAACTCAGGTTGTAGTGGAAATTTAATTGCCTCCGGTCTTGCACCGGGTGGTCAGGGAAGTAATACTTCGGGAGTGCTTACTTTGAATGGAACGAACCAATATGTTACTTTGAATGGAGTTAATAACCTTTCCGGTTCTCAAATAACTATTGAATACTGGTTCAAAGGAACAAACTGTCAATCGGCTGTTCGACAGCAATCGGCTGCAGGTTTTATAGTTGCCGGTTGGGGTCCTACCAGTGCACCAGTACATATTTTATCTAATGATCAAGGAACTACGGGTATTCCAGTTGCCAATAATCCGACCACGGAGCTATATGATAATAACTGGCACCATGTAGCGATGACCTGGCAACAAAACACTGCAAATGGGTTTAAATCCTATTTAGACGGCGTATTGCAAAGTCAGAGAAACAGCACTAACACTGCGATTCCCAACATGAATGCTAATGCAGTTATCGGTTCATTGAATGGTGCGGCAGGTACAGCAGGTGAATACACGAACGGAAGTATCGACAATGTTCGAATTTGGAATGTTGCAAGGAATCAATCCCAAATTCAGGCAGATATGTATCTTGAAACACCATCTGTTGCAACGGGGTTGGTGGCGCATTACAAATTGAATGGCGATGTCACTTGCGCGAATAATGCTTCGTATAATGGTACAGCCTTTAATGCTCCAACATATACTGTTCCAAATTATTATACTTACACTTGGTCTGGCCCAGGAGCTCCTGCTGCAAGTACCTCTGAGGTGCAGTTATCTACATCCGGTGGGAACTATTCTTGCACAGCAAGCAGATCTACAACAGGTGTTTGCACAGGCACACCCAATTCAACCACTGTTGGTTGTCAGTTGACGACCACGTCTGTCACAGGTACTTCGTGTGATTTTGCAGCAAACGGAAATATCACGGTTAATTACGCAGCACAAGTCGGTTACTTTGCTTCCGGCAATACTTTCACAGTTCAATTGTCTAATGGTTCAGGTAGTTTTGCGAGCCCGGTAACTTTGGCCACATTGCCTAATACGAATACTTCCGGCTCTGTGAATGTGACGATACCCAACGGTACGGTGGCGGGAACTGGCTACCGCGTAAGGCTAATAGCCAGTAATCCTGCTACAACAGGTAATGATAATGGTTCAAATCTTGCGATTTCCGCACTTCCTCCTTTGAGTGGAAATTATACGATAGGTGCTTCGGGAAGTTATACCAGCCTTACCAATACAAACGGTCTTTTTGCAGCTATTAATTCAGGAGGGCTTTGCGGAAATGTAACGGCCACAATTGTCGATGACCTTGTGAGTGAAGGTGGTGCTATTTCACTGAATCAATGGTCACAAGAATCGGTTACCTTAACAATACAGCCATCAGGAGCAAGAACCATATCAGGCACCTTACTAGGTGCTCCGTTAATCAATTTAAATGGAGCTGATAATGTGCTCATCGATGGATTGAATACAGATGGGAATTCCTTGACTATTGCCAATTACAGCACGGGTGCTTCTGGAACAGCAACAATCCGCTTCATCGGAGATGCGAGAAACAACACAATACGTAATTGTTCCATTTTAGGATCTTCTTCGGATGTAACAACGGGAATTCTTTTTTTCTCCACAGGAACCTCCACAGGAAACGATGGTAATGTAATTAGCAATAACAATATTGGAGCCTCGGTTGCGGGTGCTGAGCCTCGAATGGCTATTACTTCTTCTGGAAGCTCGGCTGCGATTTCCAACGATAACATACAGATAACGGGCAATAATATCTACGATTGGTTCAATAGTGGTTCGGGCGGTGCCAACGCAATCAATATTCCTGCGGCCGGATCATCAAGTTGGACCATCTCCGGTAACCGATTTTATCAAACTGCTTCAAGATCCTTCAGTTCACGTTCGCCAATGCGCGCCATTTTTGTGAATACTCCAAACGGATCTGGGTACACGATATCAAATAATATAATTGGTTATGCCTCTGCTGGGGGAACAGGTATGTTTACTTTAACTAATAATTATGCTAGTAATACAAACACAAGTGGTACTTTTCATGCGATCGATATCACCGTGGGTTCCACAATAGCATCCTTGATTCAGGGTAATGTTGTCAATAATTTAAATATTACCAGCAGATCGCCAAATGAAGGTTGGGACGTATCTGTTTCTTTAGGAGGCTTTGCTTTTATAGGTGTTTTGGTACGTGGGGGGTTAGTCATTATCGGAGGTACAAGTGCTGCCCTAGGTAATACCATTGGATATATGTCAGGAGTAGCATCGCCAACTTCCGGCATTTACATGACAAAGAACGGCAGTATTTCGGGTAATCAGTGGATTTATGGAATTTACCTCGCATCAAACTCAGCTTGTTTGATTCAAAATAATTCTATTGGGGGCATTGGTACATTTCCATCAGATCCAACCACAGCGGGTTCATCAGGCTATAGTTTATACGGAATCTCCTTGGGTTCCATAAATGGGGTAGGAACGGGTAATCACTCTGTGCTTTCTAATACGGTTGGAGGCACTATTGCAGGAAGCTTGACTGTCAAATTGAATTCGGCAGTTTTTACAGGATCTATTTCCGGAACGGTTTTGACTGTGACTTCAGTGACTTCGGGATCCCTTGCTGTGAATCAAAAAATTTATGCCGATGGAGTAGCAGGGGGTCGAACGATTACTTCTCTGGGGACTGGGACTGGGGGTATTGGAACCTATAATCTCAATGCAGGTAGTACAGCCGCATCTTCTCGAATGATGACATCAGGTTTAGACGTTGGATTCGAAATGGGTGGCATTATGGTAAATAGTGGTGCAACTGGAGTTTTGACTATTGGAGCTGTAGGGTCTGGAAACAGGATCCGAAATATGTCTTTGGATGCAGTAAATGGGTATCTCTATGGAATTGCACAAAACGCTGGGGTAACGGGTGCCACACAGATTAGTTTTAACAGTATTGACAGCCTTAACATGCCTCTTGCCACCTATAATAACATGTGTACACTAATAAGAAATGGTGTAGCGGCTACTACCTCAAGTTTAAGTATTTCCAACAATAGCTTTGGTTCTAAAGTCTTCTCTCCCGGTGGATCAGCGTTATATTATGGCATCAATCAAAGTGCGGCACCTTTGAACTTAACGATCAGCAATAATACTTTTACACAAATGACGGTTCCGATTACACAAATAAACCCCATCAATGTTCTAACAGGAGGGCATATTTATCTCCTATTTAATAACTATAATGCCCCTGCAAATGGAACAAAAACCATTCAGAACAATACAGTAAGTGGTGTTACAGTTACGTCGGCACAAACCCAAAACAACCAGTTTTATTGTTATTATGATATAGGTACTCATCCTGCTACCGCTGTGATAGATATTTCGGGAAATAATTTTTCGAATATTTCTACTCCATCTCAAGGTACATTCGCTATAATTACAAGCTCTGGAACAGGTTCGCCAAAACAAAATATTTATAATAACTTAATTTCAAATATTACTACTTCAGCATGGGGTGTCAGCTATATTAATGTTAACGGCACCGGCACTTCTGCACCTAATGCAGCTAACATCTATAACAACCAGATCCTTAATTTATCGATTTCTAATGGAGCAAATAGTCACAATGGCATTGCGTTAGGTTCAAGTGTAAATTTTGTCAATGTTTACAACAATACAATACGGGATATTACGATGTCTACTTCTTGGTCGGGTAGTTTGACAGGTATTTATTACCAAGGACAAACAGGTACCCTAAACGGAAAAGTGTATGGTAATGACATCAAGAATATAAGCACCTCAGGCACGGGCGGAATCAGCGTAATTGGTATTTATCATGCTGGCCCGGGGGGAGGAGAAATGTACGCTAATACCATTAGCGGCCTAACTGCTACAGGAAATGGCTCTTATGCCGGAGGAATGTTACTTCAGGGTTCATCCTCAAATAATGTGTACAAGAATAAAATAGCTTCAATCAATTCTACAAATAGCACCGGCAAAGTCTATGGTATAGAATCGAACAATTCAACACTCACCCTCTATAATAATGTTATTGGGGATCTTACAGCTCCTTCCGCATCCAATTCGAATGTAAATAACCCTTCCGTTTATGGCATATTTTTATCTGGCGCTGTAAATAACTTATACAATAACACCATTTATCTGAATGCAACCAGCTCCGGCACTGATTTTAGCACTTATGGAATTAACGCTCAGGTTAATCTAGTGACTACCATTAATCTAATTAATAATCTCGTGATTAATACATCTGTGGCAAAAGGAACAGGAAAGTCGGCGGCTTACAGGCGCGCAAGCAATGTTCTTACTAACTATGCAACTACCTCAGATAACAACCTTTTTTATGCGGGAACAGCTGCAGGCAGTGCCATTTATTTTGACGGAACGAACACAGACGTATCTTTGGCTGATTATAAAACGAGGGTAGGGCCAACGAGGGATGCCAACTCGGTATCAGAGACCTCCTTCAATGCTTCGACCTATTTTGAATCAGTAGATCCAACAGCAACGAATTACTTGAAACCCAATACTGAGAGTTGCAGTTCCGCTGATAACATGGGGAAAGTAGTTGCATCATTTACGGATGATTATTCGAATGTAACCCGAGAAGCAACAAATTGGGATATAGGTGCATTTGAATTCGCTTCATGTTTTTTACCTTTACCCGTAGAAATGTTTAGTTTTGGTGCTACTTGTGTTGGGCCAAGTACAATAGTTAGCTGGTCCACAGCATCAGAGCATAATTCAAGCTACTTCAATGTGGAACGCTCTAGAGATGGCTACCTTTGGGAAGTAGTTGCAACGGTGGAAGCTGCCGGAAATTCTAATACGTTGATTGAATATAGCTATCAGGATCATAATCCGAATGTAGGTAATACTTATTACCGCATAGCGCAGGTGGACCTGGATGGAACGAAAGAAACCTTTGACCCAGTTTCAGTAGCATGTGATGAAGAGATTAATGTTACTTTCATGAGTACTTACCCTAACCCTGGATCAGGAGATTTCATTGTCGAACTAATAAATTCTAAATTAGAAGGAGATGGAATATTGCAGATTAGTGATGCTAAAGGGTCAATAATACTTGAAAATATAATCCAACTTCATAAAGGCAAAAATAGTGTCTACATTTCTAATCATCAGTTAATAAAAGGCTTTTACTATGTCATTGTGAGGGATCAATACAATGAAAGTTTTACGTGTAAACATATCATCAATTAAGTTGATTAGCCTTTCGTTCGCGGTATAAAAGTATCAGATTTTTAAATTCCAAACCACCTATATAATCCCTTTGAATATCGCTTCGGGAGCGTATTTTGTTTCATTAAGAAATGAATCAGACCTTCTGGAGGTCGAGAAGTTGATTGTAAAGTAACTGTTGTATTGAATAGATCATTTTCGATTCTATTTAGTGATCATTGAGATATGGATTCCGATAATATATGGTGTATAGTATTCCTATCGAGCTTTTTAGGTACTTTGTATAAGCCCTTTTGTTTTCTTTTTTAAATTGCGTTTTCTGACCGATTTACCTTTTGTAATAAAATTATGTTTTGTATCTTACATGTCAGGATTAACCTGACAATTAAACTATAAATAGTAATTATTTTTATAAAATAAACAATTAATTTAATTATGTTTCGTATCATTGCTGTCAGGTTTATCCTGATATTGCTACTATGAAAAATAAATACATATCAACGCAATCTAATGAACTTCTATCTTATTTTAACGAACAAAATAGGAACTGTTTTGACTATTCATTGGCTTATAAAGCATTACCTGGCTCTAAATCAAGTGCGGTAAGAGAACTACTCAGTGATATGACTAAAAGAGGCCTATTGATGCGGTTAAAAGAAGGAGTATATTACATTATTCCATACGAGCAAAATGCAGAGACTTATATGCCTGATTGGCATTTGACAGCCGAATATTTGGTAAATGATGCCAAACATTATATTGGCTATTATTCAGCCTTGCAAATACACAATCTCATTACTCAACCATCCTTGAAGGAACAAATCGTTGTATCAAAACAAATACGACCATCTGAATTTAAAATCAAAGAAGTTCCCTTTCAATTTATCTATCACAACGAGAAACATTTTTTTGGCTCAAAAAAAACCTGGATTGACAGTTTTAATAAAGTGCTGTGTTCCGACTTGGAAAAAACATTTATTGACTGTTTGTTTAAACCTGATTATGCCGGCGGGATTGTTGAAGTCGCAAGAGCATTATACATTTCAAAAGACAAAATAAAATACGATACACTTCTTGAATATGTTAAAAAATTTGATTCGCAAGCGGTAATAAAACGTTTGGGTTTTCTCTTAGAAATATTGGACATCAACACCCCTATTATTCAGGAATTACAATGGATGAAAACAGCCTCTTATGTAGTACTCGATACCGAATTACCTAAGACAGGTAAACGAATTAGCCGTTGGAGTATTCAGCAAAATTTGGAAACGGAAACCATAAAATCTGCTATTTACACATGATTAAACCCGGAGAAATACAGCAAAAAGCAAATGCAGTTGGCGTGCGAGACCAGCAGATTGAAAAGGACTATATCCTTTCATGGATTCTTTTCGGCATTTCACTACAGGAGAAACTATCTAAAGCAATCGTTTTCAAAGGTGGAACGGTATTAAAGAAAGTCTATTTTGAAGATTACCGTTTTTCAGAGGATTTGGATTTTACTCTACTAATTTCAGAATTATCCAACGAGCAAATTTTCGAATGGTTCAAAGAGGTTTTTGAATTTATAAAAGTTGAAGCCAATATTCCGCTTGACATCATAGACAATAATGAGCATGAAGATGGAGGTATAAACTTTTACATCAGCTATATTGGTCCACTTGGCGGACAAGGAAACAACAAAAGAGTAAAGGTTGATATTTCACGAAGTGAACAACTGGTTTTTGAACCTATAAAAAAAGACGTTTTTATAGGTTATTCTGATTTGGAGGAACACCAGCTTTTGTGTTATCCATTAGAAGAGGTGCTGGTTGAAAAAATGCGTTCTGTGATGCAACGTATGCAAGCGAGGGATTTTTATGATATCTGGTATTTGTTGGAAGAACAGGCAATGGATGTAGATTTCTATCTGATAGAATTTGAAGCGAAATGCAAAAGCAAAAATATACTGTACACTGATTTTCCGAAAAAACTTGATGAAAGATTACCGCAATACAAAGGCAGGTGGAAAAGTTCCATGAGTGAGCAAATAAAAGATCTGCCCGACTTTGACCAAGTGGAAAGAGAATTACTACGCCACTTTAAAAAATTGAAATTTTAGAAATTTCGTATTTAAAGTTCTATCAAATTACGGCATTTTCAATAATACCAATCCTTACTCTTTGATTTTCAAATACACTCCCACATCTAACTTTTGGATGAGTTTTCCTTCCCATTTTTCAAGGCAATAATCTACTGAGCGGGTTTTGATTCCGTAGTTGGCTCCAATTTCCACTGCTTCCTTTCGCTGAAAATTCAAGGGAAGTGCATCGTAGAATTTTTGTTTTTTAGGTGGGTTTTGAACTGAATGTTGTGCGGATTGATTGGGTAAATTGGTAAACATCAAAATGCTGTGTTGTATGTATATATCGACTAATTGAATGGCGTTCTCGAAGTCGTCGTCTGAGCAATATATCTCTTGGGCGCATTCGCCATTTTCAAATTTCCGAATAGCAGTAAATATCATACATATTCGATACAGGATTAAGCCCATTCGTTTTATTACACTGGTTGCTTCTTCCCCTGCAAATTCGGTAATGTCTTTCAAATAATCTTTGAATTCACGGTTTAAGCGTGACCATTGATTACTAGTCAAATGAACGTGTGTGGGATTGTTTTCCAAAAACAGAACCATTTGATAGACTCGTTCTCCTAACTCTTTGAAATGATCGGTTAAATTTACTCGAAAGGGATCGGGAGCTGGAGAAACCCAATTGGAATCGGAGCGAAATGCATAAAAAATAAAGCGACTGAAAAGTCCATCTTCTGCATTGGGAATGATGTTGAAAATTTGATTTGGTGTTCCTGTCAATGCAACTGAAATGCGCGGATGATTGATGTCTACAAACTCACTATTTGATTTTCTGCTCAACGAAACTTTTTCGTGATGAAATCCTTTGCGCAACAAATCTGAATAAGAACCCCATTCGTTTTTAAAAACCGCTCCCAAGGTATCGGCTTCGGTCTCACAGATTATTCCTTGTTCATCGTTGTGTTGTAAATGCAGGTATAATTTGGCGGTTGAGGTATTAGCCGGAATGTAAACGACTTTAAATGGAGGTTCAACAGGTGGGTCAATATCTGTTTGGGAATTTGACTTGGCATTGAGTATGGATGTTTTTCGTTTGTAATCGCGTAATTCTCGTTCGTATAAAACTTTCAATTCCTTGCTTTCATCCAAGACTTTGTTGTGGTAAACATCTGCTAGTTCTTTGGATGATTGCATCGATCCCTTCCCACTGGCAGGTGGCGCAAGTATGAAACAAAATAAATTGGGGTAAACGGTTCTTTGGCCATAGAGGCCTTGCACACCGGGTAAACATCCTGATAGAATCACCAGGGCTGATGTTAAAAACACGTCCTTTTCGCGGTGAATGTCAAATGCTGCAGATCCTTCTTTGAGTATCTTGGGTAAGCTTTCATGAACTGATAAAGGGATTTTAGGTGTATTGAATAACAAATCTTTCGACCAATCAAACTCTTTGAATTCTTCAACCTTTTCTTTTGCAACAGTTGCAACGTTTGCAAACTTTGCAAATTCTACTTGATTGTTGTTAAATGCACTTTCAACTGCTGCTTTGACCTCTCTTGTTTCTAAATCAAAGGAGCTCAAGCAATGTTGTAAAACTTCTTCTTTTTCTATTCCCAAGCGGTTTGCATTGCGCGCCAAGAGGTAAATATGGCTGTTTCTATTTCCTTTTTGATAGGTGGATACTTTCTCTGTGAATTGAACACAGTAATCCAAACTTTGAGCGGAGAAATTTATTCCGTGTGGCATCATTTGTTGGTCTGCTACTTCCGGACAAAAATATTCGCTGTTCGCATTGAGGTAGGCATTTTCATCCCAAGAGACAAAGCATAAGCGTGTGATATCCTTACACTTTGCATCGGGTTGATGTCCGGTGAGTTCCTGGTAATAGTGCATTAGCTGAATAATCATTTGCTGGTGCTCAGAAACACCTGATTTTATGCGAACAAATATTTTTATTCCCGTTCCGCTCGGACTAATAAAACTTGCAAATGTAATTCCGCAAGTATCAACCTTGTTTCGAACTTCCTGAATTTCTGTTGCTGAAATATCGTCGAAATCTAAATGTGCTATGCCACTGTATTGATTTAGAAATTCTATTTTTCGGCCTTTGGTAAATGTTGCCGAGGGAGTGAATGCCGGAAGTTCTTTCTTCAATTTATCTCCTAGACTTTCCAAGCCTTTGTGGTAAGCATAACGAATTGACTTTATTTTCTCCTCAAAGTGTTTGGATTTTATGGTTTGTAAAACGGCAAGAAAATCCTTGTCTTCCACTGGAGTGTGGAAGTCATTGTATAAAGTGACTTTCATCGACTATGAATTAAAGTTGGGTTAAATGTGATGAGGTGTGTTCAGCTGTATTTACTCTGCTCGATTTTGCTCGAGCATTAAATAGATATCGGTTAAGCGATAATAAATTTTACCTTTTATTTTGGAGTATTTGAGCATGCCTGATACTCTTAATCTTTGCAAGGTTCTTGTGCTTATATGGAGCATTTCTTTGACATCTGTATTATCCAACCACTTATCAGATTCTTTGGTTTTTGTTGGTTTAATCAATGCCGTTTTTATCTGTCTGACTTCCTCTAACAGTTCTTTCATTAAAGCGTTGTTCTCTTCCATTGAATTAATGATGATTTGAGTTAAACAATGCTTCTTTTAGTTCTGAATACTTGTAATAAGTCCGATTTCCTAACTTATAAGGTTTTAAAATCCCGTTATTACTCCAATCATGAATGGTGACTAAACTGACTTTGAAAAGTTCGGCTGTTTCCTTTCTGGTGAGGAATTCTTGTTCCTCCTCTTTTTTTGACCCTTTGAATTCTGTGAAGAGTTCTTTTAAATGACATTTTACATTCTCTGAAATAATGTCTGCCAACTCATTTGGCGTTACCTGAATTAATTGTACTTGACTCATGTTTTCGATTTTTAATTAAACATGGGGCAAACTTAATTCAGGGGTATTTCGGGGGGCGATTGGATTTCCCCCTATTTTAATTCTTGGATAAATTTGAAGTTAATTGTATTAATTCAGCCACTTTTTCTTCAGGTAAATCCGTTTGTCTGGAACCGAAAGATAATTTGTAACTATCTTCTAAATTCACTCCTGTAATGTGATGAATTACTTGCTTTTGTGTTTCCTTTGAAGAGTTGGCAAGTTTCTTCCACAATTCCGGACAAAGGATTTTTAAGGATTGAATGCGGATATTGTTGGTGGGTGCTTTTTCGCTTCTCCTTGTATCTTGTGATCGGTCTTTGATTGTAATTTGGGGGTATTCTGAGTCGCGATCGAAAATAACCTCTGTTTTCAAATTTAACTCGGGTACAAAGTGCATAAAAAATCGAAGTATCCAAAAGTAATAGTAGAGTACGTCATCTACCCGATTTAAAGCACTTAATTTGGATTCGTCATCGGTGAGATTCTCGACAAATAACAAGTCATCTAGTAATTCCTGCGTTTTATAATCAAAACGAGATACGATTAATTTTATCTTTTCTTTGAGGTTTTCGGGATTTGAGAAGTAATATTCATCAAATGACTTTTGTGTGCAATTTCTTACAATGATCGAATATAGTAGCATTAAATCTTCAAATTCCTGATCTGTTAAGTCTCCAAAATAGGTAAAATTGATTGCTGAAAAATTTAACAACACATCTATATTTATCTCTTGATTATTATTTCTTTTTAGCGGTGCACATACTTTGTTTACCGCGATTAAATGTCTATGCATAATTTTCTATTTAATTTTCTTAACTACTTTCAAACTACTTACCTCATCTAAATTTCTTTGATCTATTTACTTCTTGCCGATTTTAAATCTACGACATTGGTACTTGGATTCTCATCTTTCTTTTTTAAATGGTCTTGTTCCCATATTGTCATAAAATCATCCAAATGGGTGTTTTCAGTTTCACCAATGTAATTTAACAACATCTTCTCAGTTGAATGTCCTGTAACTGCCATAATTAATTTATTCGGCAATTTATTGTAGTGGTTCGTTGCGAAAGAACGCCTGCATGTGTGGGAACGTATCAATTCGTATTTCTTAAATATGCCCGTGATTTTCTTGTGCGAATCCAAATCTTGTTTGGTGCCATAGACTTCTTGGGTGATACCTGCACTTTTGCAAACATCTTTTATCCATTTATTGAACTTGACATCGGAAATCGGATGAGGTAAATCTCCTAGTCGGTCGATAATTTCTTGTACATCCGGATGAATTGGTAAGTCTACTTGCTTACCTGTTTTGCTTTGGGTATATCGTATAAATTTCTGACCTTTTGTATTTATCATGATATTATTCTTTGTCAAGGCCATTAAATCATTTACCCTGCATCCTGTCCAACATCCGATAATCAACCAATCTCTTGCATTTTGCAGGTAGTTTGTTCCTTTGAACTTCTTGATTAATTCGATTTCTTCTTCGGTTATTGTGACAAAGGTTGTTGGTTCAAGAGGTGCATTGAATTTCCGTGATAAAACTTGCTCGTTAATAGAAATGCCTTTATCTCTGGCGTCAATACAAACGGTTTTTATTTGTTTGATGTCCTTGCTGATACTATTTTGTGCTAACTTTTCTTTATTCCGCAAGAATTTGATAAAGTCGCTGTGAAAGGTTAAGTCTATTTCGTGGATGTAGTATTTTCTTTTCTTATGGCTTTGAAATAATTTCAATCTGCGAATAGTGGTGTTGAAATTTCGTATGGTAGTTGGTGCAATTCTTTTTCCTGTCTTTGGATTGATTTTGATTTTCATTTCTTCCTGATAGGCTTCAATGATTGAAAGCATGTAATCAGTCCGTTTCATCAAAACGGGATTTTTATAAGTCGCAATTATTCCTTCTAACCATTCTTTATCGATGAAAATTCCTTTGTCTTTGTCTAAATTCAGAGAATCTCCAATCTTATCCTTTAATTTTCTCAAATCTTCGGATAAGTTTTTCTTTTCGTTATTGTTTGCAATCTGTCTAATAGTTCCTTTTGCTACGCTCCAAAACTTAGGATGCACTGTGTAACCTGTTGAAACGGTTAAATCAATCTTCCGACCATCAAGCAATCGCACATATATTGTCGATAGTTCACTTTTACCACGAATAAAATATTTGATTGTTGCCATGGTCTGTATTTATAGGGATTTACAAATATAATTCTTTCCCGACATTTTCCCGACATTTAACTAATTTATCTATAATTAAGCTAATTTACCCTAATTTCATTAATCGGTAAAAATGAGCTATAACCTTTATTTTAAAAGGGTTTTAATTAAAAAATGAAGATTTAAGGTTAAGGTAGTTGGTGTTCAGTCGTGGGCACAAAAGAAGTCTGGCACTAGTGCTGGACTTTTTAGTTTTCAGACAAATCCAAATCCTATTTGAGATTTGACAAAACTAAAAACGTCTATTGCTTCGAAGAAGCACAGACTTTATGCTTGGGTTAGCTCACCCAATTGGTTCTTGAAAAAATCCAGTCGTGGACACAATCAAAAGTCTGGTAGTTATGGTTCGGCTTTTTTGTTTTCTGAAATGAAGCAAGATACTATGACGATTAGTAAACGGGAAGAATAGTCCGCTTAATCATATTTGTTCTTGTTGATAAAAATAAAAAGAGAATTTAACATCTTTCAAGGCTTAGGGTAAACCAACGAAAAATAACGGCCACGTCAAAAAGTAAAATTCTACTTCTCAATCTGAAAATCACAAGTTAAAAAGTCGCTTTACGCGTTTAAAACTCCTCGAGAAATAACGATTTTCTGAACCTCAGAAGTTCCTTCGTATATCTGAGTGATTTTCGCATCACGCATCAATCTTTCTACATGGTATTCTTTAACAAACCCATATCCACCATGAATTTGAACAGCTTCAACAGTTTGTTCCATAGCCACTTTTGAAGCATATAACTTGGCCATAGCAGAAGATTGATCGTAGTTTCTTCCTTGATCTTTATCTATCGCTGACTTATAAACCAACAATCGAGCTGCTTCAATTTCAGTAGCCATATCAGCTAATTTGAATGCAATTGCCTGGTGTTTGTAGATCTCCTTTCCAAAAGCTTTTCTTTGTTTTGAATATTCAGTAGCTAATTCAAAAGCTCCTGCTGCAATTCCCAAGGCTTGAGCAGCGATACCAATTCTACCACCTGATAAGACTTTCATTGCGAACTTAAATCCAAATCCATCTTCACCGATTCTATTTTCTTTAGGAACTTTTACATCGTTGAATAACAAGGTATGAGTATCACTTCCTCGAATTCCCATCTTATCTTCCTTGGCGCCAACGATGAAACCATCCATTCCTCTTTCAATAATAAGAGCATTGATTCCTTTGTGACCTAACTCAACATTTGTTTGAGCAATTACCAAATAAACAGATGCTGAAGAACCGTTAGTAATCCAGTTTTTTGTTCCATTTAATAAATAATAGTCACCCATATCAATAGCAGTGGTCCTTTGTGATGTAGCATCAGAACCCGCTTCAGGCTCAGACAAACAAAAGGCACCGATTTTTTCTCCAGTAGCAAGTGGAACTAAATATTTTTGTTTTTGTTCTTCTGTTCCAAACTTTTCTATTCCCCAACAAACTAATGAATTGTTAACGGACATACAGACAGAAGTAGATGCATCTACTTTTGAAATTTCTTCCATTGCCAACACGTAGGATAAAGTGTCCATTCCACTGCCTCCGTATTTTGGATCTACCATCATTCCCATAAATCCAAGTTCCGCAAGTTGCTTAATTTCTTCGGCTGGGAATTTTTGTAAATTATCACGTTCGATAACTCCCGGCTTTAATACGTTTTGAGCAAAATCTCTGGCAGCCTCTTTTACGGCAATTTGTTCTTCTGTTAATTCAAAATTCATGGTTTATGAAGTTTTAGTTGTTTCTTTGTTACAAATTTAATGGTTTCATTTGTTATATCCCAAAATATTAATATGGTTGAGCTAGAAATTCTTGGTTTGATGTCGGGAACCTCTCTTGATGGGTTGGATATTGCACACGTGAAATTCACTTTTTCCGAGGATGTTAAAAAATTCAAGTTGTTGAATTTCAAAACTTTTAATTTTTCCGATACCTTTCGAGAAGAATTAAAAAATGCGAATAATCTATCAGCGCTTGAACTTATTCAACTTGATAAAAAAATTGGAAAAGAATTCGCAGAATATATTAATTCATTTATTGTAGAAAAGCAGTTGGATCATTCAAAGATTCATGCAATTGCATCACACGGACAAACAATTTTTCATCAGCCAGAAAAGGGTTTTACGGTTCAAATTGGCTGTGGGGCAACGATTGCATATCACACAAATATCCCTGTGGTTAATGATTTTCGGACGATGGACGTGGTTGCAGGAGGACAAGGAGCACCGTTAGTTCCAAAAGGAGATTTTGATTTGTTTACCGACCAGGCAGATGCATTTTTAAATTTGGGTGGATTTGCAAATATTAGTTTAAAACAGGATAATCAAATCATTGCTTTTGATATTTCACCAGCTAATTTACCTTTGAATGAAATTGTTCAAAAATTAGACTTGGCCTACGATAATGATGGTTTGTTGGCTCGAAGTGGAGAGATAAATCAAGAATTATTCAATGAATTAAATGCATTGCGATTCTATTCACAAGCTACCCCCAAATCATTAGGAACCGAGTGGCTGAACGGTGAATTTTATCCGATACTTGAGAAATATTCGATGACAGAAGCAGATCAACTTGCAACGATTTCAGAACATATTGCACATCAAATTTCGAAAGTAATTGATAAGTTCGGTTGTGAAAAGGTGCTTGTCACTGGTGGGGGTACAAAAAACAGGTATTTATTGGAAAGAATTACGGAACTTTCCAAGGCACAAATTTGTGTTCCGGATGAATCAATTTCTGATTTTAAAGAGGCGATTGTTTTTGCTTACTTGGGCGCGTTATTCTTGATGGATAAACCAAATTGTATTTCATCAGTTACGGGAGCAGAAAAATCAGTAATTGGTGGCTGTTTGCACAAGGTGGTTTTAAATTAACTCAATCCTTGAAGAGAACATAAACGATAATAAATGCCTTTTTTATCAATTAATTCCTGATGTGTTCCTTTTTCGGTGATTTCTCCTTTTGATAAAACAATTATTTCATCACAATTAATTATGGTACTCAAGCGATGAGCAATTACAAACGAAGTTCTGTTCTGCATTAAATTCTCTAAAGCTTGTTGTACTAGTTTTTCAGATTCAGTATCCAATGCTGAGGTGGCTTCATCTAAAATAAGTATGTCAGGATTTTTGTAAATGGCTCTGGCGATAGATAAACGTTGTTTTTGTCCGCCCGACAACTTATTTCCACGTTCACCAATGATAGTTTCATATCCATTTTCCAATTCACGAATAAATGAATCGGCATTCGCTACTTGGGCAGCGTGTTTAATTTTTTCCAAATCTGGATTTTCATCGCCAAAAGCAATATTTTCAGCAACAGACACATTAAATAAAATGGATTCTTGTGAAACAATGCCACTTAATTGACGCAAGTCGTAAATTTTTAATTCCTTTATGTTTATTCCATCAATTTGAATTTCACCATCCGTCACATCGTAAAAGCGCACAAGTAAATCCATCAATGTTGATTTCCCACTTCCTGACTCACCGACAATTGCAACAGAAGCCCCTTTTTTTACGCACCAATTGACATTTTTAAGAACAGGCTCATGGTTGTATTTAAAGTGAACATTTTTAAATTCAACTGAATTTTCCAAAGATGTTTTTGAGAGCGCATTGGGTTTTTCAAGTATTTTTTCGTCGCTGTGTAATATTTCATTGATTCTATCTAGAGAAACTTTCCCTTTTTGGATGGTAGATATCCCATTAGAAATTGATTGAATTGGTCGGAGTAGTTGTGAAAATACGATTATGAAAGTGATGAATAATTCACCCGTTAATACTTGTCCTTGTGTACCACCAGTTAAAATCTGTTTGCCACCGAACCAAACCAAACACATCATTACTCCGGCACCAATAGTTTCATTTAATAAGGAAGAAACATCTTTTTTACGAATGGTTTTGGTGGTCAATTTTTGATGACGAAGATTCAATGCTCTAAAAACTCCTGACATAAATAGCATCGCATTGAATGACTTTATAATACGCACTCCACCAAGACTTTCATCAAAAGATGACGTTAACAATCCCAGTTGCTCTTGACCTTGTTTGGCTGTTCTTTTTAGGCTTTTACCTACACGAGAAATGACAAATGCTGAGATTGGAAGCAGTAAGAATGAGAAAATGGTAAGTTCAACACTAATCATTAATAAAGTTCCTACATGGATTGCAATAGAAATGGGATCTCTAAAAATTAATTCAAGGGAACAGACTACCGCATTTTCAATTTCACCAACGTCATGTCCCATTCTCGTCAAAATATCACCTTTTCGTTCGTTGGAATGGAATCCTAAGGGTAATTTTAGTACTTTATCAAACAAATCATTTCGAATATCACGAACCACGCGTGCTCGATATTCTGATTGAAACCAAACGGCAAAATAACGGGATAAGTTTTTCAGAAAAAAGGCAGCAAAAACAAAAATACAAACGAGAAAAAGAGCTTTTTGAGGATCCTGCATTACCATCTGATTCATCGTGTAATTGTACCAATCAGCTATGAAATTAGGTAGATCAGCAATTTTACCACTGTAAGATGGAGGTGTCAAACTCGTAATTGTGCCTTTTGTCCTAAAAATGAGTTGTAAAAAAGGAATGAAAAGTACGAGCGACAACAAATTGAAAAGCGTAAAGAATAAATTCCCAACAATGGTCAGAATCGCTAATGCCTTGTATCTGAAACCAAAACCAAAAATTTCCCAAAACGTTTTCATGCTGCAAAGATAGGCATTACTTCGACTAAATTCATGTTGAATAAATCGATAGAGTTCTCTAAAAACTCACTCAGAACTTCAAGTGCTTTACCGAAATCCCTGTATTTTGAAGTTCTTTTAACGAATCAATACCTATTTTGAGATGGTCTGAAACGAAGTCATCTGTGACTTTTTGATCGCTTTTTTCTGTTTTCACGCCTTCAGGAGTCATGGGTTGATCACTCACTAAAAGTAAAGCTCCTACTGGGATTTCATTGGCAAAGCCAACAGTAAATATGGTTGCAGTTTCCATATCAATTGCCATGGCACGAATCGACTTTAAATATTCTTTGAAGTTTTCGTCATGTTCCCACACTCTTCGATTTGTTGTATAAACGGTTCCTGTCCAATAATCTCGACCTCTTAATCGAATGGTGTATGAAATTGCTTTTTGAAGATTAAACGACGGTAAGGCTGGTACTTCAGGTGGAAAGTAATCGTTAGAAGTACCTTCGCCTCGAATGGCAGCAATTGGTAAGATGAGGTCACCTACCTGGCTTTTCTTTTTCAGACCACCGCATTTTCCTAAGAATAATACTGCTTTAGGTTCAATCGCTGAAAGTAAGTCCATAATAGTGGCAGCCATAGCGCTTCCCATGCTGAAATTAATGATTGTAATCCCATCTTTGGTAGCTGTTTGCATGGGACGATCTTTCCCTTCAATTTCAATACCGTTCCACTCAGCAAACATTTTGACATAACCAGAAAAATTGGTTAGGAGAATATATTTTCCAAACTCCTCAATCGGTTTTCCTGTATATCTCGGAAGCCAATTCTGAACTATTTCCTCTTTCGTTTTCAATTAATGTAATGATTCGATGAATAATGTTTCGTTTTCTTTAAATACCTTTAATAATTGGTGTTTGGTGAGATTTTTCAAGCTAACATCCCATTGTTTATTGCTCACGTCAAATTTAGAACGAAGTGATGGCAATTCCATTTTATTTTCAACTTGAACAGTTTTAAGTATTTCCTTTTCAAGGTCAGTAAGTTCAACTTTGGGTCCTACATTTTCTTGCCGCATTTGAGGGAAAAATAGAACTTCTTGAATGGAAGAATTATTAGTGAGTAACATAACTAAGCGATCAATTCCAATTCCCATTCCTGAACAGGGCGGCATTCCGTATTCGAGTGCGCGTAAAAAATCTAGGTCGATAAACATCGCCTCATCATCTCCTTTTTCTGATAGGTTTAATTGATCTTCGAAACGCTCTCGTTGGTCAATGGGGTCATTCAACTCTGAGTAGGCATTTGCAACTTCTTTTCCGTTGATCATTAGTTCAAAACGTTCGGTCAGTTCAGGATTTGAACGATGCTTTTTGCACAAAGGTGACATTTCAATTGGATAATCTGTGATAAAAGTCGGTTGGATGTAATTTCCTTCGCATTTTTCACCAAAAATTTCATCAATCAATTTGCCTTTCCCCATGGTTTCATCCACGGCTATCCCCATTCCTTTAGCGGCAGATCTAATATCATCCTCGCTTTTTCCATGAATGTCAAATCCAGTGTATTCAAGGATTGAATCCCTCATGGTTATGCGTTTAAATGGCGCTTTCAATGAAATTGATTTTTCACCAACCTTAATTTCAGTTGTTCCACAAACATCATTCGCCACTCGCTCTACCATTTGCTCTGTGAAATCCATCATCCAATTGTAATCTTTATAGGCGACGTAGATTTCCATTACTGTAAATTCAGGATTGTGTGTACGATCCATTCCTTCGTTACGAAAATCTTTGGCAAACTCATAAACGCCATCAAAACCACCAACGATTAATCTTTTTAAATATAATTCATTGGCAATTCTCAAGTAAAGTGGAATATCTAAAGCATTGTGATGAGTTATAAAAGGACGAGCGGCAGCTCCACCAGGAATAGGTTGTAAAATGGGTGTTTCAACTTCCAAATATCCATTTTCATTAAAAAAGGAGCGCATCGAAGATATCGTTTTTGACCTCTTAACAAACGTATCCTTCACGTGAGAATTTACCACCAAATCAACATAGCGCTGTCGGTAACGCAATTCAGGATCAGTAAAAGCATCGTGTACTTTTCCTTCTGTGTCAATTTTAGGAAGGGGTAAAGGTTTAAGTGATTTACTTAATAGAACAAGTTCTTCAACGTGAACTGATATTTCACCAACCTGTGTTTTGAATAGAAATCCTTTCACACCAATGAAATCACCCAGATCGAGAAGTTTTTTGAAAAAATCATTGTAGTGTGTTTTATCGTCTCCAGGACACAAATCATCTCTATTAACATAAATTTGAATTCGACCGGTTGAATCTTGAAGTTCGGCAAAAGATGCTTTGCCCATTATTCGTTGACTCATCATGCGACCTGCCAAGCACACCTTCTTTCCGTCGGTAAAATTATTTTTAAGGGCGTCTGCGTAATCTGTTACTGCGTATAAATCAGCAGGATAAGGATCAATTCCCATTTCTCTCAACTTGGCTAAGGTATCTCTGCGTTGAATTTCTTGTTCCGATAATTCCAAATAACTCATTCTCTTCTATTTTAAAAACAAAGATAGGCATTTTCATACGTTGAATAACGCAATTTTATTTAGTGTAAATTCGTCATTTTAGCTTTTTTTATCTATCTTTGCAGTCCTAAAAATGATAGTCAAATGACTTTTTATTTTTAATCAACTGATTTTTAACTATTTAAGTACAAGATATGCCAAGCGGAAAAAAAAGAAAAAGACATAAAATGGCTACGCACAAGCGTAAGAAAAGACTACGTAAAAACCGTCACAAGAAGAAAAAATAATTTCTTTGATCCGCAATAGACTTGCGGTTTTCTAGTTTTTAACCATACAATTTCATTTAGTGAGTCTCGAATTAGTAGTAGAAACCCGTGCTGGTGGAGTATGGATTGCTCTTTTACGTGGAGGTAAGTTAGTTGAACTTCACGAAGAACAAGGCAGTTCAGATTTTGCTGTAGGGGATATTTTCTTGGGCAAAGTAAGAAAGCTTGTGCCGAGTCTCAATGCTGCATTCGTTGATGTGGGCTATGAAAAGGACGCTTTTTTGCACTATCTTGACTTGGGTACTCAATTTAATTCGCTTAACCGGTTTACCCGCGACACCTTAAAAGGGAAACAAAACGTTGGTGATCTTCAGTATTTCAAATTAGAAAAAGATATTGAAAAGGAAGGTAAAATTGACTCTTTGCTTTCTTCTTCTCAACCCATTTTGGTTCAAGTTGCTAAAGAACCAATTTCGGCTAAAGGTCCAAGATTGTGTTCAGAGATAACTTTGGCAGGAAGATATTTAGTACTTGTTCCATTTTCAGAAAAAATTTCAATCTCTCAGAAAATTAAGGAGCAATCGGAGCGTGATAGACTGAAAGATTTGATGAATAGAATCAAACCGAAAAATTTTGGTGTAATCATTCGAACCGTTGCAGAGGAGAAGAAAACTTCTGATCTTGAGCAAGATTTATATTCATTGATGGATAAGTGGAAAACCATGCATGCGAATCTAAAAAATGCAACTCCACCTCATAAAGTTCTCGGTGAATTAAATAAAACAAATTCAATTTTACGTG
>JBIIFU010000028.1:0-35539 GCA_044237035.1 Crocinitomicaceae bacterium
GTATAAAGATTATGATTAGGCGTAATTTAAATCTGAACATTTGAAATTATTTTAATACAATTTTAAACATTTCATCCGAAAAATCCCTAAATCCGAAAAAATAAAAACCTTTTGTTACCAGGAAAAGTTCAGACCAATTCGATATTTTCTCCGCTCTCCCACTTCACACTCGCTCTAAAGAAAAGCGCAAATACAAGTGTGAGAATGAGAGTGAGAGTGAGAGTGAGGGGAAAAAGAAAAAGCGCTATAACTTTCGTAATTGCGCTTTTCTTTTTAGTAGCAGATACACGAATATCCTGCATTTCATTTCGGATGGACGTAATTGGGCGCTTAGCAAGGAATAGCAAGCTGCTGCGCAACGAGAATGAACCTTCACTCTCACACTTGTCCTGATACTTCGGGACTTCACACTCGCACAAAAGAAAAGTGGATGTTATAAAGTGTGAGTTTGGGTTTGAGTGTGAGGGAAAAAGAAAAAGCGCCGTCACTTTCGTAACTGCGCTTTTCTTTTTAGTAGCGGGGACACGAATATCCTGCATTTCATTTCGGATGGACGTAAAGGGGTGGCTTAACAAGTAAAAGCTCATACCACTTCGTGATCTTTCTATTTACATTCCCATTCGTTTTTGAAAGTAAACTTTCGACACTTCTTGAAATGCAAAAAGCCAGTCAATTTTGACTGGCTTTTCTTTGTAGCGGGGACACGACTCGAACGTGCGGCCTTCGGGTTATGAGCCCGACGAGCTACCAACTGCTCCACCCCGCAATATATTTTTAATCTTTGTTTATCTATAAAATGAGCCGTTGCTCAATTGTGATTACAAATTTAGGTGATTTTTTAACCTAAAACAAGCATTTAACATTTATTAATTCAAATTAGCGTAAATTTCTTTGAGTTTCTTAAGTTCCACATCCCAGTTCTCAATTGATTTAGCTTTTTTTAAATTGAGCTTCAATTCATCAATTTGATCAGAATAATTAGATCTGATTTCACTTATTTTATCCGCTAAGAAACTTGCTGTCAACCCCTCATGCAAAATAAAACCAATCTTGTATTTTTCAATTATTTTCTCTATTTCAACAATTTCTGTTGCCAAAACGGGAATCTCTGCCTGAATGTAATCAAACAATTTATTTGGTAAGGCTAACTTATGATTTAAACTATCCGTGTGATCAATCGCTAAACCTAAATCAGCATTCATTGTATATTGCATCATTTCAGTGTAAGGCATTTTGGGCAAAAACAATACTTTTTCCGTCAATTGCTGTTTTTCTACTTTTAACTTCAATTCATCCAAAACATCTCCACTTCCAATAATAAGTAACAAAGAATTTTCAATGTATTTCATTGCTTCAACTGCCTCCTCTGCTCCACGTCTCTTATTGATGCCTGATCCTTGAATGATAATAATGAATTTATCTTGTGGAAGTCCTAAATCCTTTCTGGATTTATTTTCTGAAGAAACATAGTTTGGTGCAATATTTCGAATAACATGAACAGGAACTTTGTATTTTTCCGAATAGATTTTAGCAATTGATTCATTAACGGTATAAACATTTTTGAGTTTTGGAAAAATCCACTTTTCCAACTTTAGCCAAATCTTTTGTTTGGTTGGATTTTCTAATAACTCAGGAACTTCTGTAAAGTATTCGTGTGTATCGTAAACTAATTTTATAGACTTGACGTTCGATGCTAGGTAATTAGCAAGTAGGGTGTCTAAATCATTTGAAACTAAAAGAGTTGCCTTATGAAATAACAAATAAATTAAGAGCCTTAAATTAAATTCAAGATAAAATAGCGGACCTTTTGTGAAAAATAATTGAAACCGTTTTGTTTTATATTTTCGATCAGAAACAGATAGGCTTTCCTTTAACTTACGACCAACCAAAGTTAACGAGTAGCCCTCGCTAAGTAGAAAATCACAAACTTTAGAAACTCTATTATCAGTAACTAAGTCGTTGGTAACAGAAACGATAACGTGGCCTTTCTGTCCCATTCACCCATTACTCTCTGATAATTCCTAATCGATTAAAGTTACGATTGTCAACTACGTCAGCTTTTTTGCGCAATGCAGCCATAACTTGGCCTTGAGCTTGTCCTTTGATTGTTGTAGTTAATTGATCCTTTTCTACTTTGATTGTTGTTGGTGCCGGTGCTTTTTTCGTTGAATCAACACGTATAACAAAAATTCCCATTTTTCCTTTTATAGCTTTCGTCCGTTGCCCGTCTTTCACACCAGAGAAAATATATCCAATAACCTCAGGTTCGAAGCTAACATTTGGAATTTGTGGATTTTTGAAAGTAACTTCAGCTTTGGTTATTTGAACATTTGCTCTTCGAGCCATATCTTCTAAAGTTTTATCAACACTCAATTGATTTGAAAGTCGTTGGAATTTCTTTTCCTCAATCAATTCTTTTTTCATTTGATCTTTTACATCCTCAAAAGTAGGCTCTCCCTTTTTCATGATTGAAGACAGATAAACAATGATGTATTTTTCTTTATCTTTTATTGGAGAGGAAAGTAGAGTCCCTGCTTTAACATCTGAGCCATAAGCAAATTTCAAAATTTTATCTTGAACGAACGAAGTTCCAAATCCTCTTATAGAAGGTTTGTTATCAATAATTGAAAGGGTTCTTGCAAAATATTTTTTCTGTTTTGCTAAGGTATCAAACATGCTAGATCTTTTTGCTAGATCTTCAATTGCATTCAACTTGGTATCAAAACTATCTAATAAAGTATAAGCTTCATTTTCTTTAGAATCTGCTGTCTCTTGACTTGATTTAAAGATTTTTGCAACAGATGCCAATACAGGGAATTTTGTTTCATCTCTTTCCAAAACTTCAATTATGTGGAAACCAAATTGTGTTTTAACAACGCCAATTGTTCCAGTTGGTTTAGTTGCACAAAATTCTCCAAATTCCTTAACCATTTCACCTTCTAGGAAATCATCATATACCCCACCCTTTTCAACAGATGGTTGATCTGTACTATGTTTCTTAACAAATTCCTCAAAATTATCTTTCGTTATTAATTTTAGTAAGCTATCAGCAAAAGTTTTCTTTTGATTAACAACTGTTGAATCTGTTGATTGATTTGTTCCAATAAGAATGTGTCTTGCTTTTAATTTCGAAGGAGTAAAACCAATTACCTTTGAAACAATCATGTTATTATTTGAAAAGTATGGGCCAACTAAATCACCCAATGCTGCAGATTTGAATATTGTGTCATAATCGCGTGGATATGACAAAAATCTATTTGCTTTAGGGTGTCCTTCAGGAACAGCCGTAGCTTGCTTTGTGGATGTGTATAGTTTTAAATCACTGTTTTTGGTAACATACAAAGAATCATTCTTAGCTGCGCTGAAACCAGCTTTCAAGTTGTCCATTGTTTTGCGAATATCTGCTGAATCTTTTTTAGAAGGAACGACAACTACTTCCATTACTTTTAAATCTCTTTTAGATTCTTGAATTGAATATTTCTTTTCAGATTTGTTTTTATCGTAAAAACTTTTTAATTCGTCGTCACTTACTTTGTAATCGGCATCATTAAGCTCAGAATACTTTTTGAATACAACTGAAATACTTTTTGTTTCTTTTTGAGCATAATATTCATCTTCTGCTTCAAGCGAAGTAACGTAAACACCTTGACTCATGATCGAAGAATATTTCTCAGATTTTCTTCTTTCAATGAAGCTTGATTTCAATTCATCCCACTGTTTTTTAACATCTGCATTTTTAGAATTCGACATTTCCTTAACACGTGCTTCTAATTCTTTTTTCTTTAAAACACCAGTTGCTGAATCTGTAAATCCTTGAGCAATTTCAGGTAATACTGTAAATCCATCTGTTCCATATAAATAGGCCTTAAATTCAGATTCACTAACATCAATTCCGAGTGATTCATATTCACGAGTAAGAATTTCATTGTCAACAACATACGACCATGCTTGCTCGCTTGCTTGTTCTTGGTCTTGTTGAGAGAATTCACGTTGTTGCTGTTGCGCCTGCATTCTACCTTGCTGTTCAAAACGTTGAACTGCTTGATCATATTTTTGTGGATCTACTTTAGTGCCATATACAGTACCTAGGCCATACTCATCAGAATATCCACCCATAATTGATTTATAATCAGATAGAATGAATGCCAAAAGAGCAAGACCAACAAGCATTACTAATAACCAAGATTTTTCACGAATTTTTCCAATCAGAGCCATAACTATTTTTTTAGGGTGCGAATATACTAAAAATGATTGAATTACTTATGAGTGGTAATAAAAAAGGTTAGAAAATTCTGACCTATATCATTTAATTCCCTCCCTTTTTATTTCCTTTTGTTCCTCCGGGATTGTTTGAAGGATTTGGTGGATTAACTTTATCTCCTCCTGTTTTCACTTGCGTATTCGAATTGGTTTTATTACCGCCAGATTTGTTTTGATTCACTGTTGGCTTATTACCACCAGAATTATTTTGATTTACAGTTGGCTTGCTACCACCAGAATTGTTTTGATTCACTGTTGGCTTATTACCACCAGAATTATTTTGATTTACAGTTGGCTTGTTACCTCCTGAATTGTTTTGATTCACCGTTGGCTTATTACCACCTGAATTATTCTGATTCACTGTTGGTTTATTACCACCTGAATTGTTTTGATTTACAGTTGGCTTGTTACCTCCTGAATTGTTTTGATTCACTGTTGGCTTGTTACCACCTGAATTGTTTTGATTCACTGTTGATTTCTCACCACCTGAATTGTTTTGATTCACTGTTGATTTCTCACCACCTGAATTGTTTTGAATCACTGTTGGTTTATTACCACTTGAATTGTTTTGATTTACAGTTGGCTTGTTACCACCTGAATTATTTTGATTTACAGTTGGCTTGTTACCTCCTGAATTGTTTTGATTCACTGTTGGCTTAGTTCCTCCTTGAGTATTTCCAGAATTATTTATTTGTTGATTTTTTTGGTTACCATTCCCAGAACCACCCGAATTATTTCCGCCACCTGAGCCCTCTTGATTGTTTCCATTCCCATTAGTATTTCCATTCCCACTATTATTATTCTCATTGGTATTTTCACTACCTCCATTATTATTTCCACCAGTTCCATTGGAATTTGGATCCGCACCTCCAGAGTTGGAATTGTTACCATTTTGATTTCCTGTTGTGTCACTCTCATTGGTATTTTGATTCCCTTCGTTGGTTGCTCCTCCAGTTCCATTTGAATTAAGATCTGTTCCTACTGAATTGGAATTAGTTCCGTTTTGATTTCCAGTCGAATCATTGCTGTTGGAATTACTATTAATGGCTCCTGAACCAGTGCTTTCATCGTCAACATTACCACTTGGATCATTCACTCCATTTGGACCGCCTCCACCCTGTCCGGGATTAGATGAATCTACGCCATCAGCGTTGTTACCATGGCCATTATTCCCATTAGTATTTCCATTACCACTAGTATTGTTTCCATTGGAGTTTTGATTGCCCCCGTTATTTGTTCCTCCAGTCCCATTTGGATTAGGATTTGTTCCACCTGAATTGGAATTAGTTCCGTTTGAGCCATTATTCTCATTGGAATTTTGATTACCTCCATTACTTGTTCCTCCAGCTCCATTTGAATTAGGATTCGTACCTCCGGAATCAGAATTAGTTCCGTTTTGATTTCCAGTCGAACCATTGCTGTTGGAATTACTATTAATAGCGCCCGAACCAGTGCTTTCATCGTCAACATTACCACTTGGATCATTCACTCCGTTGGAACCGCCTCCACCCTGTCCAGGATTAGATGAATCTACACCATCAGCGTTATTACCATGGCCATTATTTCCATTAGTATTTCCATTACCACTATTATTGTTCTCATTGGAGTTTTGATTGCCCCCGTTATTTGTTCCTCCAGTTCCTCCTGAATTAGTTCCGCTTCCTACTGCTAAATCAATATTGAAAGTCTCTGTATCTGTTCCACATTCATTCACCACATTTACCACGCACTGATTGAGACCAGGATTTAGCGTAACATTAGCAGAAAATACTCCATTGGAATTGATTGTAACTGGTATTTGCGTCCCATTTAACGAAAGTGTAATCACACTGTTTAAACCGTAACCTGATATTGAACCTGTTATTGAATATTGAGGCAAATCAGTTCTAATACCCCCTCTGGTTATACCAGGAATGGAAATGACTGGCGCTTCGCAAACTCTTCCAATCACAATGATATTCTTGGAATCTGTGCCACACGGAGTCGTTACAGATAAAGCAATTACATTATTTCCGGATACTAAATCAATAGTTGACGTAACTTGACCATTGTTAAATGAAAAGTTTGTTATGGAATTGCCGTTAACCGATAAGTTTACTTGATTAACTGAACTAACATTTGCAGTTATTGCCTGAATGGTTAATGAACCAACTTCAAAAATAAGATTTCCACCAGCAGGACTTAGAATCGATACTGTCGGTGCTAAGCATGGCGAATAGTTAACAGTTAATGATTTAGCATCGCTTCCACATGAATTTGCCACAGATAATGAAATCAAATTTGAACCTTGAGCTAAATTCAAATTAGCATTAAGACTATTACCAGTAAGAGTATAAATTAAATTATTTCCATTGTGTAATAAACTAATTCCATTATTAACATTAGTACCCGAAATGGTCGCGGAGAAAGTGTAACTCCCACTTGCTGTTTCTGTTACTGTATTAGTTAATAGAATTTGAGGTTGGACACAACTATTATAATTAACCGTAGTTGATTTGGTATCTGACCCACATGAATTAGAAGCAATAATCACTATATTATTCAATCCTGGTTGCAAAGTAGCAGATGAGATGATTTGATTATTTGTTAATTGGAATGGAATACTATTATCATTCAATTTTACAATAATATCTTGATTAGATGAAATATTGGATATGTTTGCTTGCAAAGAATAAGTTGATCCATTTTGTGTACTGTTTACTGGAGAACTAATTCCTATTACTGGAACATCACAAGATTTCCCCGTTAAAGTGATTGTTTTTGAATCAGAACCACAAGTTGAAGTAACGGTAATTTTAATTGTATTATTACCTGAAGCTAGATTAACTGAAGCCACAACTTGATCATTATTCAAGGTGAAGTTAGTAACTGCAGCCCCATTGTGAATTATTGCTATTTGGCTTGCTAAAGATATATGAGAAACTTGCGATTGAAAAGTGAAATCCCCAGCATTGAATGTAAGATTGTTGCTCGCTGGATTGGTAATTAAAACTGTTGGCGATAAACAAGGCTCATAATTAATTGAATAGGTTTTTGAGTCATTACCACATGAATTTACTGCAGAAAGTACAAATGTATTTAATCCTTCTGTTAAAGTTACAGACGCACTCAAAGCTGAACCATTAAGTGTATATGATTTTACAATCCCATTTTGAGTAAGTGAAATTCCTTGGTTGAGATTTGATCCAGTTAGAGTAGCATTAAAAATAAATGCACCATTTGAGGTTGTTAGAGCCGAATTTGTAATTGAAACCTGCGGTTGAACACAGTTGTCATAATTAACATTAATTGCTTTAACATCTGTTCCACAAGAATTAGTGGCAGTAAGTATTATTGTATTTGCTCCTGGTTGCAAATTAGCTGAAGCAGATAATGCGTTTGAATTCAGTTGATATGCAATTCCAACACCATTTAATTTTGCAGTTATGCCTTGATTTCCGTTTATACCTGTGACATTGGCATTTAGCGTTAATAATGATTGATTTGTTGTGAAATTAGTATTTAATGGTTGATTGATTGAAATTGCAGGAGCTTCGCAATTTTGATAATTTATCACAACGCCTTCATTGTCATTTCCACATGTATTCTGTAATGAAAGTTTTATTGTATTTGCACCTAAATTAAGGTTCAGCATACTTGTTATAATTCCATTGTTATAATTGAATGAAGAAGGAATATTATTCACTAAAAACTGTATTCCTTGAGTGGATGACATTCCAATAACAGATGCTTTAAAATTGAAGGTAGCTGAATTTACTGTAATTCCAGATGCTGTAGGATTTTCCAGAACTATGGAAGGAATAACACAGTTGTTGTTAGTAACTGACCATGTTTTTGAGTGTGACCCACATTGATTTGTAGCTGAAAGAACAAATGTATTAACCCCATTTTGAAGATTTACATTGGTAGATAATAAATTATTTGAATAACTAAAATTGATTGGATTTCCATTTAATGTGAGGTTAATTCCATTACTTGACGCTTGATTTAAAATTGTAGCGTTATATGAATACGCAGAATTTGTAACCGTGCTAGACATTACTGAAAGGGAAATTTTTGGCGCTATACATGGATTGTGAGTAATCGTAATTGTTTCAACATCAGCACCACATGTATTCGTGGCTGTTACGCTAATTGTATTCAATCCTGAGGTAAGATTTACGGGAAACTCTATAGAATTTGATGCTTTGATGTAAGTGAAATTCTTTAAAGCCAATCCATTTAAACTAACAAGTAGATTTTGTTTTGAATCCACGTTAATTACCTTTGCTTTAACGGTTTGATTTGATGTTGAAACCGTAGAATTAGACAACGGACTCTCAATTGTTATTATCGGTGCATTGCACGTTTGATAATTTACAGTAAAAGTTTGTGAGGCAGAGCCGCATTTAGTCATTGTAGTGATTATGAAAGTATTCACACCAGTATTTAATACTGTATTCAAATCCACCTTTCCATTCACCAATGAAAATAGATTGGTACTTACTGAATTTTGGCTTATTGAAACTTGGTTTCTATCTGTAACACCAGTTACTAAAGCCGATACATTAAATTGCGGGGAACTAACCGTTGTTCCGGTAGCACTTGGAGAAATCATTGTAACGGATGGATTCACACAATCATTAAAGAATATTTCTGAAGTTATCGTATTATTTCCACAAGCATTGAATAATTCAATTGTAAATGTATTTCTACCAGGTACAAGATTTATACTGGCTTGAAGCAAACCATTAACAGCATTATAGCTATATCCATTTAACACTGCATTATTCTGCAATAACTTGATTCCTTGAACACTTGATATACCTGTTATAGCGGCAGAAACTGTATAAGCTGAAGTACGAACTGTATCTCGAACGGTTGTTGGACTAGTAAAAATAGCAGTTGGTAAAGAACAATTTAAGAAATTCAAACTTACAACTTTGCTATCTGAACCACAGCGATTGTTTACTCTAATTGTAAATGAATTTTGACCAGGAACTAGTAGAACATTCGCCGTAAGTTTTTTTGTACTACTATTGAAATTAAAAAGCACATTTTGCCCTACACTATTGACAACACTAATTTGATTTGAATTAGTCACCTCAGTCAAATTCGCCTCGATAGTATATTGTGGATTTGTTACTGTCATTCCACTAGTTGGTTGAATTATCGATATTGATGGAGTATAACATGGGGCATTAGAAACATTTTCCCTTGGCTGTTTACCTCTAAATCTAAAACGTAAATACAAAGAAGTATAATGATATAAATCATTTTTTGGTCGAACAGTTGATACCAAACCGTCAAAATCATCACGTAAAGTAAAGGTTGTTTTGTGTTCTACTCCCAAGGTAACGCGTTTCCCTATATGATATCCAAGACCAAAGCCAAGTGAAGGCATGAATGCAACATTATATGAATCAGATTTATATCCGTCTAATGGAGAATCATAAACTGCATCTAGCGTATTTTCTAATTGATCACTCAATTGAGTTGAGTTGGCCAACATAGAAGAATAATTATAAATCGAACCTCCAGTAGTATCATTTTGATTAATAAGGTCAGAATATGTTTGATGCCACGTCAATCCGATTCCACCAAAAATATATGGATCCCAACCAGTTCTACTTGTTATTCTATTCATGTGAATAGCTAATTCTAATCCTAATCGATGTACATCTGATTGAAAATTATGAACTGTAAAACCTTGATTCGTATAGTTCGAAAGTGCTGATCCTGAATAACCAGCTAAACTACTTGTATCAGAATCTTGTCCGTACCAAAACCCTCTTAAATACCTTGCACGAATATCAAATGTAAATGGACTGTACGATTTAAAACCATACGATTTACCTAATATCAACCCCCATCCTGCATCAGTTCTATTTGAAACATCGGTTGTATTCCAGGTTCCACCAACGTTAAACCCTAAAAACCACTTGGAAGAATTGTCATAATCAACACGAACAGTTTGAGAATGATATGAGAAAACAAGTGTTAGAATACACAAAACTAAATAGCTCTTTTTCATAATTTTAAATTTAGATTTTCGAAATTTTTCGATTATCATGCCAAAAGTCTAAAAAAAATAACAAACCACCATAGATAACTTTCTATTTATTTTGATTTTTATTTAAAAAGATCTCATTAATATTGTGTAAACTACATTTCAATTGAAGAAAAGGCATTTTGTTATTTTTTTGTTAAACTTATTTTTGGTCTGTAACCAAACCTATAGTCAAGCGCCAATTAATAACAAATGTGACTCAGCAACTTTTTTATGTCCGCAAATTATTGCTTCTGGAACAACAAGAAATGCAGACGTTGATACTTGCCAAAATTGTTCGGATATTGATCTATTCGGATCAGGTGCTCTACAATCAACTATATGGTATGAATTCAATACAAACCAAATTGGGGATAGTCTATTAGTAACCCTTGATCTTCTTGCCATTCCCACAGGAATTGAGGTTGGCGGTGTTATTCAATTGAGATTATTAAAAAAGAATGATTCGTGTATTCGATCCGATTTTCAACCAGTTGGAAGTACATTTTCTGCCACATCCATTGATACTACTTTCATTTTCACTTCTTTGGATCCGAATTCAAACTACGGAATTATTATTAATGAAAATTCTTTTGGAGTAAGTGATCCAGGAGTAGATTTTTCAATAAAAATTACTGGTAAAGCAGTTGATTTATCAGTACCTGCGGGCAACATCCAATTTCCAGATACCATTTGCATCAATGAAAAAGCCAGTTTTAATTTGACATTAACCAATTGTTCAAACCCCACATCAATTCAATGGCTCATCAACGAAAATATAATTAGCTCAGGAGGCTCACTAGTTTTTGAAACAACAGAATTATCTAATGGAGATTCAGTTAAGGCAATTGTTACCTGCAGTTCTGATTGTGTAGAGCCTATCGTTATTTCTTCAGAACCTATTTTCGTTTTTTCGTTTAGTATTGACGCAGGAAATGATACAATTATAAATCCGGGTGAAATAGCGCAACTGCATGCATCTACCGATTCGCCAAATTTTTATTGGGATACAGAATTATTCATAAGTTCGACAAGTGTTTTAGAACCATTCGTCTATCCGGAAGAAACATTTACCTATCCTTTTGTTGCATATTTCAATAGTTGTGTGCTGTATGATTATGTAACTGTTTTTGTTAGAGAAGGATTAGAAATCCCAAATACTTTTAGTCCAAATGGTGATAATTTAAATGATTCTTGGAAAATTCCCGATATCGAATTATATCCCAAAAATAGAATGAGTATATATAATCGTTATGGTTTATTACTTGAATCTTACGAACCCTACACACCGGCCTCTCAATGGACAGGAATATGGCAAGGTGCTGCTTTACCGGAAGGTGTCTATTTTTATATTTTAGAATTGAATGATTCTCAAAATACGATCTATAAATCTACAATTTCTATTATACGATGAAGAAAGTAATTGTAGTTATGTTCTTTATTTTCATAATCGAAAGTATTTTCGGTCAAATGGAATCACACAGCAATCAGTGGTCATCAAATCTTCAACATTTTAATTCAGCCGTTGTTGGTCTTTACCCGAGTTTTGAAGCGAAATCACAATATAGAATGCAATGGGTTGGTTTTGATGGTGCCCCACGAACTTCAAGAATTTCTGTTCTTGCTCCTTTAGTTAAAAAAATGAAATTATATGAATTAACGCGACATGGAATTGGTGTCAGCATGGAAACCGATCGTGTAGCCGCCTTTTCAGTGAATAAATTCCAATTTCAATATGGGATTCATTTACGTTTAAAACACAAACAAAGACTTTCATTTGGAATTGGTGCGGGTGCATTTCAAATGGGATACAATCCTGAAAAAGTTGAAACTTATTATCCTGATCCAAATTCAAAAATTCAATCTAGCTTTGTAAAGCCTCTCATAAATATCGGCAGTATTTTTAGTGGTCAAAGATATGCTGCTGGTCTTTCACTCAATCATATCGTCCCGACAAAATGGGATAATATTGGCCTCAATTCAAATTATTCAACAGAAATAATATTGTTTGGCAAATACGCCTTTCAAATTCACGAATACTACAATTTAATTCCTTCAGTTCTAATTAAAAACACCTTTAACGCTCCTTTTTTGATAGAGGTCAATTCAAAACTGAATTACTTGAATCGGATATTTACATTGGTTGGCTGGCGCTTGAATCGATCTATTTACGCAGGTATGGAGCTGAAAATCACAAAGAAATGGAATCTAGCATACACCTTCGAATATGGAATTGCTAAATTTGATAATTTTCTTTTTTCTTCTCACGAATTCGGTATCTGTTTCAAATTACCTAATAAAGTAATTGAACCAGGATATGAGCACAAAACAGCTTATTAGAGTTTCTTTTTGTTGATTTCGCTTAATATTTCAAAATTTACAAAACTTAATTTGGAAAATACTTGACAAGGGGGGTATGCATGTTGTACATTTGCAGCTCTAAAAAAAGATTGTATGAGTAAAATGAAATTATCGGAGTTCATGTTTGACTTACCGGAAGAGTTAATTGCAGAATATCCAACGGAAAATCGTGATGAATCAAGATTAATGGTTCTTCATCGCAAAACAGGTCAAATTGAGCATCGTATGTTTAAAGATATCATTGAATATTTTGATGAAGGAGACGTAATGATAATGAATAACACCCGTGTTTTTCCTGCTAGAATGTACGGAAATAAAGAAAAAACAGGTGCTAAAATTGAAGTTTTCTTACTACGTGAATTAAATAGAGAAAGTCTTTTGTGGGATGTTTTGGTAGATCCTGCAAGAAAAATTCGTATCGGAAATAAATTGTACTTTGGCGACGATGATTCTCTAGTTGCTGAGGTAATTGACAATACCACCTCGAGAGGTAGAACTCTTCGTTTTTTATTCGATGGCACCTACGAAGAATTTAAGCAAAAAATCACAGAATTAGGAGAGACGCCACTTCCTAAATATATCAAAAGATCTGTTGAGCCAAGCGATGAGGACAGATATCAAACAATATTCGCTAAAGAAGAAGGTGCTGTAGCTGCTCCAACTGCCGGTTTACATTTTTCAAGAGAATTGCTTAAAAGATTAGAAATTAAAGGAATTAATTTTTCAGAAATCACGTTGCACGTTGGACTAGGTACATTCAGACCTGTGGAGGTTGAAGACCTGACTAAACATAAAATGGATTCGGAACAAATTATTATTTCTCCTCAAGCTGCTGATATTGTAAATGATGCAAAGAAAAATCGCAAAAAAGTTTGTGCAATAGGAACCACATCTATTCGAGCAATAGAAACATCCGTTTCAACAAATGGAATGTTAAAGCCTTATGATGGTTGGACCAATAAATTTATTTATCCTCCATATGATTTTTCGGTAGCAGATTGTTTGGTTACTAACTTTCATACCCCAATGTCCACATTGTTAATGATGATTTCTGCATTTTGCGGACACGATTTAATGATGGAAGGATATAAACAAGCAGTTGAAAACAAGTATAGATTTTATTCTTATGGTGACGCCATGCTCATATTGTAAAATATGATTAATTAATGGTTGTATCTCTAATAAATCTATGAATAATAAATGAGCGCAGATAAGCAGATGACATTTTTAGCCCATCTTGAAGAATTAAGATGGAGATTAGTTAAATCTGTTATTGCAATTCTCGTTTTCGCTATTATAATCTGGATTTATCAAGAATGGATCATGGAAAATTTGTTCTTGTCTATGAACAAGAAGAAATTTATTACTTTTCAGTTAATGTGTGATTACTTTGGTATTTGTATCGAAGAAATCCCCTTAAAAATGCAAAGCATGACCATGGGAGGACAGTTCTCTTACGCATTAATGATGAGTTTTATGGGAGGGTTTGTAGTAACTTTCCCATTTATTTTTCACCAATTGTGGAGTTTTGTTAAACCTGGATTAAAATTGAATGAAATAACTGCTACTAAAGGAATTGTTTTTTATGTAAGTTTGTTGTTTTTTTCAGGAATAATATTTGGCTATTTTGTTGTTGCCCCCTTATCAGTACAATTTTTCGGAAGCTACCAGATAAGCAAAGAAATTGAAAACAATTTCACTGTTAGCTCTTACATGGGAACCATTTTCTCAACTATATTCTACAGTGGATTATTGTTCTTACTACCGATTGTATCCTACTTACTTACAAGAATTGGATTAATTACACCTGATTTTTTGAGGAAATACAGAAAGCATGCAATTGTAGCTGTATTAATATTAGCGGCAATAATTACTCCTCCAGATGTTGTTTCTCAAATTATTGTTTCTATACCGATAATTATTTTGTATGAAATAGGCATCATCGTTTCTGCTCGATTAGCAAAGAAAATGGAATTGGAAATGCTAAAATAGAATATGAATAAAAGACTTGTCTTTTTGTGTTTTCTCATTTTTTTGGTTGGTAACCAGGTATTCTCTCAACAAACTAAAATTTCAGGATTTATAAAAGATGCTTCTACCGGAGAAGCACTTCCCTACGTGTCGATTCGGTTTTTAGATTCAAAAATTGGAACCTTATCCGATACCTCGGGATATTTCTTCATTGAAAGTTATTATGCCACAGATTCCATAAGGTTTTCACTTACCGGTTTTATTTCACAAACCTTTCCAGTTAAAAAAGATCAAGAACAAAAAATTGATGTTTCATTACAAATACTAACGGATGAGCTTAACGAAGTGGTAATTTATACTCCTGATGAATTCCCTTCAACTACGTTGCACAAGAAAATGGTTGCTAATAAACCCATCAATAACAAAGAAAAACTAAATTCATACGAATATGATTTATACAGTAAAATTCAATTTGACCTGAATAATTTAGATGATAAATTTGGCAAAAACGGGGTGGTTAAGCGCTTAGATTTAATTCTAGATTATCTCGACTCAACCTCTACTGGAAAAAATTATTTGCCGGTAATTCTAAGTGAAACATTTTCTAATTTTTATTTCAAGAACAATCCTAAAATAAAGAAGGAAGTAATTCAAGGGACAAAAATTACGGGAATTGACAATTTACAATTAAATCAGTTTCTGGGAGATATGTATCTCGATGTCAATGTTTACGATAACGTAATTGATGTTTTTAATAAATCCTTTATTAGTCCAACATCAACAATAGCCAGAAGTTATTACAAATTCTTTTTAGAAGATTCTACTTTTATTGATAATGATTGGTGTTATAAATTGCGTTTTTTACCTAAAAGATCGGGTGATTTAACTTTTACTGGTGAGATGTGGATTCACGATACTACTTATGCTGTAAAATTGATTAAAGCATCTATTTCTCCTGATGCAAACTTAAATTATATTCAAGATCTATATTTAGAGCATCACTTTGATCAAGTGGAGAAAGAGGTTTGGATGTTAAAAGAAGAACGCTTGATTGCAGACATTAAATTGACTCAAAAATCAAAAGTCTATGGTATTTACGCTCGAAAAAATAGTGCCCGAAGAAATTATGTAATTAATAGTAAACGTGAACCTGAGTTTTATTCAACTGGGAGTACCATTCAATTGGTTGATAGCGCTAAGATAAGACCAGAAAGTTTCTGGGAAGATATTCGTACAGAAAAACTCACTAAACAACAAGAGGGTATTGTTGATATGGTAGATTCATTAAATAATTTACTTTTTTTTCAAACCATAAAAAGTCTTACGTATTTTTCAACTACTGGTTATTATCCTGTGGGTAAAATTGAATTTGGAAGTGCTTTTACATTAGTTTCATATAACCCCGTTGAAAAATTCAGAACCGCTTTTGCTTTAAGAACCTCCAATAATTTTTCTAAAAGACTTGAACTTGGAGGAAGAGTAGCTTATGGATTTGGTGACGAACGTTGGAAATACGGATTTACCACTCGATTCAATATTACTCCTAAAAAACGTGGGATGTTAACAGGATATTATACCTATGACATTGAGCAAATCGGACAATCGCCAACAGCAGCCTCCATGGGATCTACATTTGCTACGGTATTAAGCACTGCACCTTTTGATAAATTGACTTTTGTTAAGAAAACCGGAATCAGTTTAGAAAAAGACATAAAAAAAGACATTGTAGTCTATACTGCCTTTGATTGGAAAGAATTTACGCCTCTGGGATTGGCGAATTATCTTAAAAATAATTCTTCAACAGGATATACTGACACAATTAGCAACATCCGAACTGCTGAAATTACGGCTAGATATAGATGGACAAAAGATGAAGAGTTTTTAGCCGGGCAATTTGACAGAACAAGTTTGCGTTCTGTTTATCCTATTTTGTCTTTTCAAGGAATATTTGGAATAAAAGGAATTGGAGGAAGTCAATATAATTATCAAAAATATGAGTTTCAGTTAGAGCATAATACACAGGTTGGGATTTTTGGAAGAATGCGTTACGGTGCCATTGCTGGATATATTCATGGTGATGTGGCTTATCCCCTACTCAAGGTTCATGAAGGAAACCAATCATTATGGTTACTGACAACAGCTTTCAATAAACTAAACTTTTTGGAATTTATTTCTGATCGTTATGTTGGCGCTTTTATAGAAAATCATTGGGAAGGATTACTTTTTGACCGCATTCCGATAAATAAAAAACTCAAATGGCGCTTATTAACCACTGGAAGAGTAGTTTATGGTTCTTTAAGTTCACGTCATGAAAAAGAAATGTTGATTCCTTCATTCGTAAAAAGATTTGGAAATGTGCCTTATATTGAATCTTCAGTTGGTATAGAAAATATACTAAAGGTTGTACGATTAGATTTGGTTTGGCGAATGACTCATCAACTTCCTGGAGTATCACCACTTGGTGTTAGAGCGAGAATTTCATTTAACTTTTAATGAAAAATGGATAACCATTCCTTTTTTATTTAAAGAAATTGTTATTTTTGCAATCCGATACGATACTTAACTTGTATTTTTCGATTTAAAATAAATTTGGTCCTATAGCTCTCCCGATAGCTATCGGGACGGTTAGAGCGAAAGCTTAACATAATCGGGAATTTGGTCCTATAGCTCTCCCGATAGCTATCGGGACGGTTAAAGCGAAAGCTTAACATAATCGGGAATTTGGTCCTATAGCTCTCCCGATAGCTATCGGGACGGTTAAAGCGAAAGCTTAACGTAATCGGGAATTTGGTCCTATAGCTCTCCCGATAGCTATCGGGACGGTTAGAGCGAAAGCTTAGCATAATCGGGAATTTGTTCCTATAGCTCTCCCGATAGCTATCGGGACGGTTAGAGCGAAAGCTTAGCATAATCGGGAATTTGGTCCTATAGCTCATTCGGTTAGAGCAACTGACTCATAATCAGTAGGTGCTTGGTTCGATTCCAAGTGGGACCACCCAAGTGGGGATTTTGTCTAAAACGTCGAAATCCCCATTTTTATAACCTTCTATAAGCAGAAATACAAAAATTAAGTTTCATCTGGCTTTTATTCTTTTTAAAAATAATTTTATTGCTCACAACTGGATTCAAGTTAATTTTGAATATGCTTAAACAATTTACACTCTTTTTACTATTATTTTTACTTTGTCATGAGGCATTCGCTCAAGATAAAAGGCCAAATTTTGCTGTTCGTTATTTTAATAAATTTATCAATGACTCAACTGATAAATCCAAATTACAAACACTTGCCTATCCAACAATTGCTTATGCTCCAGAGACTAAATGGGAATTTGGTATCAGCGCAGTTGTTGTAGGATATGCTAAGAAAGATACAAGTAACCGTCTTTCAGAGATAAATGGTTTTACTTTTATCACAACGGAAAAACAATACGGCGGAATAATAGAACATGCGCTTCATTCGCATAAAAACACTTGGTTTTTTCTTGGTAAACTAAAAGTTCAAAATTTTCCGCTTTCCTATCATGGGATTGGAGCTAATTCCCCAAAAGAAAAAATAGCCACTGTGGATGCCTTTTCCTTAAATTGGAAAGAACGCTTTCTTAGAAAAGTTTGGCGCGACTTTTTTGTCGGTTTAGAGCTAGATTTTCAAAGCTTGAGTAATGTGAATTTTAAGCCTTACACCTCAGATTTGTCCCTTTTAACTCCTGTAGGATTTAAAGGATCAAATAATTTAGGAATCGGGGTTGGATTTCTATATGACAATAGACACAATGTACTAAACGTTCGCGACGGTTTCTTCGCTGAAACTGCCGTGCTAGTAAACAGTAAAAAACTTGGTGGCATCGCGGATTTCTCATCTATTTTTTCAGATTTCAGGTATTTCCATACGATAGGTAAAAAAAATGTGTTGGCCATTCAATCAATAGGACAATTTACACTTGGTGATGCACCGTTCAATCAATATGCTCTCATGGGCGGCGAAATGATGATGCGGGGTTATTATTTGGGAAGGTTTAGGGATAAAAATTACACAAGCTTACAAACTGAGTTCCGAATGCTTCCTGTACCTTTTGCTAAAAAGTTTGGTTTTGCTGTTTTTGCCTCTTCAGGAATTGTATTCGACAAGGCATCAGCCATAACTCCTGAATATTTTAAATACGCTGGTGGAGCTGGTATCCATTATTTACTGTTCCCAAAAAAGGATGTGTGGACAAGGATAGATTTTGCAATTAATAGTGAAGGGGGAAATGGGTTCTATTTATTTATAGGTTGTGCTTTTTAATGTAACTAGCTGCATTTTTCTTTAACTCATTCGTCCAACAAAATAATCCAGAAAAAGCGGGAATTATTGCCTACGCAAGCCATAAAGATTATTAGAATCAATGAAATAATTGATAAAGCAATTTCTTTTATTGTTGTTTTACGAACTAATTGACTATTTACAATTATATTCCCTTTTCTTTAAATACAAATAATTTGTAAAAAACACTGTTCTTCTCATCGGATGTATTAACTTTGCACCCCGTAGTTACAAATTAGTTTTCATGTCCAATTCAACCAAATATGTTTTTGTAACCGGGGGTGTAACATCTTCTCTGGGAAAAGGAATTATTTCAGCTTCACTCGCAAAATTGCTTCAAGCAAGAGGGTATTCTGTTACTATCCAAAAATTAGATCCATATATCAATATTGATCCGGGAACCCTTAATCCTTATGAACATGGTGAATGTTTCGTTACTGATGATGGAGCTGAAACCGATTTGGATTTGGGCCATTACGAACGTTTTTTAAATGTCCCTACCTCACAAGCAAATAACGTTACAACAGGTAGAATTTACCAAGCTGTAATTGAAAAAGAACGTAAAGGCGAGTTTTTAGGAAAAACAGTTCAAGTTATTCCTCATATTACGGATGAAATAAAAGATCGAATTCAGGAAGTTTCCAAAGAAGGGAAATTTGATATTGTAATTACAGAAATTGGCGGTACTGTCGGAGATATAGAATCACTTCCTTATGTGGAGGCTGTTCGGCAAATGCTATGGGAATTTGAAAATGATTGTATCGTTGTTCATTTGACTTTAGTTCCTTATTTAGCTGCGGCAGGAGAATTGAAAACAAAGCCCACTCAACATTCTGTTAAACAAATGATGGAATTAGGAGTTCAACCGGATATTCTTTGTTGCAGAACGGAACATGAATTAGACCTCAATCTGCGAAGAAAAATCGCTAAGTTTTGCAATGTTTCCATGAATGCGGTAATTGAATCTCGTGATGCAGAGTCTATTTACGACGTCCCTCTATTGATGCAAGCAGAAGAGTTGGATAAAGTTGTTTTGGAAAAGTTAGGTCTTCCTACAAAATCAACTCCCAATCTTTCTAACTGGAAATCATTTTTGGAAACACTAAAAAATCCTGAGAATGAGGTAAATATTGGTTTAGTTGGTAAATACGTTGAATTGAAAGATTCATACAAATCAATCAGTGAATCGATTATTCACGCAGGAGTTGCAAATTCAACGAAAGTACATGTGCATTGGATTCACTCTGAAAAACTTACGAAATCCAACGTTAAAAAAGAACTCAAAGGACTTGATGGTATTCTAGTTGCTCCTGGTTTTGGATCACGTGGAATTGCAGGTAAGATTGAAGCGGTTCAATTCGCTAGAGAAAACAATATCCCTTTCTTTGGGATTTGTCTAGGAATGCAGTGCGCGGTGATTGAATTTGCTCGTAATGTACTTGGTCTTGATGACGCTCACACGACAGAAATCGATGAATCAACCAAGCATCCCGTGATTAGTATGATGGAAGAACAAAAAAACATCGCTAATTTGGGTGGAACTATGCGATTAGGAGCTTACAATTGTCAATTGAAACCAAAAACAAAAGTTTCTCAGGCATATAATACAGATAAAATTTCGGAGCGACATAGACATCGTTTTGAATTTAATAACTCGTATTTAAAAGATTTTGAAAATGCAGGAATGATAGCCTCCGGTAAGAATCCTGAAACAGGATTAGTAGAAATTGTGGAAATAGCTAATCACCCATGGTTTGTAGGTACTCAATTTCACCCGGAATATAAGAGTACCGTTGATAATCCTCACCCCGTTTTTGTAGCGTTCATAAATGCTGCTTTATTAAAACAACAGACTAAATAATGGAAAGAAATACCGTCATTGGAATTATTTTATTGGGTTTACTTTTAACCGTTTTTACAATTGTAAATCAGCCTTCTGAGGAAGAACTTAAAGAACAACAGAAAAAAGAACTAGCGCTTAAACAAAAACAAGCAGAAGAATCCAAAAAACAAGCTGCAAAACAAAAATCTGAATCAAAACCGGCGCAGATTCCTGTCAAAAAAGATTCCTTAGATACAATTAAAACTGTTGTGCAAACAGAGGAAATCTTGATTCTTGAAAATGAGAAATTGCGTTTCAACATCTCAACGAAAGGAGGAGTTATTGAATCAGTATTTCTTAAGGAATTCAAAAGCTATAACGAATATGCTTTATTAAAAAGTTCTTCAACAAGCCAAGGATTATGTCTATTTAAGAAAGGCGATAACACAAATGCAATTCAAGTAAGTGATGGAAAAAAGTCAATTAATTCTACCGAATTATTTTGTGAAAAAACATCCGTTGCTAAAAACAAAATTGTATTAACAGGAAAAACTCCGGATGGAAAATCTATCATCCAAACCTATTCTGTTCGTCCTAATTCGTTTGAAATTGACTACAATGTTTCATTACAAGGTTTCGAAAATTCAAAAGGTTCTAATGTTGCCTTGAATTGGAAAACTGATTTCTTGAAAACGGAGCGTTTAATGGATGAGCAGAGAAGAGTTTCAACCATTTGCTACGATCAAAAAACCGAAGGATTTGATTACCTAAGTGAAACAAGTGATGACGAAATCTTAGCAGAAGATGATATCAATTGGGTTTCATACAAACAAAGTTATTTTACTTCAATTCTAAGACCTGACAAACCAATTTTAAAGAATGGTTCTAAAATGGTTGTTCGGAATTTTGGTGAAACAGAACCTAAATATACGAGTCACATTAAGAGCTTTAATTCCACTTTTATACTTGGAACGGTTCAAGGTAATGAAACAAACTTCAAAATGAATTGGTATTTCGGTCCGAATGATTATACTACTCTAAGTGCATCAGGTCACGATTACGATGAGATTCTGAATTTTGGTTGGGGACTATTCAGATGGATAAATGTCTATGCTGTTCAACCGATATTTTCACTTCTCGTAAACAATGGCGTTGGCGTTGGAATAGCCATTTTACTTCTCACCTTAATTCTTAAACTCATTTTGATGCCCATTCAGTGGAAAATGTTTACATCCTCTGTTAAGATGCGCATTTTAAAGCCTGAAATTGATGAATTAAACACCAAATTTCCGAACAAGGAAGATGCGATGAAAAAGCAAATGGAAATGATGAATCTTTACAAGGAATCAGGTGCAAGTCCTTTGGCGGGTTGTGTTCCAATGCTCATTCAGATGCCGATACTTCTTGCGGTTTTCCGGTTCTTCCCTGCTGCCTTTGAACTTCGTCAACAATCGTTTCTGTGGGCTGAGGATTTATCGTCTTTTGATTCTATTTACAATTTAGGTTTTTCCATTCCTTTGTATGGTGATCACATCAGTTTGTTTACGTTGTTAATGTCGGCTGTTACGCTGCTTTATACCTTCATGAATAGCGGAAATATGCAGCAACCTACTCAACCAGGAATGCCAAATATGAAGGTTATCATGTATATTTTTCCGGTAATGATGATTTTCTTTTTCAATAATTATTCGGCTGGTTTAAGTTATTACTACTTCATTTCAACTTTAATTTCCATTTTAATTATGCTTGCCATTAAATATTTCTTCGTGGATGAAGAAAAATTAAAATTAAAAATGGCCGAAAAGAAAGCAAAAAATGCTGATAACGGAGGGAAAGAAAAGAAAAAATCTCGTTTTCAGGAGAAACTTGAGGAAATGCAACGCAAGCAACAAGAGGTGTTAAAAAACAAGAAAAAATAAGTTATGAAGTTCTTTATCGATACAGCTAATCTTAATGAAATTAAAGAAGCCAACGACATGGGTATTTTGGATGGGGTAACCACAAATCCGTCCCTTATGGCGAAAGAAGGAATTACAGGAGCCCAAAATATTTTGAATCACTACATAGCAATTTGTAATATCGTTGACGGTCCTGTGAGCGCTGAAGTTATTGCAACTGACTTTGAAGGAATGGTTAGAGAAGGTGAGCAATTGGCCGCTTTGCACAAAAATATTGTGGTTAAAATCCCAATGATACCTGAAGGTATTAAGGCAATAAAATACTTCTCAGGAAAAGCAATTAATACTAATTGCACCTTGATTTTCTCTGCGGGTCAAGCATTATTAGCAGCGAAAGCGGGAGCTTCGTATATTTCTCCTTTTTTAGGACGATTGGATGATGTTTCTACGGATGGTTTGGCCTTGATCGAACAAATCAGAACAATTTACGATAACTACGTTTTTCAAACCGAAATTTTAGCAGCATCTGTTCGTCATCCGATGCATATCATTCATTGCGCTGAAATTGGCGCAGACGTTATGACGGGTCCGTTAAGCGCAATCAAGGCATTAGCTAAACATCCTCTTACGGATTTGGGTCTTCAACAGTTTTTAGCGGATTACGCGAAAGGAAATCAATAAACGATGTTATCCAAAGAAGAACGAAAAGAACGCAACGAAAAGTTCTGGTCGACCTTCAAAGAGGTAATGCGAAAAACTCAATCTTCTTCTGGGAGACGCCTAAATTGGGCTACCTACCCTACTCAAATCAAGGATTTATACCTTCGTTTAATTTGCGATGGTAAATTAACTGCCATGTGCTTAGATGTTCAATTCAAAGATGATGGAGTTCGCGCAATTGTCTGGGAACAACTCGGTGAATTAAAAACGGTCATGGAATCCACAATGTCTTTAAAAGGCGAATGGATTGAAGGTTTGCATACTCCTGAAGGATTATTCATCAACCGAATACAATGGGAATTGCCGGATACGAACTTTTACAGAGACGAAGATTGGCCTCAAATCCACTCATTTTTCAAAAAGAACGTAATAGAATTTGATGCTTTTTATCAGGAATTTAAAGATATTTTAATTCTTTTGGTCGAATAAACGTATTTTTGCTGTTATGAACAGAATTTTATTTGGAATCATATTGGTTTTCGTTTGTTTTCAAACAATTGGACAAATCACATTACTTTCAACAGATTTTCAATCGGGTATTCCTTCAAATTATACGATCTTAAACAACGATGGAAATACGCCTTTTTCTTCAATGACGCCGTTTATTGGTCAAGAGGCATGGATTTCTTTAGAAGATCCAGATAGTTCGTTAAACCAAGTTGCGTCTGCCACCTCTTATTTCGAAACTGCCGATTCAGCAGATCGTTGGCTGATTACTCCACAAATCAACTTATCTTCCTTCGGGAATTACATATCATGGAATGCAAAATCACACGATCCTTCTTTTCCTGATGATTACGTGGTTTTACTTTCAACAACTGGAAATTTACCTGCTGATTTTACTGACACTATTGGTAGCGTGGAACAAGAAAATTTTGAATGGACCAATCGTGAAGTTGATTTAAGCAGTTTAGGTTTGAACGATTCTTCGATATACGTGGCTTTTGTTCTCAGAACCTATGATGGTTTCAAAATGTATTTGGACGATATTTTGGTTCGAGGTGAAGATGCGAGTAGCACTGAAGAACAAGAAGAAATTTCAGTAACCGTTTATCCCAATCCTACGAATGGAATTCTTCGTGTTATAACAGACTCGGAAGTACAAAAACTAGAGATTTTCTCCGTTCGTGGTGAACTTCTCCTATCTACACTTAAATCTGAAATAAATCTGGCAGATCTCAATGCTGGGAGTTATTTTTTGCGCGCCACTACTTCGAAAGGGGTTAGTAGTAAGTTGGTACAAAAGGTTGATTGATCTTTTCTCAAGACCATTTTTAAGTTAAACACTTTTTCTTAATTCAAAGTCTGAAAATTCTTTGAATGAACACCATTTACACTGTTCTTTGATTAATTTGTAGAAAATATTTCTATCTTCGTAAAACTCTACTTTATGAGGCTAAGCATACAAGTGTATGTTGTGCTTCAGAGATATTGTGGGGGTTATAAGAACGTTAGTGGCAAGAATATTAAACCAAGTGAACATGATAAAATTTAAATTCATATTCCCATTAGCTATTTTGATGCTAATACCTTCATTGACAATCGGTCAAAATATACAGATTAAAGTTTTCAATAAAACCGGTTACGATATTGATTCAGTATTGTTTGGCCATTTTTATTTGGGAAAGCTAAGTAAGGATTCTACTGTTTTTCTTTCTGGTATTGACGAAATTACTATGCAAGGAGATGTTCCGCTAAACCGACCATTTGGACTTATTGAAGGAAAAAAAAGACCTTTCAATTTGACACCATGTGGAACGAAATCAAAGAAAAAGAAAGAGGGTAGCTATGCGTTCGATTTATTTATATACGAAACAGGAAATGAATACCGGCTCTATTGGAAGAAGCATGAATAGAATGTCAACAGAATTACGAAACCCAGAACAGAATGCCAGCCACTAACAGCACCTACCCAAAAGGCGGGGTTTCGTGTTCCAAAGACAGTTTTGTGGTTAAACAAACATTCGTTTTTCAAATCAAGTTTTGTGGTAAAAGTCCCGCCCTTCGGGTAGCTGCAAAACGTTAACTGCTAGTGTACCAAAAATGACGTAAAAACAAGAAAAATGCCTATAAATATAATTGAACAACATCCATTTCTTAACTATTTAGAAACTGAAAATGTACAGCGAATTAGTGATTACAACGGTATGATAATTGGATCGTTTCCAATTTATTCAATAACAGATTCTATTGACAATAATTTTGATATAGTGGCTCAAAGATTTAATCAAATAAATGCAACGATGCGTTTTTTTTACGGAAGTAGAAAAAGTAGTCTTTGGAAATATATAGCAGGAGCATTAAATGAAGTTGATCCGACTGCAATTTTACAAAACGAACAATTAAATCAATACCCAAATAATGCCAAAGAGCGAACTATTAAGTTATTACAAAAGCATAAATTAATTATAACAGATTCACTTTATAGAACCAATAGAGTTGAAACTAAAAGCGAGGATGTAAATTTATGGATTACTGAAAATGTGCCGAATAATTTAGTAGAGAATTTTAGTGTAAATTTTGGAATATTAAATTTACTAAATAATAATAAATCGATACAAAATTTATATTTTACCGCAACGACATTGGTAGGAAAAAGTCCATTTGGATGGTTTAATCAAATTTTTGGAAATAACTTGCTAATTGAAAACGAAAATATAATAGACGGCAAACTTTGGAGTTTTACTACAGAAATTGACAAACGAACTTTTAATGTATTTATGTTACCAACACCAAAACCAAGAGGAATTCATTTTACCGACAATCGAAAATCACAAATGTTTGTAAATTATTTAGAAAACATTTATCCCGAATTTTATGCGGAAATAGAAAATATTCCGATGTTACAACGAACGCCAGTGCAAAAAGCGTTTTTATTAAATTCTCGAAATTCCTTTCTTATTGAATGTTACCGCCAAGCATTGGTGCTAAATAATCTGAATTTTAATGGAAACCCAAATATATAAAACACCAGCAGTTAACAGCGTGCAAGCGTAGAAAGTTACATAGCATCAATTAAACCTTTGACAATTTTGAGCGTCAAAAATTAAAATTAGAAACCATTATGAAAAAGATACTTACTACGATTTCGTTATTGCTTTTTGGAATAACAATTTATGCTCAACAAGAAAACCAATCTTGCGGAACTTCAGTACCTAGTGAAATGTGGGAAAATGAGTTTCAAAAATTAATTTCGGAATACAAAACTAAACCAAAAAGCCAAAAGCAATCTTCAACAGTTTATACTATTCCAATTATATTTCATGTAATACATAGCGGACAGCCTATTGGTACTTTTCCTAATATTTCACAAGGTCAAATAAATTCTCAAATAACTGTTTTAAATCAGGACTTTAGTGGGAATGGATTTAATTCTTCCAATTATCCTTCTAATGCTTTTGTAAATTGGGTAATCACTCAATCATTACCGTCTGCTAATACTGATAGTAACGGTAGGGTAAAAATAGCGGACGTTGGAATTCAATTTTGTTTAGCAACAAAAGATACTAGCGGTAATTTACTAACCGAACCAGGAATCAATAGAGTTAATTTCCTGTCTTTGAATTTGCCCAATCCGAGTAGTTATTCTACTCAAGCTACTATGAAGGCTTATCTTGACAGTATACTTAAGCCTCAGACAATTTGGGACGTAACCAAATATCTTAATGTATGGATTACAGATAAAAGCAATGCACTGACCTTTACGGGGGTTTCATCAGGACCTCCCTTTAGTGGCTTAATGGATTTACCTAATAATGCGACCGCAGCAACCGATGGTATTTGGTGTTTTACAAAAGTAATAGGGTCTAACAATTTATTTCCTACTGGTATTTATAGTTCCCCATTGGTTCAGGGAAGAACCCTTACTCACGAGATTGGACATTATTTAGGACTAAGGCATATTTGGGGTGATGGGGCTTGTGCTACTGACTATTGTGATGACACGCCACCAGCAGCAGCACAAAATACTGGGGCACCATCATCTTATCCATTAAATGTTGGTTCGTGCAGCAGTCCGACAAACTCTCCAGATGGAGAAATGTTTATGAATTTTATGGATTATCCTTGGGACCCCTACAAGTATATGTTCACAACTGACCAAACCATAAGAATGCAAACCGCAATGATAAACAGCCCTTTTAGAAATCAATTAGGAACTCATAACTTATGTTCGGTTCCTCTCGGACTAAATGATATAAATATAAATAACAAGATTTCCATTTACCCAAATCCAGCTAAGACAGAATTAAACTTAAATATATCCCCAAACGACATAGATGAAGTTTCAATAAGCAACCTACTTGGACAAATTTTAGTAAAATCAAAAAATCAAAATCGCATTGATATTTTGGATTTGCCTAATGGAATTTACATTATTACAATCTCGAGAGGACAATTAAATCAGACTCAAAAATTTATAAAGGAATAATGACAAAAGATAGAACGCCAGCAGGTAACAGCGTGTAAGCAATATTGCCTTGCCGCAGGCGCAACACAAGGCAACATCGCCTACACGCAAAACGTTAGCACCAATAGAAAATAACTAAATGAAGATACCAAAGGAAATAGAACAGGAATATATACTTAAAGCAGTAGAAAGTTATAGAAATGAGGGATTGCCGCCTCTTTGCTATGACGATACTACATATAAAGTAATAATAGAAAATGAAGAATTTCCACCGCCGGCGATAGCAAAGTACGCTTTCAAGCATAAATACAACGAATGGCCTGAAGAGTTCGATGGAGGAATAGGGACCGACTGCTTTAAGATGCTTGAAAATGCTGGCTATAAGATAATATCCAAGAGTACAAATGACAATGATTATTTAGATCTAGAGGGGTTCGTTTTTAATCACCTTATGGATCGGCATAAAAAGGACGGCTTAACCTTTAGTGTAAGACAAAAAGCAGGAAAAAAATCGGAATTGGATTATTTTATTGGAACCGCTGAATCCAATTATTCTGCTTTCTCTCTTTGGAATATTCCTGTTGAATCTTTTCTTGCGACAGATGTCATAGATTTTATTTTTTCTCAAGATGAGCCTGATAAATTCAAAATTGAATTACAGTTTCTAGTAAGCCATAATCTTGAATCAGAGCAAGACAGAGCAACAATTGAACTCGGGAATACAATTAAAACGGAATTAGAAAAACTGTCCGTTGGGTATAGCTCATCAAAAGAAGGTAACAAACATTATAAGTTTGTGTCTAAGCTTGCTGATTCTGAATTTACTGGTAGAGATAAATTTATTGTAGGATTAGATAATTATATCAAGTTTTATTCTGAAATAGTAAACAATTCAATCGCTGAAGTCAAGAATAAATTTACACAGTTTAAGGCTGAAATTTATTCAAAATCAGATTTTGACAAATTGATTACGCGCCTCAATAAAAGGCGGGAGAAATATCTTAAAGTCTTTAGCACTGAACCCAATAATGTTTCAATAAAACAAGCATTTCACAACTGGTTAATTAAAAAATATGGAGATAATTCTGGAACGCCTAGTTCTTACCTAAAGGCAATTGAACGTTTGTCAAAAATATTAGGGTCTGATATATACTCCAAATCAGATCAAGATTTTTTAAAATCCCTATACAACGAATTAATAAAAGAACAAACGAATCCAGATGGAAAGTATTACGATCCAAATGCTGAATCATATGGAAAAAGAGGGTTTTACTCTGCTTCCATAAAAGCATTTTCAGAATATTTAAACTCTAATTCTTCGAACGGACCAAAGAATAATTATTTACTTATGAGCTACCCATTAAATACTATACTTTATGGTCCTCCGGGAACAGGTAAAACGTACAATACCGTTCTCCGTGCCGCAGAGATAATTGAAAACCGTAAAATTGCTTCTTATTCTGAGGCACTAGCGATTTTCAAAGCTAATCTTCATGAACAAATTGAGTTCATCACCTTCCATCAGAATTACAGTTATGAGGATTTTATACAAGGGTTAAGACCTGATACAGAAAATGATAATCAACTCACATTTGACAAAAAAGATGGCATTTTTAAAGTAATTGCTGATAAGGCACTTCAAAATTTAGAAGATTCAGAAAGGCCACCTGTAGCCAAGAGAATTTTTGAAGACGTGTTTAATGAATTCATTAATCCACTTGTTGAAGGTGAAGTTGAAGAGATTGAAATAAAAATGAAAAAAGTCTCTTATTTCATTACTGCCATAACCAATAAATCAATTGACTTCAGAAAGGCAAGTGGAGGCACCGCTCACACACTTAGTATTGGAACCCTAAAAAAAATGTATACTGATGAATCCGTATTAGATATACAAGGTTTAGCTTCTTACTATTCACCGTTACTCGAATCACTTTTAAAGATTGGTAAAGATAGTTCTGGGAAAAAAGTTGAAATAATAAGGAAGAACTATGTAATCATTATCGATGAAATTAATCGAGCTAATATATCACGTGTTTTTGGAGAATTGATAACACTTATCGAACCAGACAAACGATCTCATGGTGCGATCCCAATAGAAGCAAAACTACCATCGGGCGATCCTTTCGTAGTCCCCTCCAATCTTTTCATCATCGGTACAATGAATACAGCGGATAAATCAATTGCACTGCTTGATATTGCATTAAGAAGAAGGTTTGAATTTGAGGCCATGTACCCCAAGTATGAGATTGAAGGACAAGAAATATATGATGTTGATATTCTCAAGAAGATTAATGAGCAAATCATCAAATCAAAAGGGCATGATTTCCAAATTGGCCATGCATATTTTATGGGAGAGAACAATAATCTAGTTTCTCGCATGAATAAAAAGGTTATCCCTCTACTTCTTGAATACTATATGAATGATGAAAAAGAAGTTAAGGGGATATTACAGTCATCCGGACTCGTTATTGAAGAGAACTCCTGGCCATTAAAAATTACAGGAACGAATGATTAATCTATTTGAATATCAAAATAAAGTAGATATTCAAGCTTCATTCGATGGCTTGGAAGGTTTTCTGGATGAAATCTGGAATAGTCGTGAAAAAAACTCTTCCTATTCTGAAAATGGCAACGATAAAATAGAATCTCAAAGATTTCTTCAGTTCATTCACAAAACCAATGAATTAAAATCCAATAAATACGTTGGTGTTATCCACTATGAAGGTGAAAAGATCAACTTACTTCCGAAGATATTTTATGATGGAGATAAGGAGTATTCAGAAAATGAGGTTAACCAAATACAAAATCATATTCTCTGGTGGCTAAGCTATTGCAGGAAGATAAAGTTTCCGAATTACCAGGCCTCTCTGGGTTGCACAAAAAGTGACTTCTTTGAAGTTTTAATTTACTTGTTCTCGAAATATACCAGAGAGCTCCTAAATTCTTCGATCTATCAGCAATACGAAGAGGTGAATCGTGAATTGTCTTTTATTAAAGGGCGATTAAACACAAACGAATACATCAATCAAAATTTAAGTACTGGCAAATGGCACAAACTCAACTGCACGTATGATGCCTTTGTCTTTGACAACGAGTTTAACCGCATAATTAAATATGTAACCACTCTTCTATTCAATGTAACAGGGAACCAAGACAATAAGAAGAATCTTAGAGAAATTCTATTCATCCTTGATGAAGTTTCTGACGAACGAGCTACAGCGGAGCAATGTTCAAGAATTTCATTTAACCCAATGTTTGGTAAATTTGAAACAGTTAGGGACTATTGCCAATTGTTCCTTACAAATTGTGTTTCATTTGACTATAAAAATGATCTTAAGCTTTTCGCATTCTTGCTACCAATGGAATATGTCTTCGAAGACTTCATATTCGGTTTTATTGATAAGGAGCTTGAAGAGCTAACAGCAAAAGCACAGCGCAGTGACACCTATTTAGATGAGGACAAAACCTTCAATCTAAAACCAGATTTGTGGCTTAAGACAGAAGAGAAATCTTTAATTGCAGATACAAAGTATAAGATTGTTTATTCTGATGAGAAAGACCCTAAGAAAGGAATTTCTCAAAACGACTTGTATCAAATGTTGGCATACGCTGTTAGATTTGAGGTAGATGAAATAATCTTGTTTTACCCTAACACTTTAAAACAGGCACAAGAAGAAAATACAGAATTAACTATTAAAGATGCACTTGCCCAAGACAAAGAAATTTCGATTAAAGCTTTCCAATTGCCAATAATTAACAGAGAGCTACTTTCTGCTGATCTTGAAGCCAAAACAGATCTTAACGACTTGTTTGAAACGACAAAAGAAGAATTAAAAACCAAAATAAAAATGGTGCTAACAAAACCTAAGCGGCTTTAAAACGACCGCTTAGCTTAGAACCGTTAAAGAAAAAATATGATTATGAAAAAATTATTTACCCTTATTACTGTAATGTTATTTATACATAACATCAAAGCCCAATGTTATTCGGCAGGTCAGAATTTACCAAATTCAGGATTTATTGTACAAACATCAGGATATGCTGATTTGGATAAAATTGTATTTCAAGAAATATATCAACTTCAGCAGTTTTTTGGAGTAAAAATAGACTTTTTTTATTTGCTCGAAACATACAATGCAAACGCAATGTATGATAGAAGGTGTAATTACAATTGTAATGGATCTATATTTTTAGGTATAAAGATGCTATATAGTCAATTACAAAAAGAGCATGGAATAGAATGTGTTAGAGCAGTCTTAGCTCATGAATTTGGACATTGTGTGCAATTTTTAATGAATTGGAATGAGTATGGTAAAAGACCTGAACTACACGCAGATTACATGGCAGGATATTATACTGGTAAAATGTACAATTACTCTGAAGAACAAGTTATTTCGCTTTTTAAAGAGTTCTACTCTATGGGAGACTATAATTACTGGAGTATACAACATCATGGAACTGCAATAGAAAGAAAATGTGCATTTGAAGAGGGGTATTATTTTGCGAAGGAAAATAATACTACAGTGCAATTGGCTAATTCATATGGTATACAATATGTCGCAGCAAACAATCCATGCGCAGTAAGAAAATACATGGCAGCTGTAAAACAATATCAGAATGAAATCCAAAGACGAACCATTCAACTTGAAAAAGACATTAAAGAAAATAATATTGGATCCATAAAATTCAAAGCAAAAGATTCCAAGAAATATAAAGTCGTAACAATTAACGGTTATGGCCAACAAGTTGTTTACCCTCTAAATCAATCATATGTTGGTATAAATAACCAAGGACAAAGGGTTATGTATCCTCCAATAAATGAAGTGATAATTAATCCAATTTCAGCAAATACTCAAATTCCTTACAGTATATATAAAACAAATTGGTTTTTTGGAGATGTTTTAATGTTTCAATTTTCATCGAAAATTTGTAGGAATTCTACTGTTAATATTCTTTTCGACAAAAGATCTTATACCATAGGGAATATTTGTAAGTGATTTCTTCAACAGCGTGTAAGCAATATTGCCTTGCCGCAGGCGCAAAACAAGGCAACATCGCCTACACGCAAAACGTTAACAAATAAAATCTTAACCAAACCTATCAATACTCCCACACAATCCCAAATGAAAAAACTCCTCTTACTAATCTTCCTTTTACTAATTAGTTTTTGCAGTTTTTCGCAAAGCAGAAATGTTTCGGCTACAACGAAGAAGATTGTTTATGCGAGGGATGGAGGAAAATGTAAATGTTGCACGAGTTCCATTGAATTAGAATACGATCATATCGTTCCTTATTCTTGTGGTGGTAGCAGCGATGCATCCAATATTCAGTTGCTTTGCATGAGATGCAATCGCAGTAAATCAAACAGTTGCTATTGTAAAATCCACAACAAAAAAGTAGGTGTAAATTGCTGCGATGGAAAAACAACTAAGAAACAGCCAACTACTTCAACCCAATGCACAGGAACCACTAAAAAAGGAGCTAGATGCAAAAACAGAACTACGAAATCGAATGGAAGATGTCATTTGCATCAATAACTAAACTTTAGATTAACACTATGAACACCACTTATTTATTTGCAATTGATTCTAATACAGAGGAAGTTATTGTTTCAGAATCTGCAAAGGGCACAAACAAAATAGATTTTATTGAACGAATCAACCGAAAGGAAAATGAGATATTATACAATGCTGTTATAACATTAACTAGTGTTTCTCAAGATCCAAATTTGGATGTTGCCATTTTTAAAGCGAGCGACAAACTATGTCAATTGATTTATGCGAAACATTGTTTGAATAAGTAGGTTTGAATTAATTAAGTCGAAGTGATTAAGAAATATGACCTTAAATGGTTGAAGGAAAAAGTTGATTCAGAGGATATTGTTGAATTCGATTTTTTTTATGGTCATGAAAATAATAATAAGCATGAAGTAGGAAATTTTTGTTTTAGTCAATGGTATGAATCTCCATTTACAATCAATTCAATTACTTATAAAACTGCCGAACATTGGATGATGGCTCATAAAGCTTTGTTGTTTAATGATAAAAATAAATATCACGCTATTCTTAATTGCAATAAACCCTCAAAAGCAAAAGCACTAGGACGACAAATAAAAGGTTATGATGAGAGAATTTGGGATTCAAATAAACTTAATATTGTTATACTGGGAAATATTCACAAGTTTAATCAATATCCCAAATTTGCAGATTATTTACTTAAGACAAAAAGTAAAATACTAGTAGAAGCCAGTCCGAGCGATAAAATCTGGGGAATAGGTCTGTCCCTAGAGAATAAAGAAATTTATACGATTAATGCTTGGAACGGAGAAAACATGCTCGGTTTTGCTCTCATGAGTGCAAGAGATTTTTTAATGGAGTTCGGACACTTTGGACCATTAGAAAATATTTTTATCGCACCTTGGTATAAATTTTCAAATACTGCTGACAATCCCAACTCACAATTAACGGAAAAATTTGGTGACTATGAAAAAAAATTCAATGACTATTTCCAAAATTTATCACCAAGAGATAAAATAATATACAAACTGTTTAATCCAATTACTTCCCAATGGGAGGGCTTTTTGAACTGAAAGAATTAGAGAAAAGAATTTATCCACGCACTACCTCACCAATTCACTTTCCCTTACAGTAATCACTCCTTTTTCTTGAACATCCTGAACAAATGTAACGATCGGGTTTAGTAAGTTCCAGTCTTTGTAGTTGGATAAATCTGAAATATGAACTCGGTGGGTTTCTTCTCCATTGAAAATGGGCACATACATGCGATTAAAGAAATCTACTTTTAGTTCAGCTCCCAATTATTTGCTGAATTTCACCGAAGAATCTGAAGTAGTACAGACAATTAATTAATTGTCTTGTTAGACTCAAAGTATCTAAAAACTAAATGTATTAATTTGTATTTTTATACTACAATATTAAATTGTTTCATGTTTATTCAAAATAATTCCTTAACTCAGTTTCAAAATCTCTTTCAACAACATTTCAGGCATGATTTAACACAAGATCAAACCATATTGTTTGCGAAAACCTTGGATTTCTTATCCTCATCAAATCCTAAGACAATTCAAGTGATTTCTGGCTATGCAGGAACAGGTAAAACAAGTTTTATAGGGAGTTTGATTAAGACGCTGTCAAACCTCAAAATAAAAACAGTGCTTTTAGCTCCAACAGGTCGTGCAGCAAAGGTTCTATCTAAATTTTCAGGTAAAAATGCATTCACGATTCACCGTATCATATATTCTTCCTCTGATGGTTTAGATGGGAATTACCGAACGGTTCTTTCAAAAAACACTTTTAAAAACAGCGTCTTCATCGTTGATGAAAGCTCAATGATTCCAGAATTTTCAATCGAAAAAAATGGACAAGTTGGTCGAGGATTATTAGAAGATTTAATTGAATATGTTTACAACGGTGAAAATTGCAAGCTGATTTTTATTGGTGATGTTGGGCAGTTACCTCCCGTTGGAAGTTCCTTATCGCCCGCTTTAGATAAAGATTATCTGAAGTTTCATTTCCCTTATTTTGAGATTATTAAAGTTCATTTGAGTCAAGTAATGCGCCAAGCAGAAAACTCGGGAATTTTGGTCAATGCAACTCAACTTCGAATATCAGACACTGATATTAAGTTTGAAACTATTGGATTTGAAGATGTTAAACGAATTAACGGCCTTGAACTTCAAGAGATTATCGAGCATTCCTATGATGTTGTTGGATCAGAAGATACCATTTTAATCACAAAAAGTAACAAGCGA
>JBIIFU010000029.1:0-35506 GCA_044237035.1 Crocinitomicaceae bacterium
TTTTATTTTTGGTCATTACATCAACATATTTTTCTCAAGGTATTTCTATTGTAGGAAAAGCGCAAACTGTAACTGAACTTGTTCAATCAAAAAATAACGGTATTTATACATTTTATTTTCCAGAAACAATTACCAAAGATAAAATTGAAACTGCGGCTAATTACTATCCAACGTATTTTTCATATTCTATAAACGAGGAAGAAAATTCAATTAAAATAACACTTTTGGAAAACAGCGCAAACAACAGAAGAATCATTATGCGTTTTCTAATGTCGGCTCGTTTACAAAAAATAAAAGTTGGAGATTCGGAATTATTAATTCAAGATTTTTACGATAATCATTTGAATTAATTTCGTTGAAATAAAAGAATAATTAGTAACGCAAAAACTAAAGTTACGATTATTCCAATAATTACCCCTCCTAAAAAGTATGCGGCAAAAACCGATGGAATCATAAAAAGAGATATCAAATGATATTTTCCTTGATTATCTTTCACAACTAAATTTGATTAATTGTAGAGGAGTAATACAAAAATCAAGTGCTATATCATTTGAGTTAATATCATCAATTTGTTCGGGATCATTGAAAAGAGAAACACCTATTTTAAGTAAATCTTTTGGTGCATTTTCTAACAACTTGTCATAATACCCCTTTCCATAACCGACTCTGTTTCCTTCTGTATCAAAGCATAATAAAGGAATAAGGATAATCTCTAATGCTGAGATTTCAATTTTTTTACCAGTTACAGGCTCGGGAATCTTGTACAGTCCAAATTCTATCTGATCACTATTTGAAATAGAATAAAACTTCATCTCATCAGATAATTCATCAATTTTTGGAGCATAGTAATTTATGTCCTCAGTTGAAAATTCAGAAAAAAGCAAAAAGGTATTCGGTTCTTTTTTTGATGTGATTGGAAGAAAAATCCCAATATTTTTAGCCTGAAAATGAAAGTTTTTAAAGAAAATAGAAAAGCATGCTTTTGATAAAGCATCAACACTTGTTTGATCTAATTCTTCTCGAAGTAACCTGTACTTTTCTCTAAGTTCCTTTTTTGTCATTCCTATTCGCTTTGAAGTTCAATTAATTTTGCAAGGGCAATCTTATCTATAGGAAAAGTCATTTCAACTAATAAATCATCGCTAATTTTTACCCATCTTTGTTTTTCACCTTCTTCCTTTAATGGCACATCATAAGGCTCTTTTCCAACATGTTGCCTATCTATTGAGCTTACTAAATAATAAAAAGAAAACAATTGGTGTTTTGGATTAAATGCTGATGCTTGAAAATGCTCGTTAAAATAGAACAAATCTCCTACCTCAATATCTAAAGACAATTCTTCTTGAAACTCTCTGACTAGGGCATCTTTAATACCTTCACCATATTCAAGTCCACCACCAGGAAATTTGGTAAAGGAAAAATTATTTCTTCTTTCGTCCGAAATTAATACATGATTATTATCATTAATCAACAATCCGTACACACGGATATTGAAATAATTCATTTTATTTGATAAATCTGAAGTTTTTACCAGGATAAACTGCCGATTCACCCAATTCCTCTTCAATTCTCAATAACTGATTGTACTTTGACATACGATCACTTCGAGAGGCTGAACCAGTCTTGATTTGACCACAATTCAATGCCACTGCCAAATCAGCGATTGTATTATCTTCAGTTTCACCTGAACGATGACTCATTACTGAAGAATAACTATGTCTAGTAGCTAATTGAACTGCTTCTATAGTTTCCGTTAATGAACCAATTTGATTTACTTTTACAAGAATTGAATTTGCTATTCCTTCGTTAATTCCGCGTTGCAGACGCTTAGTATTTGTGACAAATAAATCATCGCCAACTAATTGCACTTTAGAACCAATTTCTTTAGTCAATAAAGACCAACCACTCCAATCGTCCTCAGCTAAACCGTCCTCAATAGAAATAATTGGATATTTAGAAACCCAATTTTTCCAAAAATCAACCATTTCAGCAGAAGTTCTATTTTCGTCGGTTGATTCAAAATGATATATACCGGTATCTGATTTATAGAATTCAGAAGCAGCAGCATCCAAGGCAATATACACATCTTCTCCAGGACGAAACCCTGCCTTTTCAATTGCTTGAAGCACCACTTCAATTGCTTCATCATTGGATTTTAGGCTGGGAGCAAAACCTCCTTCATCACCTACATTAGTTGACATTCCTTGTTTTTTCAGGACAGATTTCAAGTGATGAAAGATTTCAGTTCCCCATCTCAATCCTTCGGAAAAACTTGAAGCTCCAAATGGCATAACCATAAACTCTTGAATATCAATCAAATTATCAGCATGTGATCCACCATTTAATATATTCATCATTGGAACAGGAAGGGTCACGGCTCCAACTCCCCCAATATATTTATACAAACTCATATTTGAAGAGTCAGCAGCAGCACGAGCAACAGCAAGAGAAGTTCCTAAAATAGCATTTGCTCCAATGTTGGATTTATTCTCTGTTCCATCAAGTTTTAGAAGTGCCAAATCAATTGTTTTTTGATCCATTACGTCCATTCCAACAAGTAACTCATTAATTTTAGTGTTAACATTCGTTACCGCCTGTAAAACACCTTTACCCATATACTTTGAAGAATCATTATCTCTCAATTCAACTGCCTCATGAATACCTGTTGATGCGCCAGAAGGTACAGCAGCCCTTCCAATTAAGCCTTCTGAAGTTAATACATCAACTTCTATCGTAGGATTACCTCTAGAATCAAGAATTTGACGCGCGTGTACTTTGGAAATGTAACTCATACTAATTTTTATATTTTTTTATGTTAGCAATAAATTGATCAAATAAATAGCGAGAATCATGTGGACCCGCTGATGCCTCAGGATGATATTGCACAGAAAAAACAGGTCGATCTGTCAATTCAATTCCAGCAACCGTATCGTCATTTAAGTGAATATGGGTAACCGAACAATTTGAATTATTTGACAAACTCTCCTTTGAAATAACGAAACCGTGATTTTGGGAAGTGATTTCTCCTTTCCCTGTTCTCAAATTTTTAATAGGATGATTAATACCTCTATGCCCATTAAACATTTTTTCTGTTGTTAATCCTTGACTTAATCCTAGAATTTGATGACCTAAACAAATACCAAATACGGGAATCTTTGTTTCTACAATTTTCTTCACCAAGTCAATAGACTTAGGCATCGAAGATGGATCACCCGGACCATTAGAAAGCATAAAACCATCTGGATTAAACTCCATAAGCTCCTCAAAATTAACGTTCAATGGAAACACCTTAACCAAACACCCTCTTTCTACAAGACAACGAATTATATTTTTCTTAACCCCAAAATCTATCAAAGCCACTCGATACAATGAGTCAGGCGTTGAATTAACATAAGCTTCTGCTGTTGCTACTTTTGAAGATAGTTCAAGACCATTCATAGATGGTGTTTGATCTAATCTTTGCTTGAGTTCAACCATAGTTAGATTCTCAGATGAAATTATACAATTCATTGCTCCTTTAGATCTGATGTACCTAACTAAAGCTCTGGTATCCAAATCAGAAATACCAACAACTCCATTTTTTTCCATAAAAGATTGAAGAGATTCATTGGCAGAAACCCTTGAATATCCATCAGAAAATTTCTTAACGACTAAACCAGATATTTTCATAGAATCAGATTCAACTTCCTCTGAATGAACACCATAATTACCGATATGAGCGGTATTCATTATCAATACTTGGCCGTAATAAGATGGATCTGTAAAAACCTCTTGATATCCAGTCATTCCAGTATTAAATGCAATTTCACCTGAGGTTGTACCAATTTTACCAATTGCATAACCAGTAAATGAAGTTCCATCCTCCAACATTAATATTGCCTCAGTTCTATTGTTCATGAATCTAATTTTGACAAAGTTAAGTTCAAAATCCAATTACCAAGATTAATTCAATAAAAAAAGGTGACCATAAGCCACCTTTTTTATCAACAATTTGTTAATTCTTAATCTTTCTTTGGTTCTTTTTCAGATTCGTCTGAAGTAGAATTATTTTCTTCACCTGAATCTTCAGTTGAATCCGTGCTTACTTCTTCATTTGTATCCGTAGATTCTTCAACCACAACAGCATCAGAAACTTCTTCAACAACCTCTGCCGATGCAACATCAACTACAACATCACTTGTGGATTCTGTACTTTCAGTTGTCTCTTCAACATTGTCAGTAGCTTTTTTAGCGCCACCTCTTCTAGAACGTCTTGTGTTTTTCTTAGTAGATTCATTTGAATAAATCTCGTTATAATCAACTAATTCAATTAGACACATTTCAGCATTGTCGCCTAATCTATATCCTGTTTTGATTATACGTGTATACCCTCCATTTCTAGTAGCAATTTTTGGTGCTATTTCTCTAAACAATTCGGTAACTATTTCCTTATCTTGAAGGTATGAAAATACAACTCTTCTCGAATGCGTGGAATCTGTTTTCGATTTGGTTAATAGAGGTTCAACAAAAACTTTCAACGCTTTTGCTTTAGCAATTGTAGTGTTAATTCTTTTATGACGAATTAACGAACATGCCATGTTAGAAATCATTGCCTTTCTGTGCGATGATTTTCTTCCTAAGTTATTTACTTTATCTCCGTGTCTCATGATTTCTATTTCTTAATCCATGTCTAATTTATACTTAGCCACGTTCATTCCAAAAGTTAACCCTTTATTATCAACAAGTTCTTCTAGTTCTGTCAATGACTTTTTACCAAAATTTCTAAATTTCAACAAATCAGATTTTGCAAAAGCAACCAACTCACCTAATGTATCTACTTCCGCAGCTTTCAAGCAATTTAACGCTCTAACTGAAAGATCCATATCAACCAATTTAGTTTTTAGCAATTGGCGCATGTGTAATGATGATTCATCGAATTCTTCACTATCAGACTTAGATTCATTTTCAATTGATATTCTTTCATCAGAGAACAACATGAAATGATGAATTAAAATCTTAGCAGCCTCTTTCAATGCTTCTTTAGGTTGAATCGATCCATCCGTTTTGATATCAATGATTAATTTTTCGTAGTCTGTCTTTTGTTCTACACGAAAATTTTCAATTGAATACTTAACATTTACAATCGGGGTAAAGATTGAATCAATAGCTACTGTTCCAAAAGTTGCATCTGGATTTTTATTTTCCTCAGCAGGAACATAACCTCTTCCCTTAACAATATTTAATTCAATATTCAATTTAACACTTGGCTCCATATTACAGATAACTAGATCTGTATTCAAAACTTGAAATGCCGATGTAAATTTACCAATATCACCTGCAGTAAGTTGTTTTTGACCTGAAACTGATACAATAACCGTTTCGCTATTTGAACCTTCAATTTGTTGCTTAAAACGAACTTGTTTTAAATTTAAAATTATTTCCGTTACATCCTCAACTACTCCTTTGATTGCTGAGAATTCGTGATCAACACCTTCAATCTTGATAGAAGCAATTGCAAACCCTTCTAGAGAAGAAAGAAGAATACGTCTTAATGAGTTTCCTACTGTGATACCGTATCCCGGTTCGAGAGGTCTAAATTCAAATTGACCTTCTCTCTCATCAGAGTGAACAAGAACAACTTTATCTGGTTTTTGAAAATCTAATATTGCCATAACAAAATGAAATAATTTTTATTTAGAATATAATTCGACTATTAATTGTTCCCGAATATTTTCAGGAATCATATCTCTTGCAGGAATAGCAATAACTTTTCCAGACATTGAAGCAGAATTCCAATCCAACCAATCAAACTTTTTAGTTGTTGAATTCAATGAAGATGTAATATTCTCAAGTGACTTAGATTTTTCTCTAACACCAACAACATCTCCCACTTTTAACGTGTAAGAAGGAATATTAACAACTTCTCCATTTACAGTGATATGTTTGTGACTTACCAATTGACGAGCCGCTCTTCTTGACGGAGCAACACCAAATCTAAAAACTGCATTATCCAAACGAGACTCACAAAGTGCTAATAAATTTTCACCTGTGATCCCCTTCATTCTAGATGCTTTGTCAAATAGATTTCTAAATTGTCTTTCTAAAATTCCATAGGTGTATTTAGCTTTTTGCTTTTCACCTAACTGAATTGCATATTCAGACTGTTTAGCACCTCTTCTCTTGGCCGGGCCGTGTTGACCTGGTCCATAATTTCTTTTTTCCAGCGCTTTGTCTGGTCCGAAAATCGCTTCTCTAAAACGTCTTGCGATTTTGGTTTTGGGTCCTCTATATCTTGCCATACTTATATTTTGTGAAAGAACTATGAATTAAGGCAATCCTTCGATAGTGTATTCTTTCTGATTAATAAACTTATTATACTCTTCTTTTCTTTGGTGGACGACAACCATTGTGCGGAAGTGGAGTCACATCAATAATTTCAGTAACTTCAATACCTGTATTATGTATTGCACGAATTGCTGATTCTCTTCCAGCTCCAGGACCTTTAACATACACTCGTACTCTTCTCAATCCAAAATCATGAGCTTCCTTAGCCGCATCTTCAGCCGCAACTTGAGCTGCATAAGGTGTGTTCTTTTTCGAACCTTTAAATCCCATTTTCCCTGCTGAAGACCAGGAAATAACTTGACCTCCGCCGTTAGTTAATGAAATAATCACATTGTTAAATGTTGCTTGGATATGTGCTTCACCAGCAGCATCTACCTTAACATTTTTCTTTTTTTTCTGATTTGTCTTAGCCATCTTAACTAGTTATTATTTAGTAGCTTTTTTCTTATTCGCAACTGTTTTACGTCTTCCTTTTCTTGTACGTGAGTTATTTTTTGTTCTTTGACCACGCAATGGCAATCCAGCTCTATGTCTGATACCTCTGTTACATCCGATATCCATCAAACGCTTAATGTTCAATTGAATTTCAGATCTCAACTGACCCTCAGTTTTGACTTCATTTATAGCATTTCTAATTGCAGACAATTGATCATCATTCCAATCTTGAACTTTGATGTTCTCGTCGATGTTATTGTCATTTAAAATCTTTTTGGAAGTACTTCTTCCGATTCCAAAGATGTAAGTTAATCCTATTACACCTCTTTTGTTTTTTGGTAAATCAATTCCTGCTATACGTGCCATACTATAAATAATTTTATCCCTGACGTTGCTTTAATTTTGGGTTCTTTTTGTTAATAATATAAACTCTTCCTTTGCGCTTTACAATTTTGCAATCCGCTGTTCTTTTCTTTACTGATGCTCTTACTTTCATCTTACTCTGTTTTATTTATATCTGAAGGAAATTCTTCCTTTTGTTAAATCATACGGTGACATTTCCACTTTCACTTTGTCTCCTGGAAGAATTTTAATGTAAAACATTCTCATTTTTCCAGATATATGTGCAATAATTACATGTCCATTTTCCAATTCAACTTTAAACATTGCATTTGGCAATGCTTCTAAAATAATTCCGTCTTGTTCTATGGATGCTTGTTTTGCCATATCTTACAATCCTGAAGGTTCGTTCAAGTTTCTTCTCCCTTTAATTCTTGTTCCTTCCATTAAGCCATCCATGTGACGATTTAATAGATAGGATTCAATTTGTTGTAGCGTGTCTAATACTACACCAACCATAATCAATATAGACGTTCCTCCAAAAAACATTGCGAAAGCATCATTAACACCTGCTTGTTTCGCTATTGCGGGAAGAATAGCGATTGCCGCTAAAAATAATGATCCTGGAAAAGTAATTCTGGACACCAATGAATCTATGTACTCTGCTGTTTCTTCACCCGGACGAATACCAGGGATAAATCCACCACTTCTTTTTAAGTCATCCGCAATTTTTCGTGGATTGATCATAATAGCCGTGTAGAAATACGTAAAGACAATAATTAACAAGGCTAAAATTAGATTGTAACTCAAACCATAAATATCACTTAAAATCTTCTGAATAAAATTTCCATCACCTGCAACGGAAGAAAAAGCCATCATAGGGATTGTCATAATTGCTTGGGCGAAGATTATTGGCATTACACCACTTGCGTTCACTTTAATTGGAAGATAATTTCTAGCACCTTGTTCCTCAATAGCTCTTGCTCCAACAATTCTTTTAGCTGTATTCAAAGGTATTCTTCGTACACCTTGAACAATCAAAATTGTAAACAATACAACTAACATGAATGCAACAATTTCAAGGACAATCATGATTAGATTAGCTTTATTCATTCCGATTTCTGCGATAAATGATTCAGGTAATCTTGCAAGAATTCCAACAGTAATCAATAATGAAATACCATTCCCAATTCCTTTTTCAGTAATACGCTCACCCAACCATACAGCGAACATTGAACCTGCTACCAAAACGAGAATAGTTTGTGTCCACCAAAATGTTGACGCATCCACAGGCATTGCTCCTTTATTTTGAACGTACAACGTTAAATAGCTAGGTGCTTGTAGCGCACAAATAATTATGGTTAAAATTCGAGTGTAGTTGTTAATTTGTTTTCTGCCTGCTTCGCCTTCATTTTGCATTTTCTGAACCGCAGGAACAGCCATCCCTAATAACTGCATGATAATCGAAGCACTAATATAAGGCATGATTCCAAGAGCCATAATTGAGGCATTTGAAAAACCACCTCCAGAAAATAAGGATAATAGAGTTTCTAATGCATTTTGGTCACCTTTAGCTTGAGCCGCTGACAATGCCGTGTAATCAACACCAGGAATAATTATAAACGAACCGATTCGATAAACTAGAATCAAACCCAAAGTGAGTAAGATTCGCTTACGAAGCTCTTCTACTTTCCAAATATTTTTAAGATTTTCTACTAACTTTTTCATTCAATTGTATGCAATATTACATTTCCGAGCAACTTCCACCTTGCGCTTCAATTGAAGCTTTAGCAGCGGTAGAAAATTTATGCGCAGTAACATTGATTTTAGTTTTCAATTCACCATTACCTAAAATTTTCACTAAATCATTTTTGGAAATAATACCATTTTCCCTTAATACATCAAATGATATTTCAGTAATGCCTTTATTCTCCGCTAAATTTTGAAGAATTGCTAGATTAACTGCTTTGTATTCTACGCGATTGATATTCTTAAATCCAAATTTAGGAACACGTCTTTGAAGCGGCATTTGTCCACCTTCAAAACCTATCTTTGTTTTATATCCAGATCGAGACTTAGCTCCTTTGTGACCTCTTGTTGAAGTGCCACCATGTCCAGAACCTTGACCTCTACCGATTCTCTTCTCTTTTTTAACCGCTCCTTCCGCTGGTTTTAAATTACTTAAGTTCATTATAACTAATTTATTCTGATATAATTTCTAATAAATGCTTTACCTTTCGCACCATTCCTTGTATTTGAGGAGTGGATTCTTTCTCGATAACTTGATTTAATTTTTTAAATCCTAAAGCCTTAATTGTCGCTTTTTGATCAGCAGGACATTTAATCGTACTTCTAACTTGTTTTAGTTTTATTGTAGACATTTTGAACTATATTAACCGTTAAATACTTTATCCACAGAAATTCCTCTTTGACGAGCAACTGCAGATGCGTCTCTCATTTGAGCCAGGGCATCCATGGTAGCTTTCACCACGTTATGTGGATTTGATGAACCTTGTGATTTTGCAAGTACATTATGAATACCTACACTTTCCAATACAGCACGCATTGCACCACCTGCAATAACACCTGTACCATCAGTTGCTGGTTTCAATAATACATTAGCACCACCAAATTTCCCTTTTTGAGAATGAGGAACTGTACCTTTGTAAATAGGCACTTTAATCAAATTCTTTTTTGCATCATCAATTCCTTTAGTAATTGCCTCAGTTACTTCTTTAGCTTTTCCTAGACCGTGACCAACAACACCATTCTCATCTCCAACAACGACAATCGCAGAAAAACTGAAGGTTCTACCACCTTTTGTAACTTTGGTTACACGATTTACTGCAACAAGTTTATCTTTTAATTCGATATCTGCAGATTTAACTCTATTCATATTTTGTACTGACATATACTATTAAAATTTTAAACCACCTTCTCTTGCAGCGTCAGCCAAAGCTTTAACTCTACCGTGGTATAAATAACCATTTCTATCAAAGACAACAGTTTCAATTCCAGCTGTTTTTGCTTTTTCGGCAACTAATTTACCAACTACAGATGCTTGATTAATCTTCGTCCCTGTTTCTGCCTCTTTATTCTTATAAGAAGACGCAGAAGCCAACGTAGTTCCAGACAAATCATCTATTAATTGAGCATAAATTTGCTTGTTACTTCTGTAAACTGACAAGCGTGGTAATTTAGCTGTTCCAAATACTTTCTTACGTATTCTTCGCTTGATTTTAATTCTTCTATTTAACTTATCTAATGCCATAACGCTATCTATTTTTTACCTGCAGACTTACCTGCTTTTCTTCTTAACTCTTCACCTACGAATTTAATACCTTTTCCTTTGTATGGCTCCGGTTTTCTAAACGATCTGATTTTAGCTGCTACCTGTCCTAATAATTGTTTATCAAAAGACTCAAGTGTAACAACAGGCGCCTTACCTTTTTCAGTTAAGGTCGTAATTTTAACTTGATTTGGTACTTCCAAAATAATGGCATGCGAGTAACCAAGTGCCAGTTCTAGTTGCTGTCCTACCGCATTTGCACGATATCCAACACCAACAATTTCCAATTCTTTTTTAAATCCTTCAGAAACACCTATAATCATATTTTGAGTAAGCGCTCTATACAAACCATGTTTTGAACGATGTTCAGGCATATCTGTTGAACGCGTAAATGTAATTACACCGTCTGTTAAATCCATACCAATTGAAGAATCAATTTCCTGAACTAACTCACCTTTAGAACCTTTCACAGTCAAAGTGCTGTTGTCAAATTTAACATCAACCCCTTTAGGTATTACAATTGGATTTTTTCCTATTCTTGACATTTCTATAAAATATTAATAAACATAACAAAGAACTTCACCACCTACGTTCAACTTTCTAGCTTCTTTATCAGTAATTACACCCTTTGAAGTTGACATTATAGCGACACCTAAACCATTTAAAACACGAGGTAAGTTTTCAGTACCTGCGTACTTTCTTAACCCTGGACGTGAAATTCTATCAATTCTTGTTATGGCAGGTACACGAGTAGTCGTGTTGTATTTTAAGGCAATCTTAATAATGCCTTGTTTACCATCTTCTTCTACTTTGTAGTTAGAAATAAATCCTTGATCAAATAAAATCTGAGTCATTGATTTTTTTAAATTTGAAGAAGGAATTTGAACTAATTTCAAACCTGCACTGCTTGCATTTCTGATTCTTGTCAAATAATCTGCAATTGGATCTGTATTCATCTTTTTTAAACTAAATTCTTATTTATTACCAACTAGCTTTCTTAACACCTGGTATCTTTCCAGCTAGAGCCATTTCACGAAACGTAACACGCGAAATACCAAAATTCCTCATGTAACCTCTAGGACGTCCAGTTAAACCACATCGATTATGCAATCTATTTTTTGCGGAATTTGCTGGCAACTTTTGAATAGCCATCATTGCGTCCCATTTAGCATTTTGAACTTCCTCAGAAGGATCAGTTGACTTTAAAACTTTTGAAAGCTCTTCTCTTTTACGAGCATATCTCGCAACTAACCTTTCTCTTTTGCGCTCACGCGCTTTCATTGATTCTTTTGCCATTTCTTATTTCGTTTTAAAAGGAAAACCAAATGCATCTAACAGTGCTTTTGCTTCTTCATCACTTTGTGCAGTAGTAACAAATGTTACATCCATACCCAATATTTTACTTACTTTATCTATATCAATCTCAGGAAAAATAATATGTTCTGTAACACCCATGTTGTAATTTCCTCTTCCATCAAAACCCTTTGGATTAATTCCACGGAAGTCTCTTGTTCGCGGCAACGCTACAGACAATAATCGATCTAAAAATTCGTACATTTTATCACCTCTCAACGTAACTTTGGTTCCAATAGGCATTCCTTTACGAAGTTTGAAATTAGAAATATCTTTCTTCGAATAGGTAGGAATCGCTTTCTGACCTGCAATTCGAGATAAATCAGCAACTGCACTATCAATCATTTTTTTATCAGCAACTGCATCTCCAATACCTTGGCTCAAAACAATTTTTGATAATTTTGGAACTCTCATTACAGTTTTGTAACCGAATTTATCTGTTAGTGAAGAAACTATTTCAACACTATATTTTTCTTTAAGTCTTGGTACGTAACTCATATTATTTTATCACCTCCCCTGATTTCTTAGAATAACGAACTAAATTTCCATTCTCATTTAACTTTCTTCCAATCTTTGTAGGTTGACCATTTACTACAACCATAAGATTTGAAATATGAAGACCTGCTTCTTTTTCAATGATTCCACCTTGTGGATCGGAAGCGCTAGGTTTAGCATGCTTTTTAACGATGTTAACTCCTTCAACAATAGCACGCAATTTAGAACGGTCAATTTTTAATACTTTACCTTCTTGATTTTTGGATTCACCGCTGATTACCTTGACAGTATCTCCAACTTTAATATGTAATTTAATCTGCATAACTTTAATCTAATCGTATTACAAAACTTCTGGCGCCAATGATACAATCTTCATGTAATTGTTCTCACGCAATTCTCTAGCTACTGGTCCGAAAATACGAGTACCTCTCATGTCACCTGCTTGATTTAAAATAACGCAAGCATTATCATCGAAACGAATATATGATCCATCAGCGCGTCTAACTTCTTTAGTTGTACGAACAACAACTGCCTTAGCTACACTACCTTTTTTTACTGCTCCAGAAGGCATTGCACTTTTAACAGCAACAACAATTTTATCACCTACAGAAGCATATCTTCTCCTTGTACCTCCAAGTACTCTAATACAAAGTACTTCTTTAGCACCTGAATTATCCGCAACTGATAGTCTTGATTCTACTTGTATCATCTTTAAATATTATTTAGCTCGTTCAACAATTTCAACTAATCTCCAATTCTTTGATTTACTCAAAGGACGAGTTTCCATAATTTTAACTGTATCACCTTGATTACAATCATTAGTTTCATCGTGAGCAACAAACTTAGTCGTCTTCTTCACAAATTTCCCATATTTCGGGTGCTTTACTTTTCTTTCAACAGCAACAACAATAGATTTATCCATTTTGTCACTTGTTACAACACCAACTCTTTCTTTACGTAAATTTCGCTTTTCCATTTTAAGCTACTTGTTTTAAAAATTCTTTTATCGCTTTGCTAATTCAGTTCTCATGCGTGCAATCTCTCTTCTTAATATTCTTATTCTAAGAGGATTTTCAACCGGAGTCATTTTATGGTTAAACTTTAAAGATGATAATTGTTCACTTGCTGTGGCAACTTTGCTCTTTAAGTCTTCTGTAGATAATTTTAATATCTCTGCTTGCTTCATAACTATTTATTTTAAACCGGAATTACAAAATCATTTCTTACTACGAATTTGCACTTCACAGGTAATTTTTGTGCAGCTAATCGAAGTGCTTCCTTAGCTATTTCATAAGGAACTCCATCTGCTTCAAACATAATTCTTCCTGGATTTACAACTGCAACCCAATGACTTGGTGCACCTTTACCTTTACCCATACGTACTTCAGCAGGTTTAGAAGTGATTGGTTTATCTGGAAATATACGAATCCACACTTTTCCTTCCCTCTTCATGTAACGAGTAACTGCTATACGAGAAGCTTCAATTTGTCTTGAAGTAATCCAACCTGATTCCAAGGTCTTAAGACCAAAAGAACCAAATGCAATTGTTGAACCTCTATGAGCAGAACCTTTTACTCTACCTTTTTGTACTCTTCTAAACTTAGATCGTTTCGGTTGTAACATGATAAAAACTATTAACTAATCTATTATTTTTTCTTTCTTCTTAATCCTGGTCCACCTTTTTTGGCAGCTCCAGCTTGATTGGATTGAGACGTTCCAGTAGATTGACCTACATTTGGAGACAAATCTCTTTTTCCATAAACTTCTCCTTTGCAAATCCAAACTTTAATTCCAAGGCGTCCATAAGTTGTATGAGCTTCTGATATAGCATAATCAATATCTGCTCTAAATGTATGCAGAGGAATTCTACCTTCTTTGTACATTTCAGATCTCGCCATTTCCGCTCCATTTAAACGTCCAGAAATTTTAATTTTAATTCCCTCAGCACCCATTCTCATAGTTGAAGCGATAGCCATTTTAATTGCTCTTCTAAATGAAATCCTAGCTTCAAGTTGACGAGCAACACCATCCGCAACTAAACGTGCATCTAATTCAGGTCTTTTAACTTCAAAAATGTTAATTTGAATTTCTTTCTTGGTAATTTTCTTAAGTTCTTCTTTCAATTTATCAACTTCTTGACCACCTTTACCAATAATTACTCCCGGACGAGCAGTATTAATAGTAACCGTGATTAACTTAAGAGTTCTTTCGATTATAATCTTTGCTATACTAGCTTTTGCTAAACGAACGAATAAATACTTACGAATTTGATCATCTTCAACAATCTTATCTCTATAGTCTTTTCCACCATACCAATTAGATTCCCAACCTTGGATGTAACCTAATCTATTGCCAATTGGATTTGTCTTTTGTCCCATTTCTTTATATTAAACTATCTACAACTATTGTAACGTGATTTGATCTTTTACGAACTCTGTGCGCTCTACCTTGAGGTGCTGGTTGAATTCTTTTAAGCATAGTTCCACCGTCCACTTGAATTGTCTTCACAACCAACTTTTCCTCTTCCATACTTTTACCTTCATTCTTTTGTTCCCAATTAGCCAATGCTGAACGCAATAACTTCTCAAGACTAACAGATGCATCTTTTGCATTATGTTGAAGAATATTAAGAGCTTTATTTACTTCTACTCCACGAATTAAATCTGCAACCAATCTCATTTTACGAGGAGCAATTGGAGAGTTATTCAATTTAGCAAAAGCAATCTTACTATTTTGCTCTTTTAGTTCATTTGCTTTTATTCTTTTTCTAGCGCCCATGACTTCTAAATTCTATCGTTTTTTATCTTTTTTATTTCCGGCGTGTCCTCTAAAATTTCTAGTAGGAGCAAATTCACCTAATTTATGTCCAACCATGTTTTCAGTTGCAAACACTGGAATAAATTTATTACCATTGTGCACTGCGAACGTTAAACCTACAAATTCAGGTGTAATTGTTGATGCTCTTGACCATGTTTTGATAACCGCTTTGCTTTGATTAGCTTGAGCGTCATCAACTCGTTTCATTAGTTTATAATGTACAAATGGTGGTTTTTTTAAGGAACGACTCATATCTTTAAACTATTTTTTTCTTTTCTCTAAAATAAACTTACTTGACTGTTTTTTCGGTGCCCGCGTTTTGTATCCTTTCGCTGGAATTCCATTACGTGAACGTGGGTGACCTCCGGCATTTCTACCTTCACCACCTCCCATAGGGTGATCCACTGGATTCATAACAACACCTCTCACTCTTGGTCTTCTACCTAACCATCTAGATCTACCTGCTTTTCCTGAAACTTCTAGGTTATGCTCTGAATTAGAAACAGAACCGATTGTCGCTAGACATGTAGTCAAAATCATACGAGTTTCACCTGAAGGAAGCTTTACAATAGCATATTTTCCATCACGTGCGTTCAACTGAGCATATGTCCCTGCACCTCGTGCAATTGAACCTCCTTTACCAGGTTGTAATTCAATATTATGAATAACAGTACCAAGTGGAATATCAGCAAGGAATAACGTGTTTCCTACATTTGGCGTTGCTTCAGAACCTGAAACAACTTTATCACCTACTTTTAATCCATTGGGAGCGATAATATATCGTTTCTCTCCATCAGCATAAAACAACAAAGCAATATTTGCAGTTCTATTTGGATCGTACTCGATTGTTTTAACCGTTGCAGGAATACCGTGTTTATCTCTTTTGAAATCAACAATACGATATTTTTGTTTATGACCACCACCAAGGTAGCGCATAGTCATCTTTCCTGTATTATTTCTACCACCTGACTTCTTATGGGAAGCAACAAGACTTTTCTCTGGTTTAGCAGCAGTAATATCCTTTAATTCCATTACAACTTTGTGACGTTGTCCAGGAGTAATGGGATTGAATTTCTTTAAGCTCATTTCTCTATTTAATAATTGTTAAACAATTCAATAAACTGACCATCCGCAACGGTCACAAGAGCTTTTTTCCACTGCTTGCTTCTTTGCTCAACAATACCTTTATTGGTATATTTCACAGATGATACTCCACCACCATAATTCATTGTTCGAACGTCTGTGACACGTACATTGTACAATTTCTCGATAGCGTTTTTTATTTCAATTTTATTTGCCTTAAAATCAACTGCAAAAGTGTAAGCGTTTCTTTTTTCAGAAAGACCTGAAGCTTTTTCAGTAATAATAGGTTTCTTTATAATTGTCTTCATTTTCTACAATTAATTCAAAATACTTTCAATTTTCTCAATGGAACTAACAGCTAAAACAACCTTTTGAGCATTCAAAACATCAAAAGTATTAACGGAATCAGCTGTTACGACTTTAACTTTATTAAGGTTACGAGCAGATAAATAAACCTGATCACTCTTACTTCCTAAAATAAGTAATACCTTTTGATTATCTAACTTCAGAGAAGAAACCAAATTCAAAAATTCTTTAGTTCTTGGTAAATCATAGTTCAAATCTTCTAAAACCATTAATGAATCATTTTGAACTTTATAAGAGAAAGCTGATTTTCTAGCTAACCTTCTAACCTTTGTGTTCAATTTAAATTCATAGTCTCTTGGTCTTGGTCCAAAAATTCTACCTCCACCAACTCTTGTTCCTGATTTAGAACTACCCGCTCTTGCACCACCAGTACCTTTTTGTTTTTTCAATTTTTTGGTTGAACCTGCAATCTCATTTCTTTCTTTAGATTTGTGGGTACCTTGACGACGATTTGCCAAATGTAAACGAACATCTAAATAAATCGCATGATCATTTGGAGTAATCCCAAAAACATCATCAGACAAAGTTGCCTTACTTGAGGTAGCTTCTCCTTTTACGTTATATATTTTTGTTTCCATTACTTCTTAATTGTTACAGTTGAACCTTTAGCACCTGGAATTGAACCTTTTACAATGATTATATTGCGATCTGCAATAACTTTCAAAATTTGAAGATTCGATTGATTAACTCTTTTATTTCCCATTTGACCAGCCATTCGCATACCTTTAAATACGCGTGCAGGATAAGAACAAGCACCAATTGAACCCGGAGCTCGAAGTCTGTTGTGCTGACCATGTGTTGCCTGACCAACTCCACCGAAGTTATGTCGTCTTACAACTCCTTGGAAACCTTTACCTTTAGAAGTGCCATTTACATCAACAAACTCTCCTTCTTCAAACAAAACAGCACTTACCTCGTCTCCTAAAGAAACACCTTCAAAACCACTAAATTCAACTAATGTCATTTTAGGAGAAGTATTTGCTTTTTTGAAATGTCCTAAAAGCGCTTTGGGAGTGTTTTTTTCTTTACGAACACCGTATCCTAATTGGACCGATTCGTAACCATCTTTTTCAGTTGTTTTAACTTGTGTTACAACACAAGGACCAGCTTCAATAATTGTGCATGGTAACGCCTTACCCTCGGCACTGAATATGCTAGTCATACCAACTTTTTTACCTATAATTCCTGGCATTTTCTACGTTATTAATAATTAAACTTTAATCTCTACATCAACACCACTTGGCAATTCTAGTTTCATTAAGGCATCAACTGTCTTAGATGAAGAACTGTATATATCAAGTAATCTTTTATAAGAACTTAATTCAAATTGCTCTCTTGCTTTCTTGTTTACGTGCGGTGAACGTAATACTGTAAAAATCTTTTTGTTTGTTGGTAATGGAATTGGACCACTTACCACTGCCCCTGTTGACTTAACAGTTTTAACGATTTTCTCAGCTGATTTATCAACTAGATTATGATCGTACGACTTTAATTTTATTCTAATTTTTTGGCTCATCTTATTCTTAATTAAGCTGTAATTTTACCATTTACTTTTGAAACTACCTCATCAGCAACATTTTTTGGAGCTTCTGCATAATGCGAGAATTCCATTGATGAATTTGCTCTACCAGATGTTATAGTTCTCAATTGAGTAACATATCCAAACATTTCTGAAAGTGGAACATCAGCTTTCAATACTTTAGCTCCAGCTCTGTCATCCATACCTTTCATCATACCTCTTCTTCTGTTCAAATCGGCAACAACATCACCCATATTTTCTTCTGGAGTAACAACTTCAAGCTTCATGATAGGCTCAAGAAGAACTGGACGACAATTTTTCAAAGCCGCTCTATACGCCATCTTAGCACATAGTTCAAATGATAAAGAATCGGAGTCAACAGCGTGAAAAGATCCATCTACTAATTCAACCTTCATGGCATCAACTGGGAATCCAGCTAAAACACCATTTTTCATTGAATCCTTAAATCCTTTTTCAACAGATGGAATAAATTCACGAGGAACGTTACCACCTTTGATGCTATTTACAAACTCTAAACCTACTTTTTCAGTATTGTCCTGAGGTGAAATTTTCACAACGATATCCGCAAATTTACCACGACCACCTGATTGCTTTTTGTAAACTTCTCTATGATCAACTGAAGAAGTGATATTCTCTCTGTAAGCAACTTGAGGCGCACCTTGATTTACCTCAACTTTGAATTCTCTTTTCAAACGATCAACAATAATTTCTAAGTGAAGCTCACCCATTCCACTAATGATAGTTTGACCAGTATCTTCGTCTGTGTTTACTCGGAAAGTTGGATCCTCTTCAGATAATTTAGAAAGTCCAATTGATAATCTGTCTGTATCTGCTTGTGTTTTAGGCTCGATTGCTAAACCAATAACCGGCTCAGGAAACACCATTGATTCTAAAATGATTGGAGCATTCTCCGCACACAAAGTATCACCTGTTTTAATATCTTTAAATCCAACAACTGCACCGATATCTCCAGCCCCAAGTACAGGAATCTGGTTTTGTTTATTTGCGTGCATTTGGAAAATTCGAGAAATTCTTTCTTTATTGTCAGATCTTGTGTTTAAGACATAAGAACCAGCTTCAAGCTTTCCAGAATACGCTCTTACAAAACACAAACGACCAACAAATGGATCCGTAGCAATTTTGAATGCCAAACCAGCAAACGGTTCGTCATACGAAGGCTTACGCACTACCTCTTGATCAGTTTTGGGATTAATCCCTGTAATTCCTTCGATATCCAAAGGCGATGGCAAAATTTCCATTACCATATCCAACATCGCTTGAACACCTTTATTTTTGAATGATGAACCACACATCATTGGAACAACTTTCCCAGAAATTGTAGCTTCTCTTAAAGCATCTAATATTTCTCTTTCAGTTAAAGAATTTTCATCTTCAAAGAATTTCTCCATTAAAGACTCATCAAATTCAGCAACTGCTTCTAATAATTCGCTTCTTAATTGACGAGCTTCATCAAGAATATCAGCAGGAATTTCAACTTCTTTGAATGTCATTCCAAAATCATCTTCATTCCAAACAATCCCTTTAAAGTTAATTAAATCAACAACTCCTTTAAAATTATCTTCTTCACCAATATTTAATTGTAATGGAAGCGCATGACTTCCTAACATGTCTTTAACTTGTTTACAAACAGCAAGAAAATCAGCTCCTTGACGATCCATTTTATTTACGAATCCAATTCGAGGCACATTATAATTGTTTGCCAATCTCCAGTTTGTCTCTGATTGTGGCTCAACACCATCAACAGCAGAGAACAAGAAAACAAGACCGTCAAGTACACGTAACGAACGGTTTACTTCAACCGTAAAGTCAACGTGTCCTGGAGTGTCAATAATATTCATGTGGTACGTTTGACCACGGTAGTTCCAGTTCAATGTTGTTGCAGCAGAAGTAATTGTAATACCTCTTTCTTGCTCTTGTTCCATCCAGTCCATCGTAGCGGCGCCATCGTGAACTTCACCGATTTTATGACTAACACCACCGTAAAATAAAATACGTTCGGTTGTAGTAGTCTTACCTGCATCAATGTGAGCAGCAATACCAATGTTTCTTGTATATTTGAGATCTCTTGCCATTTCTTAGAATCTAAAATGTGAAAATGCTTTATTCGCCTCAGCCATTCTTGTTGTATCTTCTTTCTTCTTGTATGCCGCACCTTCTTCTTTGGAAGCTGCAATAATTTCAGAAGCTAATTTTTGAGCCATTGTTTTTTCGTTTCTTTTACGAGAATACCCAATTAGCCATTTCATAGCTAAAGATGCTTTTCTTTCCTCACGAACCGGAGTTGGAATTTGAAAGGTAGCCCCTCCTACTCTTCTACTTCTAACTTCTACTGAAGGAGTTACATTCTCAACCGCTTTTCTCCAAACATCAAGACCATCTTGATCTTCGATTTTCTTATCAACGATTTCAATTGCATCGTAAAAAATACGAAATGCTAAACTTTTCTTTCCGTCAAGCATTAAGTTATTTACAAACTTTGTTACAACCACATCGTTAAATTTCGGATCTGGAAGTATCGTTATTTTTTTGGCTTTTCTTCTTCTCATTACTCAGAAAAAACTATTGTTATTATTTTTGTTTAGGTCTTTTAGTTCCATATTTAGAACGTCTTTGTGTTCTCCCCTGAACACCAGCTGTATCCTCTGCTCCACGAACGATGTGATATCTTACACCTGGTAAATCTTTTACCCTACCACCTCTTACTAATACTAAGGAGTGTTCTTGTAGGTTATGTCCTTCACCACCGATGTACGCATTCACCTCTTTTCCATTTGTCAAACGAACCCTTGCAACTTTACGCATTGCAGAATTTGGTTTCTTTGGAGTAGTTGTATATACACGAACACAAACACCTTTTCTTTGAGGACAAGAATCTAATGCTGCGGACTTACTTTTCTTTACTACTGTTGTTCTGCCTTTGCGAACTAACTGCTGAATTGTAGGCATATCAATTTTATCAATTAAATTTTACTTTTCACACTTTTGGGGGTGCAAAGATACTACAATTATTCTTTTCTACAAGTTAAAGTTAAAAAAAAACCGATTTTTTTTCATTGTGCTATTGAAATTATTGAAAAGCAATGATTTACACTAGATTTTTGATTATTTATTTTAAACCTTTGTAAATGATTAGACAGTTTTTTTGATTAGGCTTTGAAAGTTAGATGAATGAACTGTATTTTTGTATTATTAATAATAGCATTTTATTGTAATGATTTTACCTATAGTTGCATACGGAGATCCTATCCTAAAGAAACTTTCCGAGGAAATTGATGAAAATTATGTGGATTTAAATCTGCTTGTTGACAATATGTTTGAAACCATGTATAACGCGAAAGGGGTTGGTTTGGCCGCACCTCAAATTGGAAAAAACATACGTTTATTTGTAGTAGATGGAAGTCCTTTTGCAGATGAAGAGGATGCAAAAGAAATAGATTCCCGTGCAGTGGGGATTGAAAACTTTAAAAAAGTATTTATTAATCCGATTATTGAAAATGAGAATGGCGAAAAATGGGGATTTAATGAAGGATGCCTGTCGATTCCTAAGATACGAGAAGATGTTTACCGACATGAAAATGTGGAAATAAGTTATTTTGATGAAAATTGGAATTTTCATGAGGAACTATTTACTGGATATGCTGCACGAATTATCCAACATGAATATGATCACTTGGAAGGGGTGTTATTCACAGACCATTTATCTGTATTGAAACGAAAACTTTTACAAAAAAGACTTCAAAATATTTCTAAAGGTGCAGTTGATACTGATTATAAAATGAAATTCCCCCTAAAAAAATGAAAAATAAAAACATTCAATTTTTCTTGCTAGTCCTTGCTCTGATTGTAGTTTCATGTAATGACGAAGACTCAACTATTAACGCTAAAAAACCAACCACTCAAGCAAGAAAGAATCCCACAACAAAAGAGGAACTCTGGAAGGAAATCAAAATAGCGGAAGATTCCATGTACAAAAAGCAGCAGAGAAACAGAGTGAGTAATGTTCATTATATGACTTATTTTTCACGATTGGTTGAATATTACAATAAGTATCCTAAAGACGCAAAAGCAGATTCTTGTTTAATGGCCATTTGTACTACTGAAACTGGATATCCAATAGGACATGGAAAACATCTTGTTATGCAAGAACAATATGGAGATACACTCCTTATAAATTATCCGGAATCAAAATTTAAAATTTTTGTTATTCAAGATTTAATCTTCAAATACGATCAAGCCATTAATAAGAAAAGGGATATTAAGAAAATTAAATCTTATTATGAAATGTGGTTAAAATCTTTACCCAAAACACCTGAAGGAGAGCGGGAAAAGAAAGAAATTCAGGAACGCTTAAAAAATATTGATGAGCCAGTTAAATTATCTAAATAATCGCTAGACAATTATTTTGTTAATTATGTGTTAAATCAAAAAATCAAATAGGCAAACTCTTTATATTTGTTTAAAATTAAAATCAGCAAAAATGAAAAACTTATTTTTATCTATCGGTTTAGTTCTAGCAGGAATGTTTGTTTCTGGAAATGCAACTGCTCAAGTGGAACTTTCTAAAGGTCCAAAAATTAAATTTAACAAAGAAGTTCATGATTACGGTCAAGTGAAATATGATGGTGATGGGACTTGTACATTCGACTTTACAAACGAAGGAAACGAAGCATTAGTTATTTCAAATGCAAAAGGATCTTGTGGTTGTACAGTTCCTGAGTGGCCAAAAGAACCTATTGCACCAGGAGCATCAGCATCAATCAAGGTTAAATATGACACAAAAAGACCAGGCGCAATTAATAAATCTGTAACAATCACATCAAACGCAGTAAATGTTGAAGGTGGAATTGTTACTGTTAGGATCAAGGGAGAAGTATTACCAGCTCCAGACAGCGGTGCCCCGGTTAATAACTCAGGTGCTCCAACAAATAACTAAGATTTGAAAGGTTTAATCCTAATTATTCTTATACTATTAACCGCTCCTGTTTTCACACAGAGAGCGGTTTTTTATGCTCCAAACAAAACTATTCGTTTCCCGAAAACTAACGAAGGAGAGAAATTAAAGTACCGTTATCTTGTTAAAAACACGGGAAAAGCTCCCTTAGAATTTTACGGGTTCGAAGCCGAATGCACGTGTACTGAAGTTACTTTGCCTAAAAGTCCCATCAAACCAGGTGAACAAGATTTTATTGATGTCACCTTTGATACTAATGGGAAATACTATTTCCAAGATCGAATAATCTACCTCTCAGCGAATACGCGAAAAAAAAGAGAGAAACTAAGATTTAAAGTATTTGTTATTCCTAAGGATTAAGTTAACATGAGAACTTACGTTAAGTTATTTATTTCATAGTAAGAATTGAAATTATTTCAAATAGCTTTACCTTTGTAGCACAATGAATCAATTTAAGAAAGTTGCTTTTTATACCCTCGGTTGCAAATTAAATTTTTCAGAAACATCTACCCTAGCTCGATTATTTGAGGAGGGAGGTTATGCAAAAGTAGATTTTGAAGAAAATCCTGATGTTTTCATAATTAATACTTGTTCGGTCACTGAAAATGCAGATAAAAAATGTAAGCAATTGGTAAAACGTGCTCAGAAAATCAATTCTGAAGCGCTGATTGCCATTGTCGGTTGTTATGCCCAACTTAAGCCTGAAGAAATTGGCAAGATTCCAGGTGTTGATATTGTACTTGGTGCAAATGAAAAATTCAATGTGTTAGATCACCTTGACAAACTAGAAACAAAACCCGGAAAGTCTATCATTAAATATGATTCCATAAAGAAAACCACTGAGTTTATCCCCTCTTTTTCATATGGTGATAGAACAAGGTCGTTTTTAAAGGTACAAGACGGATGCGATTACTTTTGTACGTTTTGTACTATTCCTTTGGCCCGAGGAAAGAGTCGCAATGCAACGATTGAACAAACGGTTAACGAAGCTAGTAAAATAGCAACTACAGACGTTAAAGAAATTGTTTTAACAGGAGTAAATATTGGCGATTTTGGACAGGATGGCTCTGAAAATTTTCATGGACTTGTTCTAGCCTTAGATGAAGTTGAAGGAATTGAGCGATTTCGAATATCGTCTATTGAACCCAACCTGCTTTCTAATGAAATAATTGACTTTTGCTTGAACAAATCTAAAAGATTCGTTCCTCATTTTCATATTCCTCTTCAATCTGGAAGCAACGCCATGTTAAAAGCTATGAGAAGGAAATACGAAAGAGAACTATACGCAGAGCGAGTGGAAACTATTAAAAGAAAGAATCCTGATTGCTGCATTGGCGTTGATGTAATAGTTGGTTTTCCTGGTGAAACAGATGAAGAATTCTCAAAAACTGTTGAATTCTTAAAAGATTTAGACATCTCTTATTTACACGTTTTTACCTATTCGGAAAGAGCAAATACAACAGCGATTAAAATGGGTGATTCTGTTCCAATGGATATTAGGCGTGAACGAAGTAAAATTCTTCATTTACTTTCGGATAGAAAAAAAAGACATTTTTACGAACAAAATAGAGGTCAAATTCGTACTGCCTTAATCGAAAGTGAACAAGATGAAGGATGGATGTATGGTTTTACTGATAATTATGTAAAAGTTAGAATTCCATTTGATTTATCTTTGGCGAATAAATTAGTTGAAGTAAAACTAACAAAGGTAAATTCAGATGATTCAATGGATTGTGAAATTGTAAAATATTAAAAAGTGAGCACTTGTTACATTACGCGGCGCGAGACATTTAATGCGGCACATAAGCTATGGAAAGAGGATTGGAGCCAGGAAAAAAATGATGCGGTTTTTGGAAAATGCAGCAACCACAACTGGCATGGTCATAATTTCACTTTATATGTAACCGTTAAAGGGTTGCCGCATGCAGACACCGGCTTTGTGATTAACCTGAAAGATTTGAGTAAGATTATTAAAGAATTAATAATTGAACCATTAGATCATAAGAATTTAAACCTAGACGTCCCTTTTATGCAAGGTATTTTGGCCTCAACTGAAAATTTGGTAATTGAGATTTGGAAAATATTGGAAAATCCCATTCGCAAAGCAGGAGGCGAACTTGCAAAAATTAAATTGATAGAAACAGAGAATAACTTCGTTGAATATTACGGAGGCAAAGAACCCTACTAAAATGACAGAAAATAAAGAAATTGAAAAGCGTGTTAATAAAATAACATCCTTGTACACGGATATACTTACCAATTTAGGTGAAGATGTAGAGCGTGAAGGACTTATAAAAACCCCTGAGCGAGTGGCGAAATCGCTGCAATTTTTAACAAGCGGCAATCAAGTTAATCCGGATGATATAATGAATGAAGCCATTTTTCATGAGGAATATTCAGAAATGGTGATCGTAAAAGATATTGAAATTTATTCGCTTTGTGAACATCACATGTTGCCCTTTTTTGGAAAAGCCCATATAGCGTATATACCAGCAGGTAAGATTGTGGGATTGAGCAAGATACCTCGTGTTGTTGATGCTTATGCTCGTCGATTGCAAGTTCAAGAAAGATTGACCATTGAGATTCGTGATTGCGTTCAACGTACCCTTAATCCAAAAGGAGTGGCAGTAGTAATTGAATGCGCTCACATGTGCATGCAAATGCGGGGTGTTCAAAAACAAAACTCACGTACAGCTACAAGTGCATTTACAGGGATTTTTTTAAATAATGATGCTACTAGAAAAGAATTTATTACCTTAGTACAAACAAAAAATAATTAGTTATGAGCAATTACTTAAATCAAGAAACCTATACGCAAGAATCAACGCGTGTATTCTTTAGAAATGTTTATTCCTACATGTTTGGTGCACTATCAATCTCAGGATTAATCGCCTACATGGCGGGGAATAAGGAGTTTATTGGAACTTACTTTTTAAACGCTGAAGGAACTGGACTTTCCGCACTATTCTACGTTGTTGTTTTTGCGCCTGTAGGCCTAGGATTATTAATTCAAATGGCGTACAACAGATTATCAATGACAGCTTTATTAGCTTTGTTTGTTGCATACGCTGGACTTATGGGATTGAGTCTATCAACCATTTTCTTAATTTATGAGATTAGCGCAATAGCAATGACTTTCTTTGTGTCAGCAGGAGCATTTGCTGCAATGGCAATATTGGGATATACCACAAAAACGGATTTAACCAAATTTGGAAGTTTACTTTATATGGTTTTCATCGGTATGTTTATCGCTGGTATAGTTAATTTATTCATACAAAGTGATGGATTTAGCTTTATTATATCAGTTTTAGGAGTATTTGTATTTACTGGATTAACTGCATATCAAATGCAGCAATTAAAAATGGTAGCTCAATCTCCAGATTTTTCTGAAGAAGATAGAAATAAATTGTCCCTCATTGGTGGCTTGCAATTGTACATACTATTTATCAATTTATTTATGTCTTTACTGCGTATTTTAGGAAGTAGAGATTAAATAAACTAACAATATTCAAAGAGTCCTTCGGGGCTCTTTTTTTTGCCTTAACTTCTAATAATTAAAGCGTAAACATTTTATTTCTAACTATATTCGTTCGATGAAAGCAAATTCAAACAAGCAAGTTGCACTAATTATTGTTGTTGCCGCTCTTGGATATTTCGTTGACATCTATGACCTTGTGCTATTTGGTGTAGTAAAATCGGAAAGTTTAGATCAAATTATGGTTGGTGCAGATGCATTGTCTAAAGCAAATACCGGAAAGTTTTTATTCAACATGCAAATGCTTGGAATGTTAATTGGCGGGCTTTTGTGGGGGATTCTCGGAGATAAAAAAGGAAGATTAAAAGTGCTTTTTGGCTCAATTCTCCTCTACTCTGTAGCAAATCTTGCCAATGCATTTGTTACTGATGTCCCGACGTACGCCATTGTGAGAGTAATTGCTGGAATTGGACTTGCCGGTGAACTTGGAGCGGGAATTACACTTGTTTCAGAGATGATGTCAAAAGAAAAGCGTGGATATGGAACTATGGTCATCGTTACTTTTGGTGCACTAGGAGCCGTAGTTGCTTCACTTGTTGGATCAAAAGGTCAAACGATCGGAAATGTTCTTACAGAAATCACAGGTCAAAATTTTGCTAATTGGCAAGTCGCCTACATTATTGGTGGACTTATGGGACTTATTTTACTTTTGATGCGCGTTGGAACTATTGAATCTAATTTCTTTCAAAATATCAAGCATGAAAGTGGGATAAAAAAAGGAGATTTGCGCTTGATTTTTCTCAATAAAAACAATCTGATAAAATATATTCATTGCATTTTAATTGGAATTCCCATTTGGTACGTAATCGGGCTTTTGATTATGAATTCCAAAGATAATTTTGGACCATGGCTAGGGGTAAATGGCGTTGTTAATGGAACAGCAGTTATGTATGCCTACATTGGATTATCTTTTGGTGATTTGCTGTCCGGCATCCTGAGTCAGGTATTGAAAAGCCGGAAAATTGTGGTTTATATTTATTTGATTTTCACCCTTATTCTTACAGTCATCTTTTTATTCTTCATGAAAGGAATTTCACTTAATACCTATTATTTCATGTGTTTCCTATTAGGAACAGGGACAGGTTATTGGGCGATTTTCGTAACAATTGCAGCGGAGCAATTTGGAACCAATATACGATCCACAGCAGCGAATACAATTCCTAATTTTGTGCGGGGTTCTGTCAATCTTGTAATTCTCTTGTTTGGGTTATTCTTATCATTAAATTTTAATGATGGTATTTCTGCATTACTAGTGGGAATTCTTTTCATTTCATTATCTCTCTACAGTATTTCAAGATTGAAAGAAACCTTTGGTAAAGATTTGAATTACATGGAAGAGTTGAGTTAAATTCATTTTAATAGAACTTTTAGCTCGCATTTTCGTTAACTTTACAAAAAAATAATTTATGGAAATTCTTGTACGCGCACACTCCGGATTGAGATGGGTGGTTTTAGGACTTTTAATTTACGCAATTTTTAATGCACTTCGCAAAAAAGATTTTTATGCAAAGAGTGACCGTATGTTGAATATGTTCGCAATGGTTTCCTTGCATATTCAATTAGTGATTGGACTTATTCTATATTTCACCTCCTCAAAAGTTAGTTTTGTGGAAGGGTGGATGAAAAATCAGTTATTGCGTTTTTACGGAATGGAACATATTTTATTGATGGTTATTGCGATAGTATTGGTTACCATTGGACATGCCAAAGCAAAACGCGCAACAGAATCTGCCAAAAAACATAAAACAATTTTAATTTTCTACGCAATTGGATTAATTTTAATCATAGCTTCAATACCATGGCCATTCAGAAACTTAGGCGTAGAAGGCTGGTTTTAGTCGGAAGCATTCTAGCTACCTCTTTTTTTCAATCTTGTGGAGATTCAAATGAACCCACAGTTGAAACACCAAAGTCACCTCAAGAGGAAGCAAAAGATTTATACACCTTAAACTGTGCTTCTTGTCACGGAATGGACGGGAAATTAGGTGGGTCTGGTTCAAAAGACTTATCAAAATCAACTCTTTCTGATACTGAAATGATTAACATCATTACGAATGGTAAAAATAATATGCCTGCAATGAAAGATGTAATTCAAGATCCTGTAAAAATCAAGAACTTAGCGGAATTCGTTAAAACCCTGAGGAAATAAATGAGTGTTGGACATGTAACTGTTGATGCAGTTGAAGAACGTTGTGTTTTAGTTGGTGTGATTTCATCCGATATAACTGAAGAAATTGCTATTGACTATATTAGTGAATTAGAATTTTTAGCTACTACAGCAGGTGCAATTACCGTTACTCATTTTTTTCAAAAACTACCCTACCCCAATCCAAAAACGTATGTTGGAACGGGTAAATTAGATGAAATAAAACAATTCATTGAGGAAAACGAAATCAATTTAGTCATATTTGACGATGAACTATCACCGTCGCAATTGCGGAATATCGAACGAGAATTGGGATGTAAAATCTTAGATCGGACAATATTAATCTTAGACATTTTTGCGAGTAGGGCACGTACTTCACATGCAAAAACACAAGTTGAATTGGCCCAGTTGCAATACATGTTACCGCGACTAACCCGCATGTGGACTCACTTGGAGCGACAAAAAGGAGGAATTGGTATGCGTGGACCAGGAGAAACACAGATTGAAACCGATAGACGAATTATTCAAACACGCATTGCACTTTTGAAAGAAAAATTGCGAGAAATAGACAAACAGATGTCTGTTCAACGAAGTAATCGTGGCCAATTGGTGCGTGTGGCACTCGTTGGATACACAAATGTTGGTAAAAGCACCTTGATGAATTTACTTTCAAAATCTGAAGTTTTTGCTGAAAACAAATTATTTGCAACACTTGATACCACAGTTCGTAAAGTAGTGATTAATAATCTTCCATTTCTATTAACAGATACTGTCGGATTTATTCGAAAATTACCTCATCAATTGATTGAATCATTTAAATCGACGCTTGACGAAGTAAGAGAAGCAGATTTATTGGTTCATGTTCTCGATATTTCTCATCCCAATTTTGAAGATCACTTTCGGGTGGTTAATGAAACTCTGCAAGAAATTGATAAAGAAGAAAAACCAACCGTATTAGTCTTCAACAAAATAGATGCTTATTTAGCTGATAATCAAGAACAAAATGAGGAAATTCAATCTCTTGAAAATCTCAAAAAAACCTGGATGTCGAAATTGAATAATACGAAGTGTATTTTTATTTCTGCTCATACCAAGGAAAACATTGAAGAATTGCGCGAGCAGTTGTATTTTGAAGCAAAAGAGATTTTCAAAGTGCGATATCCGTATAATAACTTTTTGTATTAACGAAGAATAATTACTACTCTCCCATGTGAATAGCCAAATCTGTTAATTTCGTGGCATATCCAAATTCATTATCGTACCAAGCGACAACCTTTGCGAAATCATCTCCAACCATTAAACCTGCTGTTGCATCGAAAATTGAAATCTGAGTGTCGCCTAAAAAATCTGTAGAAACTACAGCGTCTTCTGTATAGCCTAAAATTCCTTTCATTGAATTCTCAGAGGCATTTTTCATTGCCCACTTAATTTCGTCGTAGGTTGTTTTCTTTTCCAGATTTACACTTAAATCCACTACTGAAACATTGGGAGTTGGTACACGATAAGCAACGCCGGTTAATCTTCCCTTGAGTTCAGGAATTACCTTTCCAACAGCAGATGCAGCACCTGTTGATGACGGTATAATGTTTTGCATGGCGCCTCGACCACCTCTCCAGTCTTTACTTGATGGACTATCCACAGTTTTTTGAGTGGCAGTAACAGCATGCACGGTGCACATCAGTCCTGAGCGAATTCCAAAATTATCGTGAAGAACTTTGGCTATTGGCGCTAAACAATTCGTTGTGCAAGAGGCATTTGAAACGATTTTCATATTTGAATTGTAGTTTCCATGATTTACTCCCATAACGAAAATCGGCGTATCATCTTTCGGAGGCGCGGAAAGAATTATTTTACTCGCTCCTGCAGTCAAGTGAGCACTGGCTTTCTCCTGATCAAGAAATAATCCCGTTGACTCAACAACAGTTAAATTCCCTAATTCTCCCCAGCCAATTTCAGCAGGATTTTTCTTATCTGTAATTCTAATATTTTTACCATTTACGATTAAATTACCATCAGAAACTTCGATTTTATTTGCTAGTTTTCCATGTGTTGAATCATATTTAAGCATATAGGCTAAATACTCAGGCTCAACCAAATCATTAATCGCAACCACTTCAATTCTCGGATTATTTAACGCTGCCCTAAAAACCATGCGACCAATACGGCCAAATCCATTAATTCCAAGTTTAATTGTTTCCATATTTTTTATTTTAAAACCCAAGTGCCTCCTACTGAGACTACATTCTCTAATTTTAAAAAATCCTGGTAATTTGATTCATTTACTCCCCCTGTCGGGCAAAACTTAACTCCTTTAAAAACACTTGCATAAGCCTTAAGAGTTTCTAATCCACCAAAAAGATTAGCTGGGAAAAATTTAAAGTACTTAACCCCTAACTCTTGACCGGAAATTATTTCACTCGGAGTTACTGCACCAGGCAAAAAGGGAATTTTACTAGCTCTAAGAACCTTAGCTAAATTCTCAGTAAGACCCGGACTCACAATGAAATCAACATTAAGTTCAATGCATTTACTTACTTGACCTTCGCTTATAACTGTACCAACACCAACTTTAAATTCAGATCCATAACGTTTTTTATATTCGGCAATTGCTTCAAAAGCATATTCAGTTCTAAGTGTAATTTCAATGCAACGAATTCCTTTCGAACTAAGCATTTGATAAATAGAGTCAATTTCAGCTTCGTTCTGAATAGTGACAACCGGAATAATTGCGTTTGCCTTTAAAATTGCTTCGATGTTATTTTGCATATTCATTTATTAAAAAATTCCAGCTCCTTCTTCACCATTACTTATCAATCCACGAACTTTTTCAAACAATTCCCTTCCATGACTTTGATTTTGATAGGGAATTATTCTTGATTCTCGTTGTTCTAAATCTTCTGCAAAGCATATCAATTCACCCGCATGAGCATCCAATCGCATTCTATCGCCAGTTTGGATTTTAGAAATCAACCCTCCTTCAGCCGCTTCTGGGTATAAATGAATTGCTGAAGGTACTTTTCCTGATGCTCCTGACATTCTTCCATCCGTAACCAAGGCTACTTTATATCCGCGTTTTAAAAGAACAGTCAGTGAAGGTGTTAATTTATGAAGTTCGGGCATACCCTTAAACTTTGGTCCTTGGAATGGAATAACAGCTATAAAATCTTTATTTAATTCATCTTTTTTAAATGCTTCAATAAAATCATCTTGATCATCAAAAACAATTGCTTCCGCCTCAATTACCAAATGTTGATCCTCTACGGCTGATGTCTTTATTACGGAAGTTCCCAAATTTCCTTTCAACACTTTAATTCCTCCTTGTGGCGAGAATGGATTTTTTGCTTCTCGTATAATACTTTCATTCAAAGATTTCTCAGAACCATCAACGAAATGGATTTTTCCATCGTTAATTTTTGGTTCTTTCGTGTAATTAGATAAACCTCTTCCAACGATGGTATTTACATCCTCATGCAGGAGTCCATTTTCGAGTAAAGTTCTGATTAAAAAGCCCATTCCACCTGCAGCATGAAAATGATTTACATCGGCGGCGCCATTTGGATAAATTCGGCAAAGAAGAGGAACAACAGACGACAATTCTGAAAAATCATCCCACGTAATGTGAATTCCTGCTGCTTTAGCCATGGCTGGCAGATGTAGGGTATGATTAGTAGAACCTCCAGATGCTAAAAGTCCTATTATTCCGTTAACTACTGTTTTTTCATCGTAAGAAAAACCAATTGTTTTTCTAATATCTCTTGCATTGATATTTTCAATAAGTACACGAACTACTTCTTTATTAAGAGCCTCACGTAATGGAGTCCCAGGATTAACAAAACTACTTCCTGGAAGTTGTAATCCCATAATTTCCATTAGCATTTGATTGGAATTCGCTGTACCGTAAAACGTGCAAGTTCCAGGTGAATGGTAGGAATCTGACTCTCCTTTCAATAATTCTTCGCGACCAATTTTTCCTTCGGCAAATAGTTGTCGAATACGTGATTTTTCTTCGTTAGAAATACCTGTTTCCATTGGGCCGCCTGGTACAAATACACTCGGTAGATGACCAAAACTTAAATTTCCGATAATGAGTCCGGGTACAATCTTATCACAAATGCCGAGGTTCATTACTCCGTCAAACATATCGTGAGACAATGCAATGGCCGCAGAGAAAGCAATTACATCTCTACTTAACAATGACAAATCCATCCCTTCTTTTCCCTGCGTAACCCCATCGCACATGGCAGGAGTGGCTCCGGCAACTTGAAGTGTACCTCCAAATTCATTGGCGAATTTTCTTAGAAATTTTGGATAATCTTCATATGTTTTGTGTGCCGATAGCATATCGTTATATGCCGTAATCAATCCAATATTGGCGGATACAGAATCTGATATTGTTTTTTTATCGTGAGAATCGCAAGCTGCAAATCCGTGAGCCAAATTTCCACAAGATAATCCTTGACGATAATTTAATGGTTTAAAATTAGCTTCTACTTTTTTGAGATATTCCTCGCGAGACTTCTCTGATCTTTTTTTGATGCGATCGGTAACTTCTTGAATTTTTAAATTAATCTGCATAGTAAATTTTTATATCGTTTCGTTTTGCAAGTAATTTATGTATCGGTAAATTGAGTTCAGAATTTAACAAAACATCCTTTTTAGATTTTCCAGTAATAATCAAATAAATACTCTTACTTTCCACAATCAACTGGAAGCTACAAGTCACTCGCATCTCAGGAAATGAAGGTGCTGTTGTATTAAAAATCGCTTTTTCATTTGAATCCAATACTTTTTCACTGCTCTCATCACCAGGAAATAAGGAAGCAAAATGTCCATCTCCTCCCATTCCTAAAATTGAAATTTCAGTTTTATCAACAAAGGATTTATAGCGTTTATTTACTTCCAGCAAATTATTCTCATAATTAATTTCATCGGATACCATTCCAACTACTCGTGCTTGATTACCTAATGCCCGTCTAATCATTTTTTCATTAGAATAGTCACTTGTCGTTTCAATAAAGCGTTCGTCGACTAAACCCCATTGAACTTTTGAAACAAGATTTTCGTTTTTGGCAAATAATTCATAGAGAGGTTCAGGTGTGCTTCCTCCTGACAAAAGTACATTGCAACCATTATTAGATGAAATGGATTTATTCATTTCAGTAAGAATTGCATTAGAACAATTTATAAAAAGATCGTCTTTTGATTTATACTCGTTTATGTGTATTTCGTTTGCCATTGTGTTCCCTCGTCTAAAATTTGATCGCCAGGCCCCCACGTTCCTGATTCATATAAAGTTAACGGAATAATATCTTTCCAATTATCTGTGATTGATTCTATCCATTTCCAAGCTGCTTCCAATTCATCGTAACGCATGAATAGGGTTTGATTCCCGCGAAGAACATCAATTAGTAATCGTTCATAAGCATCAGGCATTCGCTCATCAAAGGAATCAACGAAATCTAATTTTAACGAAATAGGTTTAAAGCGATATCCACCCGGACCAGGGATTTTACTTAACTGAACCAATTCAATACGTTCTTCAGGTTGCAAGCGAATAATTAATTTGTTCTGCAAAGGGTATTGAGAATCTGGGAAAATATTGTGTGCAATTTCTTTAAAAGTTATAACGATATCTGAATACCGTTTTTTCATTCTTTTCCCCGATCGCAAATAAATTGGAGTTCCTTTCCAACGCCAGTTATCAATGTATGTTTTTATGGCAACGAAAGTTTCTGTTTCCGATTTATATTGCTCGATATCTTCTAAATAAGAATTTACTTGGGTTTCACCAACCGATCCTCTCGTGTATTGACCGCGAACAACATTATCCGTTAATGTATCCTTTGAAAACAAACGCAAGGACTGTAGAACTTTCAATTTTTCATTTCGAACAGCATTTGCATCTAAACTTGCTGGTGGCTCCATACAAACCAAACAAAGTAATTGAAGTAAATGATTTTGAACCATATCCAGCAGGGCACCAGTTTTATCATAATATCCAGCTCTTGCTTCAACACCCAAACTTTCGGAAACTGTTATTTGTATATTCTCAATATTTTCTTTGTTCCATGCTTTTTCAAAGAGATGATTGGCAAAACGCAATACCATCAAATTTTGAACGGTTTCTTTTCCTAAATAATGATCGATACGAAAGATTTGATCTTCATTAAAACAAGTTGATATTGTATCGTTTATTTTTTTACTCGAACTAAGATCAAATCCTAATGGTTTTTCTAGAACAACCTTACTTTTCTTATCGATTAAATCAGAAGACTTTAACGCATTACAAATTTCTCCATAAGCTGATGATGGCACAGAAAAATAATACACTTTCTGCCAATCTGGATTTTCTTGAATAACGTTTTTTAATTCAAGATAAGACTCATTTGAGGCATCAGAAATTGTAATAAGCTGAATTCCAGCGATGAATTTTGGAAAAAAATTATTCTTTTCTTCTTCATTACCAGGTATAAAAGCCTTTAATTCATCAAAAAAATTAAGCGCTGATTCTTTTCTCCGAATGCAAATAATCTTAAAATTGGCATTTAGTTGACCATCTACATAACGTTGGTAAAGGGCAGGAAGTATTTTTCTTTTTGAGAGATCACCATCACCTCCGAAAACAACAAGGTTAAATGACTTTATTTTTAACTTTTCCATAATTAATTAACCAAATTTAATACTTAATGTTCAAATGACACTAACTTTTTTCGTAACTTGCATAAAATTTTAGAAATGATAACAATTATAGAGAGCGGATCAACCAAGGCAGATTGGCTAATAATTGATGAAGATAAGCGTTTTCAGCATCA
>JBIIFU010000054.1:0-11323 GCA_044237035.1 Crocinitomicaceae bacterium
AAACTGGAATAATTAAAAATCCGCCTCCGATACCAATAACTCCGGTAATAAAACCTGTAATTGAGCCTTGAAAAATTAATTTAAACGAGAAAAATGTAGGTGCTTGAATTTCATTATTTTTTTTCCGAATCATTGAATAAGCTGAAATCAAGAGTATCAAGCTAAAGAAAAGTAACAGAATAAAATCTCTTTTTATATGAATAGAAGATGTTAAGGTCAACTCCACTGGAATCAAAGGAACCAAAAAGTATTTTGTCAGAAAGACAGTAATTATTGAAGGAATACCAAATGATAAAACTGATTTATAATCTATATTTCTATCTTTAACATACGGGGTAATTCCAATCAAACTTGTAAAACCTACGATAATTAGGGAATAAGATGCAGCAAGAAGTGGATCAATAGAAAAAAAATAAACTAAGAGCGGAACGGTTAAAATACTTCCTCCACCTCCCATCAAACCTAAAGAAATACCAATCAAAATGGATAAAAAATAGCCAATAACTGCCATGTAATTATGTTTTATTTTCTTCTTCGTTCACCAGTTATGGCACGTTTAATTTGAAAGAACAGAGGCTCAATTGTTTGATATTCAGAGTTTGGAACAGGTTTTAACGCAGGATTAACTACAATATTCCCCGTAGCATCAAGTAAAATATACGTTGGAAAGATTTTAATTTTGGATGCTTTAATGAAACTATCATCTTCAGTGAGTTGAATGATCGGCCACGGTAGATTTATTTTATTCTGACTTGATTTTTCAGTTAACACTTCAATGGAGATAAAATGAACAAATTCACTATAGGAATTATGAAGTTTCATAAGTGGTTGTAGTTCCTTCAAACAATTTTCATCTTCAGGATTAAAAAAATGTAAATAGACATGTTTTCCTTCAAGATTTAAATTGGAGATAGTATCACCATTTTGAGATAATAACTGAAATTCAATGAATCTTGAACCAATACTTAATTCAGTTATGCGATCAATAACATTAGATGCTACCTTGCGATGTTCGGAGAATTTTGAACGCAGGCGAATACTATCTAACATAAAAATCAAATTTGTTTTAGGGTATCTTTTGTCATAGCATTGCTCATATAAAAGTTGCAACAGTGCTAATTCCCTCACTTGAATATTTTTTAATGTTTCTTCCTCTTCAAGTGCTTTCATTGCTAAAGTTGGACTTCTATTAATAACAGCGGTATATAATTTATCTTTTACTGGATTCTTCAAGTAAACCAATATATTTTCATAGAAAACTCTAAAATAATTCATATAAGTATCATTCCTATAATAAACAGGTAGTTTATGAAACCATTTAGCATAATTCTGAATTCGAAGATTAGAGGATACTGATTCTAGGTCATCCATTTCAGCCAATGAAAACTTCACGTGATATAGATAAAATAAATTTGTGTCTTTCTTTATATGATTATCAGCCTTTTTCTTTAAAGCGGCGTATTTAATTTTATACTCGTCAGATTTCAGTTTTTTTAAGTGATAGAATTCCCCAAGCTCTTTCTCTAACCAGCGATCAAACTTTAAAATTTTATAATTTATATCGTTAGAGTCCAATTGATAAAAGACAACATCAATATAATTTCCATTCATGTTTTTTTCGTCATATTCATTTTTCTCAGGTAACGTAATTAGGTAGTTTCCGCCTGGTTGAACATATATATTACTTAAATTTTTCTTGGATCGAAGGACTAATTTTTGAGTAGGGATATTTTTAAATCTAAACTCAAAATAGCCCGTTGAATCTACGCTTTTTGATTGAACAACAACTTCTTTATGTGTTATGTAATCATCAATTATCAACAACTCAATCATGGAATTTTTGTAAAAGCTTCCCACGCCTCTAATAGAAATTGAATCCTTACTAGCCGCAGCGAATAAAAGCGCAGTATTTAGTAAAACAATAATTACAAAAGGAACCCTCATTCAATTTTAATTGGACCTGTTTTAAACTAAGATTTCAGAATTTGTTACAAAAGATGAGATATCTCCTCCATTTGAATACACCTCTCTAATTATCGATGAATTAATGTGTGAATAGTGAATGTCAGTCAGCAAAAATAGTGTTTCAATTTTTGCCAAATCCCTGTTCATAAAAGCAATTGATTTCTCATACTCAAAGTCTTTTGAATCACGCAATCCTCTTATAATAACTGGCGATTCATATCTTTTACAAAAATCAACAGTCAAACCCTGATATTCCATTACTTGAACCCTATTAGTAAACAATGATTCAATGTGTTTTTTTCTCTTTTCAAGGGTGAAATAAGGTGTTTTTTTTGAATTAACTCCAATTGCAATAATTACCTCGTCAAAAAAGTTTAAGGCGGTTAGAACAACTGATTCATGCCCTTTTGTAAAAGGATCAAAAGATCCGGGAAAAACACCAATTTTCATACTCTAACTACTTTTTAAAAAAACTAAATGTAACGTTTCCATAGTTACGAAAAAAGCTGAAATTTTGTTCTTTATCAAATGATTTTTGTTTGCTATGTTCAAGTATTAATATACCTTCCTCAGTCAACAAATTTCGTTCATAAACTACTTCAACAATCTCATTGTACTTGTCAAAATTGAAAGGCGGGTCAGCAAAAATGATGTCAAAAGTTAAGTTTGTATTTCGAACGTAAGAAATTAAATCACTTTTTACAGTACTAATCTCATTTATAATTCCAAGAGAATTTGCATTTTTCTGCACAAATTTCAAGCAATTTATATGTGAATCAACAGCAATTACTTCTCCAACCCCTCTCGATAAAAATTCCAAGGATATATTTCCTGTACCAGAACAAAGGTCTAAGATTTTTAAATCTGTTAAATCAAATTGATGCTCAAGAACATTAAACAACCCTTCTTTCGCAAAATCAGTGGTTGGTCGTGATGGAAAATTACTAGGTACAGCTATTCTTCTTCCTTTGAACTCCCCTCCTACTATACGCATATCTTGATTATTTCATGTTGAAAAGATGAATTTTCCTCCCATATTATTTTTGGATGTAAAGAAACACCTTTAATCCTTGTAATTAACTCGCTGGAATTAATTTTAGAAACCAAATTTAAAACATCTATTTTTCCACTGAAATCAGTTACTTTCAAATTTTGGAGGGTATAAGTAACGAAATACACAATATCTTCAAGCGTCTCAAAATTATTCTGAATAAAGGTTATTGGTTGATCATTGTGAAAGATGATGAAAGTTATAAAACCTTCTTCAACATTCAATAATCCACACAATTTATTGAATGAACTTTTTGTTTCCAAATAATAAATATTTGAAGTTGTTCTATGAATAATTTTCGAACCAGGAAATTTTAAAACAAAGAGGGATTTTACCCACAAGGGAATAGAATATATGATTGAGGTGTTCAACAGTGGAATTCTATTAAAATCAATTTCGTTGGAGTTAATGTCATTCCCAAACGTTAGACGCATTATAGCATCTGGTTTCGAATAATCCATTAATTTTGACGGGATCATCACCGCATTTTGATTAGACCATAGTACAAGGACATTCGAATAATCAAGCAGTGTAATTCCTTCTTTCACCAAAAAATCGGAAATAACTTCTTTTTTTTGAAATTCAGTTTTAGATGAAATATCTAAATTCCAATTAGATAAAATATTATCAGTTTCTAAATAGGATACAGTAAATTGGTTTGAAGAAACTTCAAAAAGGAGATTTTTAGTTCTACTCATCTTCCCAAGATCCAACCGGAGTTGCTTCTGGAACATCAAGTTTACCTACGAAAAGTAATTCATTTTTCTTTCCTTGAACTTCTGCAAATGGGATTTTACCAGATATTCTCATAACAGGAACGTCGTCTTTTCCTTTTTTAACAGTAGCAACTTCAAATTTCCATTTTTCTTTACCTCCAGTGAATGGCACTATAAACAAAGAATCTACATTAAACTTATAAAAGCCTGACTTAGCTCTACTTTCTTTGTACGACTTATTCCACATAAATTTTGAACCAATTAACGAGGTTTTTAAAGTATCATATTTAAAATCTTTCAAATCATCAGGACAAACCTTTGACTTAGATAAAAGATAAGCTTCACTCAGTGTCATATTATTATCAATTGGTCTGTTATCTCTATAAAGAAAATCTCTTTCCGCTACAGTTAGTTTTCTTGCGGGAACGCTTCCTTGAGTTGCAACAGAATCCGTGGTAGCAGATTTCAAAAATTCTTTTAATTCTTCTGGAGAAGAAGCGTATTTTTTGTAAGTTTTTAAATATTCCAATTGGATGGTTCTTAAATCACTCAAATTAGAGATCGCCAAACTCTTGCAAGCTTTGTAATTGCTATTATACACCTCGGTATCTCTTACACTCTGATAAGAAAGGAATAATAAAACCAAACTAACAACTCCGGAGAATACGCCAGTCCAAACAAAAATACTTTTGGAAAGACCGCCCCAACTGTATAAGAAACTTAAAAGTGCAGATATAAACAGCAAAAGGGATGAAACATTAAATACAACATTCTGTTTGGATGTTAAACCAAAATACAACATACCCAGACCCATAATTAAAAAAAGTACCGGAACAGAGAACTTTTTAAGAAGAATACCATAATTTGTCATACCACTCAATTTTTAATGATTACAAAACTACAATTTTCAACTAAATAATCTATTTTTAAAAATTAAATTATTCAAAAAAATTCCTGAATTTATTAAAAGTCTCAAAAAAAGAGTGATTCTATTGATTACATATTCATTCAGTGAATATAGAAATTCGTAATTTTATGGAATAAATGAACAAATAACAGAAATAATAAATGTTTTTTTTCGCGTCCAAAATTTTCTATTTTTTTCTTTCCCCAATTCTCTGGATTCTAGTCTGTTTTTTTATTGCCTGGAGAACTAAAAAACCAAAGAGAAGAAATATATTCACCTGGATTGGAATAGGGTTGATTCTTTTTTTTTCAAACTCCTTTATAACATCTGAATTTTATAGAATGTGGAATTACGAAATAAAAAGTGAAAAGGAAATTTCATCGTATGATGTTGGAATTGTACTTAGCGGAATGGCAAATTATGACAAAGAAACGAAAACCCTTCATATTAACAGAAGCGCTGATAGAATTTGGCAAGCATTGAATTTGTATCATGCGAAAAAAATAAAGAAAATTCTAATTTCTGGGGATAATGGCTATATTACTGACACTGGTTTACATGAAGCTGAACAAATGAAGGAAATCTTAGTAAAATGGGGAATTCCAAAAGACGATATCATCACCGAATCTATATCCAGAAATACTGCAGAGAATGCGATTGAAACAAAAAAAGTACTCACCAAATTAAAACTTCTTCCAACTTCAAAAAACAAAGCATTGCTTATTACATCTGGACTTCACATGCGAAGATCAAAGGCCGTTTTTGATAAGACAGGGATTCCTGTTGATTGTTATCCTGTTGATGGAGCAAAAAGTAAAAAAAGAGGCTATTACGTGTACCAAATTATTGTTCCTAATTTTGACAACTTTATCGGATGGACGGATTTGATTAAAGAAGTAATTGGTTATTTTGTTTATGATATCAAAGGTTATATCTGATTACAAACCAAACTCAGACTTCAAACTTAAATCCAAACATTTTACTGAATGTGTCAAGGCACCAACAGAAATAAATTGGATTCCTGTTTCAGCATATTCTCTTATTGTTGATATAGTAATCCCGCCAGAAGCCTCCGTTTCATAATTTGATGGGATCATCGGAAGAACTCGCTTGATTTCTTGTGGTGTAAAATTATCCAACATAATTCGATCAAAACCACCACAAATGAGCGCCTCTTTTAATTCTTTTTCGTTTCGAACTTCAATTTCCACTTTCAAATTCAGGTTGTTTTTTACCTGATATTCCCGAACGGCTTCCAATGCGTTACTAATTCCACCGGCAAAATCAATGTGATTATCTTTAATCATAATCATGTCGTAAAGACCAAAACGATGGTTCACCCCTCCACCTATTCTAACTGCCCATTTTTCTAGAAGTCGGATTCCAGGAGTAGTTTTTCGAGTATCTAATAATTTTGCTGGAGTTCCTTTGATTAAGGATACGATTTGATTGGTTTGTGTAGCTATTCCACTCATTCGTTGCATACAATTTAGAATCAATCGTTCAGTAGTTAAAATTGATCTGGCTGAACCTTCAATTTCTAAGGCAACATCACCTTTTTGAACTAAATCCCCATCCTCATTAAATGTTCTTATTTTTAATTTTGGGTCGAAAACTTCACAAATTTTCTTTGCTACTTCAATTCCGGCAATAATACCATGATCTTTGACCAAGAGTTTTGCTTTTCCATGGGCATTTTCTGGAATACAAGCCAAGGCAGAATGATCTCCTTCTCGAACATCTTCGTGTAATGCATTTTTGATAAATGCAATTAATTCATTTTCCATTAATTCAAAGTTAATTCAGCTAAAAAATGATTTTCTTCTTCGTAGATTTTTCGTGCGGTAAATCCTACTTCTGTTGCCACTTGATGCAGAGAATCATAATCTACATATAACCAATCAAACCAGGCACTTTTAGCTTGTTTAAGCGACATTTGAAAGCGAAAATTTCCGTAGTATTCAGAAACAAGATCCATCCAATACGAACCATCCTCCTCTTCGTATAAATATTTAACATCAGAGGAATCACAATAGATTGCCCCTCCTTTGTTTAAAAGTTTTTTAGCGTGTTCCAATGTTCGTTTGAGGTTGCTTAATTTACCGGCAACGCCAATTCCGTTCATTAACATTAAAATGGTATCGTACTTTCCATCTTTGAAATTTAAAAAACTTGATAATTTGGCATCTATCCCCATTGATTTCATATAATCAACCGATCCTGGAGAAATGTCAATTGCCGTTACCGTGATTCCTCGATCCATCAATTCAAGAGAATGAACTCCTGCGCCGGCACCAACATCCAAAACTTTTCCCTTGCTTTTGGAAAGTGCTAACTTTTCCGGCTCGGGCATTTCTTCAAACGAACGGAAAAGTACTTCAACCGGAATTATATCGTCATCACATAAATCGGCGTGAACTAATATATCAAAAGGTTTTTTGGTTTTAACGTAGGTTTGAATTGCTAAACCAATTGGATCTGTATTACTTGCCATTCTTACTTAATAGTTGTTGTAATCATCATCAGAGTATCCATTTTCAAAATCATTGAAGCCATAGTCATCTTCATCCTCTTCGTCATCAAATTCATTATCCATAAAATCCTCAGAAACATCTCCATTAAATAGCGTATCATCCATTTCAATTCTCGACGTCTCTAAAGGAGCAGTTCCAACGGCTAGCAGCATTTCTGGTGAAGCAGGTTCAGTTCTTTCGTAACCAATTAATTCCACGAGAAAAATCCACATCTTAATGAAATCATAAACCAAAATAAATTTTTGATCCGGTTCAGAAATAAAATCTTTGATTATTGCTTGTTTCATAACGGCAGAAGGAGAATCAACTGAATCATCTTCATAAGACATATCCAATAGACTAATTTCATGGCCCTTGTCCCAAGAATCATTGGATACATAGAAGCTTGCCATCTCTTTACCACTAAAATTGTATGCTTTTACAATAGCTTGAAAAAAAGATTCAAAATTATCGGTATCGCTAACTAAAATATCTCGAAAAATCTCTTCATTCTTTTCCGAATCTAATAAAACGCGAAATTTCAGACCTGGCATAAACTAGTTTTTGTTTACTGTAAATATACTGCAAAATTAACAACCTGATTGAATTTGTGTTTCAACATTAATCAATAATTTTTCATTTTTAATTTGATTTAAAGAAATCAATAAGCATAATAGAATACGTATCTTTGTTTTACTTGAATTGAAAAAGAGCGTTGAAATATTATCTCAATTTTGGGGATTTGATTCCTTTCGTCTATCCCAAGAAGCCATTGTTGATGATGTAATCGTCGGAAATGATGTTTTAGCACTTTTACCAACAGGTGGAGGAAAATCTATTTGTTTCCAAGTACCAGGTCTAGCGAGAAAAGGCATTACCATCGTGATTTCTCCACTCATTGCCTTAATGCAAGATCAAGTAAACAACCTAAATTCAAAAGGAATTCGAGCCAAAGCAATTACAAGCGGGATGAGCTACAGAGAAATAGATATTCTGTTAGATAATGCTCGTTTTGGCGCCTTAGACTTTTTGTACACCTCTCCTGAACGAATCCAATCAACGCTTTTTAAAGAAAGATTCAAATTGATGGATGTTTCTTTGCTTGTGGTGGATGAAGCACATTGCATTTCTGAATGGGGGCATGATTTTAGACCTTCTTTTCGATCGATTAGCAAACTGAGAGAACTTCAGCCAAAAGTTCCGATTATTGCACTCACTGCCACAGCCACAGAAAAAGTAAAGGAGGATATTGTATCACAACTAAAACTTAAAAAACCTAAAATTCATGAATCATCTTTTGAAAGAACTAATTTAAGTTATGAGGTTTATCAATCTGAAAAAAAAACTATTAAAATCATAGATTTCATAAAAATTCATCAACGAAAAAGTGGAATTGTATATTGTCAAACACGAAAAAGCGTAAAAGATTTTGCCAAAATTTTATTAGCAAATAATATTTCTTGCGGAATTTATCATGGAGGTTTGGAACGTGAGGAACGTGAAAAGATGTTGGAAGGCTGGTTGAATAATCAATTTTATGTAATGATTGCAACCAACGCATTCGGAATGGGTATAGATAAGCCTGATGTTCGTTTTGTATTGCATTATGAATTCCCGCCAAGCTTAGAAGCTTATTTTCAGGAAGCAGGACGAGCAGGACGAGACGGGAATTCTTCTCGAACAATTGTCTTTTATCAAGAAAATGATATTGATATTTTAGTCAAACGAAATTCCATGCAATTTCCTGCTGTTGAAACGATTAAAAGAACCTATAGAGCCTTATGTAGTTATTTGAAAATCGCGATTGGCTCTGGAGAAAATGAAAGTTATCCCATAGATTTTTCAAAATTCAGTAACACATTTAATTTGGATGTTTTAGAAACCTATAATTCATTGAAAATTTTAGAGAAAAATGGGGACATTCAGTTATCTGAAAATTCATTTACTGAAACTAGTTTACAATGGAATGTGAGTAATCTTGAATTGTATAATTTTCAGATAAAAAACGAGCGATTCAGACCTTTAATTAGTTTTATTTTAAGAAGTTATACAGCATCTTTTGATGAATTTGTGGAGTTGCGATTTTCAAAAATGCTCAAACATCTATCAATTTCAAAAGTGCAGGTAGAGAGTCAACTCAAGCAACTGGAACAATTGGGAATGGCAAATATTCAATGGCAAAATGATTTGCCAACTATAACTTTCTTACATGAAAGATTACCGGATGATTATTTGAATCTCAGTCCGGAAGCTTATGCAAATCGAAAAAAGTACAGCGAAGACAAATTAAAAGCTGCACTAGATTATTTAAAAATAGAAATTTGTCGGCCTAAACAACTATTGAATTATTTCGGACAGGATTTAGTCTCATGTGGAAAGTGCGATGTTTGTCAAAAAGAATTACGTGAAGGACTAAAGGAATCTCAATTGAGAGAGGAAATCTTAGATTTTTTTTCTGAAGCCAAAAACCAACAAGAAATTGATTTAAAATTTGGATTTAACAACGAGGCTGTCAGAAAAATGATTCGAATTTTAATGCACGAAGGAATTGTTAGTTTTGAGCAAAATTTCTATACTTTGTCAAGTTAAAATATTGAATAGAAGTTTTTCTACTCACTAATCTCTATCAACATAACGCACTATTTTTCCCTCTTTGTTAATTATCGCAAACTTATCCATTTCCCAGTTTCTTTGCTCAGCATTTTCATTAAAAAAATCAGCAGGATCAATATGAATTTGTGAAATATCTACATTAACCTTTGCCTCGCCATTTATAAATTTCCCATAAAGAAATCCACAACATCCTTCATCATACATTACCCCAAAGTCTCTATTAATTGCTTTATCACCTTTTGTATTTATAAAGATAACCTTTCCCTTTTCTCTAACCGCTGCAAGACCCTCCGAAAAATCATCAGCTCGATCAAATTGAGGTTTAATTACCCAATTTCCATTGCGATTGATATAACCAAATTTATAATTATCATGAGCTACACAAAGTCCATTTTTAAAAGCAAAATATTGATAAGTAGCCGCGCCTCCACATAAACCTAAAATAGTAAAATCAAAAACTTGCTTACCTGTTTTATCAATAAACAAATAGTTGGTTTCTAGAGGATCAATAACGCAACAAATACCTTCTGAAAACTGAGGGAGTGCTCCTACTGCGCCCCCATAAATGGAAGGAATAACTTGTATCCCAAATTTATTTAGAAAACCTATCTTATAATCTTTTACAATTGTAAACAAACCTTCGCCCGCATGCTCTATATAGGTTGATTCATCAAATTGCTTTTGAAAGCAAATCTTTCCTGTCGAATCTAATCCAAAGAAAACATCTTGAGACGAAGCAATAGCATATCCTTCACGAAAGTCTGAAGCACTCAACCAGTCTTGTTGAAATAACCGTTTTCCATCATTCGTTATGTATGTGAATCTCCCATTATCTAGTTCTTTTATGATTATTTCATTGGAATGGTATGCTTTGTTTTGAGAAATCAAGTGACTCAGAACAAAATAAAATACCAGAAAAACATTAAACTTGATCAACATACTACAATTTAAATTCAAATGTAGCATTTTTGATTTCAATCTAATTAACATTCTTACTAAATGATTTGTGAAAGATATAATTTGAACTGTTTTAGCTATTTAATTGTTTCAAACATGATTTGAAAAATAAAATAAATATTGTTTGGTTTAAAAGAGATTTGAGACTTCAAGATCATGAACCATTGCAATATGCTATTGAGTCTGATTTTACTTGTATTTTACTTTATATTTTTGAACCTGAACTTATTTCTAATGATGATTCAGATATTCGCCATTGGAGGTTTGTTTATCAATCACTTATTGACATTCGAAAAAAGTTAGAGCCTGATAATTCATTGACTATTTTTTATGGAAATTCGCTCGAAATTTTTCAAAAACTATCTGAAAAATTCTCTATTCAATCAGTTTACTCTCACCAAGAAACAGGGAATCGTGTTTCCTTCGATAGAGATTTAGCATTAAAAAAATGGTTTACTCAAAAAGGAATTAGTTGGATTGAAAGTCAATGCAATGGAGTTTTACGAGGGATAAAAAATAGAAACGGTTGGGATAAAAAGTGGATCGAGTTCATGCATTCACCAATAACTGCAGTCAATTTGAAGATTTTAAACTCTCTATC
>JBIIFU010000087.1:0-3013 GCA_044237035.1 Crocinitomicaceae bacterium
TATATTGCTCTAGTATCGAATAAGAAAGTACCTCACGAATCATGGAAGGATCTGAAAAACCATTTTGAAGTTTGATGTCCGTATAGCCTTGATAATCATTACTTCCAATAATGTGATCTAATTCAATATGGAGTGGGTTTTTATTATTGTTTGCATTGTATGAACTATTTCCTTTGTATTTGACACCTACACTATCGAAAACAACTCCGTTTATTCGAACTGAATCTGCAATAATGTATGAATCCGTAGAAGTCGCTGCATCTAATTGAGAGTCCCAATTTGAAAAGCCGAAGAATATCTCAATCGTTTGAACCGTTGAGCGATCATAGAAATTCTGTGCGATAGTCGAAGCCGAAAATAAACACGAAATAGCAATGGAAAGAATAAGTTTTTTCACAATTAATTGATTTTACCTTAATTTAGAGTTCATAATTTATTAAAAATTGCGTTACTAATTTCTGATTTGTTCAATTAGTTGGTTTTAGATGAACTCTGAACTTTATTAATCTCAACTTGTTATAAAAAATAAACGTCATGCACAAATTTTTATGGATCTCTCTTACAATCATAGTTTTAGTTGGAATAACATTTATTGTAGTGTCATTTACATCTAAAGATATCGAAACACCGGACTACAAAGTGCTCAAAACTATTGATGAGGTAGAATTGAGATTATATCCAAAAATGGTGGTTGCAAAAACCTCCTTGTCTGATAAATCTTTTGAAAATCAAGGAAGTAATGGATTTAGAACCATCGCCAATTACATCTTTGGTGGAAATGAAAAAAATCAAAAAATTGCAATGACAGCACCGGTCGTAATGGAAATGAGCGATTCTGCCACTATGTATTTCGTAATGCCTAAGCAATATAAAAAAGAAGAGTTACCCAATCCATCTTCTAAAAACGTACAAATCGTAGAAGAGGCTCCGAAAACTTTGGCAGTAATATCATACGGTGGATATTCTTCCGACAAGAAAATTGAAAAACATCAAAAAGAATTGATGAAAGTTTTAGTAAAGAATAATATCAAAACAAAAGGAGCTTTTGTGTACATGGGATACAATGCACCTTGGGATGTTATCAATCGTAAAAATGAAGTTGCAATTGAGGTAGTCCTTGATTAAATATGCATGGCTCGAGAAGCAGTTGCATCCATTGCCGCTTCTTTCATTGCTTCAGAATACGTAGGGTGGGGGTGGCAAATGCGAACTAAATCTTCAGCGGAAGCTCTAAATTCCATTGCCGTAACAGCTTCCATTATTAGGTCAGCAGCTCTTGGAGCTATCATGTGAACGCCTAAAATTTCATCCGTATTTTTATCAGCAATGATTTTAATTAATCCTGCTGTATCCATACTAGCGCGTGCCCTACCTAATGCCTTAATCGGAAATGAACCTACTTTAATTTCTTTTCCAGCTGCAATCAATTCCTCTTCAGTCTTGCCAACATTGGCCACTTCCGGCCAAGTATAAACAACGCCAGGAATTAAGTTGTAATTAATATGTGGTTTTTGACCAGCAATTGTTTCTGCAACAAAAACTCCTTCTTCTTCTGCTTTATGAGCCAACATAGCGCCACGAACGACATCACCAATGGCATAAATGTGTGGAACAGAAGTTTGTAAATGATCATTTACCTCAATTTGTCCTCGTTGATTTACGGTTAGCCCTGCATTTTCAACGTTTAATCCTGCTGTATATGCTTTTCTTCCTACTGCCACTAAACAGTAATCACCTTCGATTTCAACTGTTTCATTTTTCTTATTTAGAGCGGTAACAACTACAGTTTTTCCTTTGTTTACAACTCCTTGAACGCGATGCTCCATGTGAAATTTGAATCCATCTTTTTTCAAGATTTTTGTAAATTCTTTAGAAATAGTTCCATCCATTGTTGGAAGCAGGGTAGGAGCAAATTCAATGACTTCTACTTCAGAACCTAGTCGTTTGTAAACCGAACCTAATTCTAATCCAATAACACCTGCGCCAATTACCAATAATTTCTTTGGAATTTCAGAAAGTTTTAATGCTTCAGTTGAGGTAATTATCCGTTTTTTATCAGGCTCCATTCCTGGGAAGAAATTTGGTTTTGAACCTGTAGCAATTATAATGTTCTTTCCAGTGATTTCAGAAGTTCCATTTTCACCAGTAATGGTAATGGTGTTCTTGTCTTTGAATGATCCAACACCTTGAAGTACTTCAATCTTGTTTTTATCCATCAAGAATTTAACACCAGAACATGTCTGAGAAACAACATCATCCTTGCGTTTAATCATTTGTGTTAAATTAGCTTTCACACTTTTTACTTCGATTCCGTGTTCAGAAAAAGTATGTGTTGCATTGTGAAAATGTTCAGAAGAATCCAATAATGCTTTAGAAGGAATACATCCAACATTTAAACAAGTTCCGCCAAGTGTCCCATATTTTTCAATAATAGCTACTGATAATCCTAGTTGAGCAGATCTAATAGCACAAACATATCCGCCAGGACCAGAACCAATAATAACAACGTCGTAATTTTTCATGTGTCGAAATTTGAAAGGCAAAAATACGACTTAACAGGAATTAACCCAAAAATATTTTAATTGATCTCTCCTACATCAATTAAAAGCATTTCTCTAAAAGTACTTTTTTGTCTTATATCTGATTGAAAGTTTTACTGAAATAAATCGGTAAAGAATAATAATGACCTTGGATTTTTAGATTTTCAAATCGAACTGAGTTTCGTGGTTTTAGATGAAGCCGAAGGATCACAGATAAAACAGAAACTCAGAAGGAGCAGAAAAGGGTTCGGACAGAATAATAATTATGATTAGAAAATATGTCGCCGAACCCAGAAAAATCCAAAGTCTTCCTGCCGGCCGCAGGCGGGGATTTTTTTGCTCCACTTTTTTCATCAAGGAAAAAAGTGGAAATAAATAAAATGTATTCAATCTTAAGTTTTGAACATCTTTTCAATTCACCGAGCTCGCCAATAAATTCAAATGAAACAAAGAATTTGCAATTTCATCCTCTG